>JAAXQE010000158.1 GCA_012974425.1 Geopsychrobacter sp.
GTCTCAATATTTGTGTCATATCTGTTTTTGGGTAAATCTCACTTGTCTTGGGAGTTTTGAGATCGAAATTATGGTCGGCTTGCAACATATGGGTGCAGAACTAAGTTGGTTCCGAGCAATTCTGACAATGACTGGCAGATCAGGTTTGCTACTACCGTGATATGGTCGATGACGCCGATGCTTTCTCAAGATAGACCGATCGCAATTCTCTAGCTTGTCGAGCTGAACATCCAGCTTTTGCCCGGCGCTGCTAACCCATGCGTAACCAATTCTCATCCCCATAGGGTCTTCCCTTCAAAATTCTCGGTGATGCCCTTTCGGTGGAGCTGGAAACAGTTGACTGCTTTCTGTACGAATTGTACAATTCGTACAAGAGAAGGGAGGGCGCTTATGGTTAGAATTGGTGTTTCTGATGCTCGTGACCGTTTAGGTGAGGTCGTTGATCGTGCTCGTTATACGCAAGAACGCGTTGTTCTCACGAAGCGCGGCCGAGAAGTAGGGGCGATAATCTCCATTGACGATTTGAAACTTCTGGAAATGCTGGAAGATCAGCTCGATATTAAAGCTTCTCGGCAGGCGCTTGAGGAATCCCAAGGAGAGCGGATTTCTTACGACGATGTTCGAAAGAATTTGGGGCTTTGATCGGTGGCTTACAGAATAGAGCTAACTCCTTCTGCAGAAAAAGCGCTTGTTAAGCTGGCAAAAGGAAACCGACCCCTTCTGAAGAAACTTGATCGGGAGATCATTGCTTTAGCCGAAAATCCGGTGTCAGGAAATTGCAAGCAATTAGCAGGGGAAGAGCCACCTCTATATCGTGTGCGCGTAGGAGACTACCGAATTCTTTATCAAGTTGATGGCGATGTCCTGCTGATCTTGGTTGTCCATATTGGACATCGCAAAGACGTCTATCGTTTTTTAAAGAGATAGAAACCGGCCTCTCCTCGTTTTAGGGGGGCGGTTTTATAGGAACCCGCTACTTCCAGTAAAATGTTTAGTGGAGGTCTTCTTCGCGCTGGTGTCTGAGCGCTGGCATTGTGACCGTTTTGTCGTCCTCAATTTCAAAGAGAGCAACATAGCCGCTTGCCGCAAAGGGGATAATCATTTCACGCAGCAAGGGGCCTTCTGGGGTGGCCTTGCGGCAAGTGAAGGGAAAGTCCTGGAAGGATTCGACGCCTTTCCGAATGGCCTCAAGTGCCTTTCTGGCTGCAGCGAGGATGCCTTTCGTTTCGTCAAAGAGATCTTCAGCGGTAAAATACTCTCCTGTCCGCCGAGCTCCAGCTCTGGCTGCGCGCCTGGGGAGTTTTGAGATCGAAATTATGGTCGGCTTGCAACATATGGGTGCAGAACTAAGTTGGTTCCGAGCAATTCTGACAATGACTGGCAGATCAGGTTTGAGCTATTACAATTGATGTTAGGTATTGTATCCACCCGTCGTTAAACCGTCGGGTTGCGTCCCGCCAGACGGCCAAATTTTTGTCCGGCCGAAAGTTTGGATCAAAAATGCGCCCCAAACTCCTTGCCTGCATGGCGGGGTTCCTTCCTCTCACACAGTATGTCGCGCTCGCTGAAGAAACTCGCCTGGAACTCAGACATCCTCCCTCGATTTCCGCAAAATCCCTGTTGCGTTGCGGCTGCGTCGCATGGGGCTGGGTGCTATGCGATGGTGGATTTCTTAGCTCTGCAATTCACGGATTCTTTCGATCAGACCGCGGGTTGAGCTGTCGTGTTCGCCGATCTTGGCGTCCGGGGCCAATTCGGGCAGGATCTTCTTTGCCAACTGTTTCCCGAGCTCGACGCCCCATTGATCGAAGGGGTTGATTCCCCAGATACTGGCTTGGACGAAAATTTTGTGCTCGTAGAGCGCGATCAGCATGCCGAGGGTTTTCGGATCGAGGCTGCGGTATAAGAAGGAGTTGCTCGGGCGGTTGCCGGGGAAGACCTTGTGCGGGAGTAATGTTTCGCTCTCTTCGGCAGATAGTCCAGCATCGACCATCCCCTGCCGGGCTTCAGCGGCGGTTTTGCCCATCATCAACGCCTCACTCTGGGCGAGGAAGTTGGAGAGCAGAATCTGCTGGTGCTCACCGAGGGGGTTCTGACTGTTGGCCGCGGCCAGAAAGTCACAGGGGATCAGGCGGGTGCCCTGATGGATCAACTGGTAGAAGGCGTGTTGACCGTTGGTGCCCGGTTCGCCCCAGATGATTGGCCCGGTATCGCAGGTGACGGCGTCTCCGTCCCGGCTGACCCCTTTGCCGTTACTCTCCATGTCGGCCTGCTGCAGGTAGGCGGGAAAGCGATGCAGGTACTGGTCGTAGGGGAGGATCGCCTGGCTCTCCGCGCCGAGGAAGTTGCTGTTCCAGATGCCGATCAGACCCATCATGACCGGGATGTTCTCTCTCCAGGGGCTGGTGCGGAAGTGTTCATCGACCAGATGCGCCCCCTCAAGGAGCTCTTCAAATTTTTCCATCCCGACCGCCAATACGATCGACAGCCCGATGGCACTCCACAAGGAATAACGCCCACCGACCCATTCCCAGAATTCGAACATATTCGCCGGGTCGATGCCGAAAGCGCTGACCCGCTCAGAGTTGGTCGACATCGCGACGAAGTGGCGTGCGATATGCTCATCATCTAAGGCATGAGACAAAAACCAGCTCCGCGCCGAATGGGCGTTGCTCAGGGTCTCCTGGGTGGTGAAGGTCTTGGAGGCGATCAGAAACAGACTGGTTTCGGGGTCGAGCAGCTTGAGGACTTCGCAGAGCTGGCTGGCATCGACGTTGGAAACGAAATGGAAACGCAAGCGCTTGCAACTGTAGGGTTTGAGCGCTTCGGTGACCATCAGGGGGCCGAGGTCCGAGCCGCCGATACCGATGTTGATGACATCGGTGATCGGCAGGCCGGTGTAGCCGCGCCAGTCTCCGTTGCGCACCTGCTGCGAAAATTTGTCCATCTGCGCCAGAACCCGTTTGATTTCAGGCATAAGGTTCCGACCCGCGAGGCTGACCGGGGTGGCGCTGCGGTTGCGCAAGGCTGTATGCAGGGCTGCACGCCCTTCGGTGTTGTTGACCTTCTCGCCGTTAAACAGGGCATCGATCCGCTTGCGCAGCTCGGTCTGATCGGCCAGATCTGCGAGCAGGCCGATGGTTTTTTCGGTCATCAGGTTTTTGGAGAAATCGAAGAGCAGATCATCGAGTTGCAGAGACAGGCGCTTGAAGCGCTGCGGCTCTGCGCTGAATAGTTCGCGCATCGACGTTGATGATAGTTGCTGTTGGTCCTCCAGCAAGGCCTGCCAGGCCGGAAGTTGGGTTGGGTCGGACATTTTAGGTTCCCTCCGCTTTTTGCTCTATAGGTGCATCTAAAGACTAATGGGCAGGAATGGATGATGCCACAAAAAAAAAGATTGTCCATTCGTATGTGAAATTTTACATGTGCCGACCTTTCGAGTACTCGGCGCATGATCACTACTCAGTTCGGGCTTGATCGGTTATACTCTGCCTTCTTTTATCCCATTGAAAGGGTTTTTTTTGTGAAAATTTCATTGATCAGGCGTCTTTGGGCCTTGCTCGCTGCCTATGTAATCGGGAGTTATGCCTCTTTTTTTAATCGTTTTTCGACGCGCGGCATGGAACATATCCCGCAAACGGGCGGGGTGCTGATCGCTTCGAACCATATCTCCGGCTATGAAACGGTTTTTCTGCCCTGGGCGGTGTTGCGTGCTTTCCCGCTGCAGATGCTCTGGGCGCCAGCCAAGGAGGAACTTTTTCGCAACCCGCTGCTGAGTGCGATCTTTCGCAGTTGGGGTGCTTTTCCGATTCGGCGCGGCCGCGACCTGAAGGCGGGCAAGCAACTCGGGCAGCTGCTTGAAACAGAGAAGGTGATGCTCTTCCCCGAGGGGACCAGACACAAGGATGGTCGCCTCGGCAAGGGGAATCGCGGTGTCGGCAAGCTGATTTACGATCACCGCCCGGTAGTGATCCCGACCGCGCTGACCGGGCTGAATTACTGGAAATTCCCCGGATTCGGCCAGCGTGGCGAGGCCTGTTTCGGTGAGCCTTTGAATTTTGACGATCTCTTTCTCCTCGAGAATTGCAAGGAGACCCATATTGCGATTGTTGAGCGCGTGATGGCGGCCATCGCCGCGCAACTTCCCCAAACAGAAACGCAAGAGATCACTCCGTGAACCTTAGCCGTAGCTTCCCCTTGCACTACGGCTGGATGATCGTCCTCTCGGGCGGGTTGACCCTCTTTGCCTGTCTCGGCTTGGCCCGTTTCGCTTTCGGCCTGTTGCTCCCGGCGATGCGTCAAGGTCTGGCTCTGGGTTATGATCAGATGGGGCTGATCAGTACCGCTAATTTTGTCGGCTATCTGCTCGCGGTGGCACTCTCCCCCTGGTTGATCCGGCGTTATCGGCCACGTGCGGTTATTGTTTGTGGTCTGCTGCTGGTCTGCCTGTGTATGCTCTTGATCAGCCAGGCCGAAAGCCTGGCGATGCTCGTGTTTTTTTATGGCCTGGTCGGGGCCGGCAGCGGGTTTGCCAATATCCCGACCATGGTGCTGGTTTCCCATTGGTTCCGGCGGAACAAGCGGGGTCAGGCGGCTGGCCTGATCATCGCCGGCAACGGTACCGCGATTATCCTGGCCGGGCTGGTGGTCCCGAGCTTAAACGCAGCCTACGGCTGGCGCAGCAGTTGGGTCCTGCTGGGCCTGGTCAGTCTGCTGGCAGCGCTGGTTGCATTGCTGGTGACGCGCAACGATCCCGCTGAGCTGGGCCTTGAACCCTATGGCCTCGCCGAGGCCGTTACCGTCGAAGAGATGAGCGGCAAGGCTGGCACCAGGATCCTCATCCAGCTCGGCATCATCTATCTGATCTTCGGCCTGACCTACATGGTCTACGGCACCTTTATCGTCACCACCATGGTTGAAGATTACGGCTTCAGCGAGACGCGGGCCGGTCAGCTCTGGTCCTGGGTCGGTTTCTTCGCGCTCTTTTCGGGGGTGGTCTTCGGCAGTATCTCGGACCGGATCGGGCGGCGTAACGGCATGGTGCTGGTCTATGTCATGTTCACCTGCGCCTACCTGCTGGCCGGGCTGGGTGGCCAACTCGGTGCCTGGGCGATGTGGCTGTCGGTCATCTGTTATGGTTCGGTCCTCTTTGCCGTACCAACGATCATGGCCGCTGCGGTTGCCGAGTATCTGGGCCTCGAACGGGCCGCCAGCGGCTTCAGCACCCTGACCCTGTTCTTCGCTGCCGGTCAGATCGCCGGACCGGGGAGTGCCGGCCTGCTCGCTGAATTCAGTCATACCTTTGTCCCAAGCTATCTTGTCAGCGCTGGCTTGACCGCCGTGGCGATTTTACTGACGCTCAGGCTTGAGGGACGCGTGAAGCGTGAAGCGTGAGGTGTGTTTCTAGACAACCTTCGCTCGGATAATAGATGAGTCGGAAAGGAAATTAGAATATGTTGGATTTTAAGGTCGATCGCGATAAATGTATCAGCTGCGGCGGCTGCGCTGCCGATTGCCCGGCGCTGATTATCGATATGCAGGCTGGCTACCCGCTGATCCATGCGACGAAAGAGAAGCAGTGCTACCGCTGCCAGCATTGTCTGGCGATCTGTCCGACCGGAGCGGTTTCGATTCTGGGTCGGGATCCGGCTGCGAGTCAGCCGCTGGCCGGGAATCTGCCGCAGCCGGATCAGCTTTCGACCCTGATTCGTGGCCGCCGTTCGGTGCGCCGCTATCTCGACGAAGAGCTGCCGAGCGAGTTGATCGACGAACTGCTGGCGACCGCCTGGCATGCCCCGACCGGGCACAATGCCCGTCAGATCAATTTTTATGTGGTATCTGATCGCAATGTGATGGCCGAGCTGCGTGAGGCGGCTTATCGTGGCATCAGGGAGAATGTCGAGAACGGCCAGTTGCCGGCACGACTCTCCTTCTTTCGCGACTTCGTGCCGGCCTGGGAGCAGAGCGGCATCGACGTGATATTCCGCGGGGCCCCCCATCTGCTTATCGCCACTGCACCCAAGCGGGTTGCGGCGCCCGAGGCGGACTGTTTGATTGCTCTGACCAGCTTCGAACTGCTCGCCCAGACTCAGGGGGTCGGGACCCTGTGGAACGGCTTGGCCAAGTGGACCTTCGAGAGGATCGTGCCGCAGTTGCGCAGCCGAATTGCTATCCCGGCGGATCAAACCATCGGGTACTGCATGTCGTTCGGCCTTCCGGCGATGGCCTATCATCGCACCGTGCAGTATGACGCGGCACCAGTGATCAGGATCAAGACGCTTGGTCCCGCCGATGATTGATCAACAGCTGCTGACCTTTACCGCGCTCGCCGCGATTCTGACCCTGCCCCCCGGAGCCGGTACCCTGTTGGTGATTCGCAGCCTAGTTTTGCCGAGGGGGTTCTTGAGTAATCTGCACAATCCCAAGACCGCAGTCTTCTATCTGGCCTTTTTGCCGCAGTTCCCTTCACTCCACGCCGTTTTGAGCTCGCTCAGAAACTTGCCTGCGGCTCAAACATCTTCGTTCGAATTCCTCAAAAACTCTGTTGCGTTACGGCTGCGTCCCACGGGGTGGGTTGTTGCGCGGTCGTCCGTCGTGATTTCTCCCGTTGTGGCTTTTTCTCGCTTCCCGCCTCTTGTCTCTTGGTCTTCACAACTCCTCCTGATAAAGAACCTGACTCGCAACCTTCTTAAAACACCTCTCCAGGTCCTCTAGCAACTCCGAAGAGATATTCCAGCAGTGCCAGTAGAGACGCACATATTCGTGCTGCGGGATCATCTCGAGCAGTTCCCCGTTTTGCAGCCATGCTTCACTCTGTTGATCAGGAATAGCGCCATAAGCGTGGCCGCGGTAGACGGCTTCGGCGAAGGCTTCGGGGGAGGGGATATAGTGCGCTGGCCCGAGCTGGGGTTTTGTGGCCAGGGCCTGATTCAATAAACGAAATTGCAGGGCGTCGTGGCGGCCGAAGATTGCGACTGGCGCCTGGGTGACGGCTTTGGCGGTCAGACCCTCGGGAAACCAGCGCTCGATAAACTCAGGGCTGGCCAGCAGGCGATAGATCATGGTGCCGAGGTAGATGCAACGACATCCCTGCAATGGCGTTGCCGCCGCGCTGACGCAACCGACAACCTCGCCTCTCTTGAGCATCTTCTGGGTCACATCCTGATCATCGACGCGTAGGTCGAAAAGGATATTGCGTCGCTTGAGCACCATTCCGCCCGCCTGCCAGAACCAGGTGGCCAGACTGTCGGCGTTGATCCCCAACGCCAGGGTCAGCGGGCCCTCGGTGGCTTCGCCTAACAGTGAAGCAGGCAGGGCACTTTCAAGCAGCCGCACCTGTTGATAGTGCTTGAGCAACCTGCGCCCGGCGGGGGTCGGTTCCGGCGGCTGCGAACGGACCAGCATGACCTGGCCCAAGCGCTCTTCGAGCTGGCGCACCCGTTGTGACACCGCCGACTGGGTCAGGTGCAGCACCTGAGCAGCGCGTTCGAAGCCACCCTCATCAATGACAGCGGCCAGGGCCGCAAGCAGACGATAATCAATCATGCCGGCTATATTAGCATTGCTAATGGTGTCGTAAAACAATTAATTTTACAGATGATCATTCGGCAGCTACTCTCTGTTCCACAAAGGAGAAATGACGCATGCTGAATATTTATCTACAGGGTTTTGTTGTAACCGCAGGCCTGATCATCGCCATCGGCGCCCAGAACACATTCGTGCTGTCGAACGCAGTGCGCGGCAATCGGCCCTTACTGATCGCGGCGCTCTGTGCCGGAGGAGACCTGCTGCTGATCGGGATCGGCTTGGCCGGAGTCGGTACGCTGGTCGCATCACACCCTGAGTTGATGCGTTATGCGGCTCTCGGCGGGGCACTTTTTCTCGCCGTCTACGGGGCCTTTGCCCTGCGTTCGGCCCTGCGCGGCAGCGCCGGATTGCAGGCCGAAAAGAGCGTCCCCCTGACCCGTGGGGCGCTGATCTTAGCGACCCTGGCGGTGACTTTTCTGAACCCCCACGCCTATCTCGACACCCTGGTGTTGATCGGCAGCATCGGGGGGCAGTTCCCCTTTGAGCAACGCCTGATCTTCGGTGCGGGTGCGGTGACTGCCTCTATTCTGTGGTTTTTCACCCTGGGGTTCGGTGGCCCGCTGCTGGCGCCATTGTTTAAGCGACGGAGCGCCTGGCGGATGCTCGATGGGCTGGTGTGTCTGATGATGTGGGGGATTGCGCTGACGCTGGTGAAGCCGTATTTACTCGGCTGATGAATGAACATG
>JAAXQE010000305.1 GCA_012974425.1 Geopsychrobacter sp.
CAATATGAACCAGATTAGCAATTCGATCAATACTTAATATTTAAGATGTGACCCTGCGGCTTTATGCTTACTGTTGTTTCAATCCACGCCCCCGTGAAGGGGCGACACGCAATGTTTTCATCTCAGGCTTGCTCATAATTTGTTTCAATCCACGCCCCCGTGAAGGGGCGACTGCATGCTGCTAACAGCATGATTCTACGTTTCTTTTACTTACGATTCTGCGAGGCTCTGTATTAATTCCTAACTTCTACTCTCACAAAAAGTCTTGAAAAATATGTCTCTAGAAAACAATAACTTACAAAATCGCGAACCTACCGGGAAACCAACAATCACTTTAGGTTCGCTAAATAATTAAAGGTCCTTCCATATCCACAGTTTCTTTGGCCCCGACATGCTCGATCCGTCGTTGCCAATTTGCTCCTAAAAAATAAAAACGCAGACTATCACGTTCTTCATCAATAACATCGAGTAACTGCTGGCGCATCATTGTCCACTGGGCCGGTTCGACAATACATTCAAATATTGAGTACTGCACTCGCTGCCCGTGATTCTGACAAACTTTTGCGACTCTGCGTAACCGTTTGGGACCTGTCTTGTCAGTGGTTGCCACATCGTAACTGACTAACACCATCATGGGTTACCTCCACAAAAATGGCGGATAATCATCCAAATCACCGCGCAGATAACGACTGAGCAGTTGCGCCTGAGAAATCAGCAACATGCCGACTGGAATCTTCTCGTTCAGAAATGGATGTTCAATCTCTTCCTGCTTCCGTTTTTGATAGGCAACCAGCACAACCTTGCGCGTTTCATCATCCATTTTCACTGCGCCAGATTCAGTAACGGTGAAGCCCTTCTTTTTCACCTGTCCGAGATTGATCAATGACAGCACCAACCGGTCAGCCAGCATCGGCCGGAATTCTTCCATCAGATCAAGGGCCAACCCCAAACGGCCAGGACGATCACGATGCAGATAACCGACGCCGGGATCGAGGCCGACTGTCTCTAAGGCGGACCGGGCATCGTGATACAGCAGGGTGTAAATAAATGACAACAGACAATTGACCCGATCAAGCGGTGGCCGCCGATTACGACCAGGAAAATAAAATCATCTTTCTGCGCCACAATCAGGTGATTGAATTGATCAAAGTAATCACGGGCGGTGCGCCCTTCTATGCCACGGATACTCTCCAGATTATCTTCGAGCAGCAGCCGCTTGGCATAACGTGAAAAGGTCTGACAGGTCTGTTCCATGCCGGTTGCTTCAGTTTTATCGGCATGATCGCGCGTGGCGCGGTGGATGATGACCCTGGAATTGGCGACCTTGCCAGCCACGAACATCCGCGCCATTTTCGCCGACGCCTGCTCACAATCGGCGCGTCGGTACTGTTCGCGGCGCAGCAGCACATTGCCGGAGACCGGCCCCTGCAGCCGCGCCAGAAACCGGCCGTATTCGGTCAGGAAGCTGACGGCGACATCCTTCTCCGCGCAGTGCCCAAGTAAAAACGGACTGCACGACACCTGACCGAAACAGACAATCGAACTTAAGGTATGGATCGGCAAGCGCAGGCGATTCTCCCGCTCAACCTTGACGACCACCGTCTCCCCTTCTTTGTGCAGATAAGCGCCCTGCGTTGTCACATAGAGCGTGTTCAGCATCTTCCTCATAGCTCCCCTCCCAGCATCCGGTTCATGTAACGACTGACCGAACGGGCCGACCCGCAGCTTTTCGGCAGGCACAGGCTAAACAACGAGCAGGCATCACACTTTTTCTCGTACTCAGCCCGAGGCGTTACCCGGTCCTGGATCATCTGATGGGTTTTAGCGATGATCTCCTGCGTTAAGGCCCTGAGCTCGCCATCAAATTGCACCTCTTTCCTGCGCCGCCGCTGACCATAAAACAGTGCTCCGCATTCAATCGGCACAGTCAACATCTCTTCCAGGCAGAGCGCCTGAGCGCAGAGCTGCACCTCGTCACAGCGATTTTTCTTGGGCTTACCGCGTTTATACTCAACCGGATAAATCCGCCCATCGACATGAAACTCCACCACATCCGCCTGCCCGCTTAAGCCCAACAGCGAAGAACAGAGCGGCAGGGTACGCACGACACGCATCCCACCCTTTTGCTGAGCTGAACCGCTATCGGCCCGTTCGTGCAGCACCTTGCCCTCGGCGGTGAAGCGATTCTCGGCCCACTGCTGTTCGACGTGGATCAAGGCACACTGGCGCGGGCAGAACTGGTAATGCTGTAGGGCCGAAAGCATGATGTAGTCAGATTCGTCGTACATCACTCTTCACCAGTGCCAATGCCCTTTTTCCGTTCCAGACGTTTTAGTTTTTCAGAGGTATCCAGATAATTTTCATCGCTCAAAACCTTGCGTCCGGATTCCACTTCCAACTTAACGCGCGCATCACCGGCGATCTTTCCACCTTTGTTGGCGGCAGTCTTATTTTCATCAAACCCCTGTGCATCACGCGTGCGGGCGATCTCTGTGGTGGACGCCTCACCGAGCATCGAAAAGATCAGTTCCAGATCGGTCATGTGATCACGTAGATTCTCACGCTGTAAGCCTTTGAGCTGTTTATATTCGGAGGGTGTCACACCGAATGCGGCCTTAGATATTTCGGCCGTTAGAATTGCGTATTCACGGTTCTCACCGACATCGCGGTTTTTCCATTCTTCGGTCAACTCGGCCCGAACTGCGATGCCACGCATGCGCTTCTCGATCCAGGCATCGGAATAACCTTTAGCGCGATAGAGTTCACGGGTGCGGGCGGTCGCCAGTTCGGGGTCTTCAATCTCCTGCACCCGTTCATAACCAACCTTGGCCAGCCAGCGCTTGAAGGGTTCAGCTTTAGGTGAGGGGATCGACTGGATAATACGGAAGATACCTTCGGTGTTGGCGCAATTAAGACGCTGTTTTCCGCCTGCGGTCTCAATCGCAAGGGGGGTGGCAATTTGCCCCCACCCTTTGGCTAACTCCTTGTCGCGCCTGCGCATATCCTTGATGTAGCCTGCCGGATTGGCCGAATCGGTTAAAATCGAAATGGCATCGACAACAACAAACCACCATTCGTTATTGTGTAAAGTGCGACGAATTTCTCTGCCCTTAAAAACATCTATCTTCATCGTCATATCCTGTCCCCCCTCCCCGTTTGTTGTAATGCGGGGTACAGTTTTGTACCCCGCTTTGATTCACTTACAATTTCTCGATGATCTCGACCCCTTCGGGTGCCTTACCCACGGTCACGGCGTAATCCTTGAACGAACGAGCCGGTCCTTCGGCACCATCTTTACGCTGAATATCGATCAGATCGAACAACTTGTGAGCCGGGGCGTTACCGAGTTTGTCTTGATGTTTGAAGACGAAAAGTCTCTGGCTGCTCATCACCCCCCGTGCAGCCGAACGGTCATGCTCAAACATATTGGCTAACGCATTCCAGAGCAACTCCAGATCCTCTTCGCTGAAACCGGTCTTCTCAGCCAAGGGTGCTGACACAAACCCCTGGGCCACATACAATCCATAAGGGACGATATGCTTACGCCCCATGGTGCGATTGTCACCATCTTGTTTTTTTGCTTCCGCAGGGGTTTCTACCGCCATTCGGGTGATGCTCACTTCTTGTGACATAATTGGCTCTACGCTTTTCGCAAAAGCGATTTGAACCGGCCCCCTAACTTGGCCACAGTTATTTTCCTTGGTGGACATAACCGCGCCAAAGGTACGGACGTCATAGAAATTTTTGCACATCCAATCACGGGCATATTCAACTGTGTTGGGTGCGGCGGCCGATTCAGCAGCTTCATAAGCTGGCTTACGTTGTGCCGAAAGGACCGCTTTCTCCTGTACATAGATATTGAAATCCTTTACACCTTCCTTGCTCAACGTCACATGGTTGCGGATCTTGCGCTTCAAGCAAACGTCGGTCACCAGACCATGCCCGGTTTCCGGATCGAAACGCGGCATGTTACCGGCGTCGGGATCGCCGTTGGGGTTTCCGTTTTGCACGTCAAACAACAGAGCGAATTCATAGCGATTAGCAATTGTGGACATGGTTAACCCTCCTGAGTCTTCTTGGTGTAGAAGTCTTTACGTTGATGGTAGTAGCCGATCATGAACAGCCCCTGCTCCTCGGCTTTCATGGTTTTGGGATAATCGGAAAATCCGGCAATAATATCCTGGGTCATAACGTCATAATGGAAGGCCCGCCCCTTCGTTTCCGGGTTCTTTTTCAATTTTGAAATATGGTTGGCAGAATTCTTCAACAACATATAAAAAACCTGCGCCGGAGTTGCGGCGGCAGCGGACAAATAGCGATCCTTGATCGTCGCATTGGCACCGGGTATCGCCTCTTCTTGTGCCTTTTCCAGCACGGAGAAAAGCCGTCCCAGCAGGTAAGGCTGGTCTGTTCTATCGAGATCGAGAGCCACGGGAACCTCCTTGAGTGTGGTATTGCGCAGCAGATAGGCTTTGAGTAAGGCGGCGCGGAAATAGGTGATATGATGTTCGGCGCGAATACGCTCCAATACAACCGACAACAGGTTCTGCGGATAACGCGACCCGGTCAGCATGGCGCGGGTCAGACCGCCCGCAAGCACCGGTGAAATATTTTCAGTCTTTCCGAGACAGGCGGTTTGACACAACAATCGCCACAACGGCGGGAATTCGGGTTCGTTGTCGAACTGCCGCACGATAGCGAGTTGTTGATAATGTCTGCCGATCTTTTCAAGCAGATCGCCCAGACTGGTCACCTGCCAGAAACGGATCGACAGCCGTGCCGCATTGGGCGCGAGTCCGAGGATATAAAATCGCACATCATCCTCCAGATCCGGCAGGATATCGGTCGGCTTTCTGCCGTCGCGGATCATCTTCAGCAGACTTTGGATCTTGCTTGCCGTCTGCTGATCGTCTTGCTCTTCTGCATCATCCTTCCCCTCACTCGGAGGGTCGAACAGATCAGCTAGAAAAGACTCTGCAGGAGTTGAGCACTTGGCCCAGAAAACATAGGTCGTATCGCCGATGGTGATTTTCTGACGACTGTCTCCAGACAGCAGGGAATTGAGGGCGGTTGTGTAAGCAAAAGCTGAGCTTTCGGCAACCGAAGCCTTGTCCTGCCTATAGGAGACAAAGGCCGATGCGTTGAAGGAGACAATATATCCACCTGATGTCTGACCACCGCGTACCCCCTTGATCGGAGTGTGAACTCTTGCCAACGGTACATCTTCTGCGCCCGTTATCAGACATTGCCCCAATGGAGCATCGGAATTATCCTTACCGTATTTGAGCCATGCGTCCTGCACCGCTTGGCGATCATGAATAAAGCCTATAGTTCCATCCAGACGGAAGACCAAATTAGTGTTACAAACGTCGCCCCACGGCACAAAACGCGTGATGACCTCTTCCGTCTGCTCAGGGTCCCACTGCTGCAGAAACTTTTTGACGGATAAAAATCCTCCATCTTCTACATCTTTTCCGACCGTTTGCAATAGGATGTTGAAGGCCTCGAAACGCTCACGGCTCTTGACTGTCGCACCATCAGCATCCGCCCCAAAAAGATATGCAGCCTTATCCCACAGGAAATTTGCTTTAACCCCTGACGTTCTGGTTACCGATGCGGGAACCGGCATTTTTCGCGGGCGCAATTTTTTACTACTTTGATCGCGCAGATCCTCCACCTCACGCAAGGTGCCATCTGCACCTAACACCAGAGCGAATGAGATATTCTCAACGCTGGTCCCGAACGCGGACATGCCTGAATCGACCTCAGCCATCATCCGTTCGTAGTAACTGTTTAGGGCATGCAGGGTCATGTGCACACCTCCACAGTTAGCGGTGACGGTGGTGATATGATGCCGCTTTCCATGCTGGCGCGGAAAAACAGCGGCGTCATGTCGCCTTCAAAATCGATATCGAGCAACATATAGCCGAGATCTTTTTCCTGGCCGGCATAACAGGACGCAGGGACCGCGCCTTCCAGTAGCTCGAACGAAACCGGAAACTCACGACAGCCGAAACAGGGCTGATGGAAGAACTGTCCCTTCTTCGCCCGGCGGTTGAAAATATCGAGATGCTTCCCTTCATTCTCACCGGCACCGGCCTTGTCGGTCATCTCAAAATGGGCCTCGATGACATATTCGACATCGCGCAACAGGGTCGTGGCGCGCTGCTGACGGTTCTTCCCCTCATCGACCAGAAAGTAGAGCTGTTTGTTCTCCCGCATGACGGTCGCGGGGTTCGGTTTGGGGATTTTGGAACTGACTTCGTTGCGACGAACGTTGTCGAATTTGATCGGCCGCTGCACGTGAATCTTGTCGATCACCCAGCGAATCGCCGGTTTCCAGTGGATCGCCTCCAGAATTCCTCGCGCAGCAGAAGGTGTCATCACATCGTATGAGACACGTTCCACTTTCATTTCGGGGCGGGTAAAACAGGCATAATCACCCCAGACCCGCAGCTTGATACCATACGCCATAGGCTTCCTCCTTGATTGATTGCACTACGTTTGACAATTATTGAATCAGGGTTTCTGCGTTCCAGACATCCCCATGTTCAATGCATAACCCGACACTATCTTTGTAAGCAGACAGATTCCTTAATACCGGGAACTGCTCATCAAGCAGCTCCAGTGCACCAGCCTCACGCAACAGCTTGAATTCATTCGATCGCACAGCAACACTGTACATCTGTAATTTTCGCAAAACCGCACGGGGAAACTCCGTATAGCGCAGCTGCTGCACCAACCTTTCGGCTTCGTCCTCCAGTGGAATAATCACGCCAATATTTTCATCCTCAATGAAACGGAAATCCTCGGCGACCTCACGGAAGGGGAAGGACAGCTCACTGGTTAACTGCTTTCGCGAAGGGAAACGCGACAAAATCTTTTTCTTGTCCAGTTCCTGCACGTCGTACAAAAGTTCAAAGTAGCGTCGCATCGCTTCCAGACCTATCGGGTCGACATCCGGCAAGCTGCGCAAGGTTTCGCCAGCACGCGATGCGCAGCGTTTCACCCAAGGCATCTTCAGCGGCTTTTCCGGCTCATAAACATAAACCTGTCCCAGGTCTTTCAGCTTCCCTTCGCGATTACAGCGTCCCGCCGCCTGGGCAATGGAGTCAAGCCCCGCCATGGCGCGATAGACCACCGGAAAATCAAGATCAACCCCGGCTTCGACCAGCGTGGTCGAAACTACCCGGCAGAGCTTTTTCTGTTTGAGTCGGACACGGATTTCAGCCAGCACCCGCCTGCGGTGTT
>JAAXQE010000306.1 GCA_012974425.1 Geopsychrobacter sp.
GCAGACTGTTAGCATCCAGCGCCGGTTGTGTCGCGGTACAGAGCACTACTGAACAAGCGTAATTCGCAACCAGTTCACGCAACACCGCCAGACAGGGTTCCAGATATTCTGTCGGGATCGCCTGGGCTTCATCGAGCACGATCACACTACCGGCAATATTGTGCAGTTTACGACAACGGGAAGTCTTATTGCTGAACAAGGATTCGAAAAACTGCACGTTGGTTGTGACCACCACCGGCGCGTCCCAATTCTCCGCTGCCAACCCACGCCGCCGATTGTAAGCCGCCGCTTCGGAGTCATCGCTCTCCTTGTAATTGCAGTGATGCTCCAACACCTGCTCTTTGCCGAGAATAACCTGAAAAACCTCCGCGTTCTGCTCTATGATCGATGTAAAGGGAATGGCGTAGATCACCCGTCGCAGTTTATTGGCAACGGCATGATCGAGAGCAAAGGCCAGGGAAGATAATGTCTTGCCGCCACCGGTCGGTACGGTCAGGGAGAATATCTGTCGGGCAACGGAGGCCTTGGCGCGACACATCGCCAGAATCTGCTGGCGCAACAGGTTGACGGGTGTAGGCTCGGCCCCACTGACAAGTTCAGCCAGATGGCAATCAAGTTTTTCTTTCAGCAATGGGAGTTGCGCTGAACTGCTGGCTGGCCGGTCAGCCCTTTTGTCCGGCGAGCAGAACCCTTCGGTATCGAGAAAGTCGGCATCGACCAAACAGGAAAAGATCATTCGGGTGAAAAAGGCCAGACTGAACCCGGCGCGATCGTCGGACAATTTAAACGGAGGCAACAGGGTCGCACGAATATCGGCTTCGGCCAGCAAAGCAATATCAGTCGGAACCTTGCCATGCTTGAGGCGGTAATGCAGCTGCGTTTCTTGCGCACCGCCATCGGGCAGACCGCCATGATGCCCGGCGATAACATAAGAGAGCAGCAGGCCGAGTTGGCCCATATTCTCATTTGCCAGCCGCGCCCCGAATGTTGAATGATCAACCCGCTGCGAACTGCCTTCCAGTCGTTTGATAAATACCGCAACCGCCTTACCTGAATCATGTAGCAATCCGGCAGCCCGGCCCCAATCTCCAGCCCCGAACACCGCCGCAAATCCTTCCGCCAGACGTGCAACGCCCTCTAGATGATCTTCAAGTGTTTGCCATTCAGCCTTATCCGCTGACTCTGTCGAATGTGCGTAATATTGATCCATCCCTACCCTCCATCAACAATTCAACACCCGCACCCTAGCGACAGCGCGTGGCATAAAAAGTCACAGGCACAAAAAAAGCCGCATCACGGCGACTGGCCATGTGTGGCTTATTCATTTTTTATATATTTCGGACTTCATCAACCCGCCCCTCCTGTAATTTCAGTGGCTTATCAATACAGCTATTTCTGCGCTTTGTCAAAAGCACAAAAAAACCGGGCAGCCTGCGCTGTCCGGTTTTTTTTATTGCGATCTTTTCATCCTGCTTTTAATCAAAACCAATCTCATGCCCAGTGCGGACCCTTTCGATCAGAACGCCCTTCAGTTGATTCTTTCTCGCTGATTTCGGCTCCTGCCTGGCGAGCTTTTCTGAATCAATTTTTGTTTCGTGCATGTAGCCAATGACCTCAGCTTCGGAAACAAATACCTTGTCCTGCACCTCAGTCTTGAGTAACGCAGTAAGATACGTGACATCCTTATCGACACTCCTGGCCTTGTGATTTGTGACGATCGAATCATCATTTTCACTTGTTTTTTTTTGCATACGCGAGCAGGAGGGTCTGATAATAAACAAGACAACCGACCCTCGGCCGCATGCCTGGAGCCTTCCCACGGTTCGATCATTTTGGCTGCCATGCCATTTGCCCTGGGGCATAAAATACACTGCGGGGTCTCTTTAGAGGGTGCGGCAAGAGCTAGTCCCTGCAACAATAGCAGGGCCCTATGCCTGCAACGGCAATCAACATCAATTTCTTCTGTCTCGCGCCAATGATTAGACCGACCAGGCGACCCAGGCCCAACCCGTTACCACTGGGTAACGTTAGGCCTGGACAAGATGACGCGTGATGCGCTGCTGTTGCTCCTCGCTAATGTCGATGAACTCAATCCCCATACCGTGAGGGAGCTGTATCTTTTTAATCCAGTCAGGATGATTGATCCAGGCGACACGACCATGGCAACAAAGAGGAGGCTGTCCATCAGTCAATTCGATCTGCAGACTCAGCCTGGAATCGATAGAGAGATGAGCTTCGGTCGCGAGGAACAAGCCCCCGGTGCAGATATTTACCATGTACTGCTCCAAGAGATGCTCCTGCCGCAATCCATAACGAACCAGCAGCCGAGACTCGATGCGTGGGGCAAGCCGCGCAGCCAAAGATAATTGTCCGAGGCTTGCACGCAAAAAATCTTCACGCCGCAGCGGCTTGCAGAGGGTATCATCACAGCAGGCGGCCTTACACGCAGCCATAGCCGGCGCATCACCTTGCTGAACAACCATAATCACGGGGATTTGCGCTGTTTCGGAATCCATCTTGAGTTGTCGACAAACCTCATCACCGTTCATTCCGGTCATATACAGATCGAGAAAAATCAGATCTGGCTTCTCTTTACGCGCCAGACGTAGCACATCGGCACCATTACTTGCCGTCAAAATACGTAACTGTTCACGCTGGAAGAAGGTCTTCTCAAGCTCAACAAACAAATCAACATCATCAACCAATAGAACCTTGTACAAATCCTTGGTCTCAGAGGGGAGAGCGGCAGAAACCATCACAATACCTCCGGCAGAGAAACTCTGTTAACGAAAACGAACCCGTTTAACCTGATCAAGCTCGGCAATAGTATTGGCCAACGCTTCACCCGGAATGTTTTCGGGCTGAACGACAACGAGATCAAAACGCACCTCTCCGTTAACACAATCCCGGTCCATAGAGAAATCGACCATGCGCAGGCCATGCTCATCCAGGATAGCGATCAATTCATTGCGTGACAGCGAATCTTCAGCCACATTGATAATAAGGGTCCGATATCGATATCGCCTAAAGAATCGTTCAAACCGCTTGAGCACCAACAGGCTCATCAAACTGAGCAGGGTAACCACAATACCCGGCAGATAGAGGCCAACGCCGATCGCCATACCGATGCCGGCGGCAACCCAGAGACAGGCCGCCGTGGTCAGTCCACGCACCGTCTGGCCATCCTTGAGAATTACCCCCGCGCCCAGAAAACCGATACCCGTCACGATCTGGGCAGCGACGCGCCCGGGATCAAGCCGCAAGGCGGAGCTGCTGTCATAACTGCTGAACTTGATAAAGTAATGTTCGGAGACCACGGCCATAAGACAGGCCCCCACAGTGACCAGCAGGTGGGTACGAAAACCGGCGGGCCGGCCATGGACTTCCCGCTCCAGACCGACGAGTGCACCCAGAAAAGCCGCCAGAAGCAGCTTAAGTAGAATCGTGGTCTGATAATCGAACCCGGAAAATAATTGAAAGTCCATCGAGGATCCTCAAGCTGACGAAATAGGCAATCCCCTGCAAGACTAAAGGGGTGAGTCTCGTTAAAGTTTAACAGGCTCGTCGCTGATCGCACAGTCGGACGGATCGCCTTTCAATTTAGCCAAGGCGTGTGGCAGTGCATCCATCAGCACTTCAAGATTTTCCCGGGCGGCCTTGGGGCTCCCCGGCAGATTAACAATCAACGACTTGGCGCGCACCCCAACCAGGGCTCGCGACAGCATGGCATGGGGTGTTTTCAACAAGCTGGCAGCACGCATCGCTTCGGCCATCCCCGGTATCTCATAATCGAGCACCCGGGCCGTCGCCTGGGGTGTCACATCACGCGGGGTCAGGCCGGTCCCCCCAGTGGTCAGGATGAGGTCGAGACCAACCTCATCAGCCCAACGGCAGAGGGTCAGTTCGATGGTGGCAATATCGTCAGGGATGACCTGATAGCGCGCCACCAGGCCAAGCGGGCGCACCATCTCACTGATCAGGTTGCCACTCACATCTTCGCGCTCACCACGCGCGCCCTTATCCGAAAGGGTCAAAACCCCAATAGTGAATCCTTCACATCCCATAAGTTCTACTCTCCAAAAATCGAGGCTCAGTACTTTTTGTTCATCATTATGCGCCGAGCATTATTGACGATCGCCTGCGAAACATTCCGGCTTTTAGCTAATTCCCTAATATCTTTATCGGTCAGAAAGGTCATAAAACGCATGGCATTTTGCAGCGGGGTACGCGGGTGAAGGATCAGGGCTTTCTTCACATCGTAGTTCTTGACCCATTCACGATTGAGCAGAATGATCCGGATCAGCTCCTCACTAGTGGCGCGACTCTTGGCGACCATCAAGACTTCCCCCTCGCTGATGCGCGGGTTCTTGAGTACGGCAGAGCTGACCAACTTATTCGATTCACGGATCAGCAGATTTCGCCACTCCTTGTCACCCGTCAGACCCATCTTGATCTTTTCCGCCACCGGCATATCGAGTAACAGCTGATACTTCGACAGGGTACTGACGTCGAAATCTTCGATCTCCTCCTCAGGCGCGGAGGAGGACTCGTCGTCATCCACAGAATCGTTTTCAGTGGACAAAGGAGCAACATCGACGGCAGGAGTCGCAACCGGAGCGACCTCTTCTTGCCAGCCGAGCCGAATTTTCATAACCTTGTCGGCGTGCGGATTATTGATTATCAGGGTCCGCAATGTCTTAACTTGGCGGGTAAGCACATCATTATTGGCCAATAGGTCAAGAACATCCCCTGAGGCATGCTCGGCGACAAAGAGCTGGGTCTTAAGACCGACCATCCGATTGGTCAACAGCGGCTCCATGGCGTCCATATTCTTAAAATGGAGGCGCGCCAACAGATCGAGAATTTCAGGATGGATATCTGCCTGGCCACAGACCGACCTGAGGATGCCAGAAGGTAAACCCTTGAGAGTCTTGAGTGCTGTGGCGCGAAGTTCCTTATCTTCGCCATAATAGAAGATAAACAACACCGTCACCAGGTTCGGGCCAGACATCGGCAGGGCGCCACGGGCGGCGGCGAGCTTGACACTCTTCCCGCCCCATTGCTTCATAATCTTGGCAACGTCATTCGGCACCTTGAACTTGATACTTTTCTCGTCCTGACTAGTCAAATCTAAAAACATTCCCTTCAAATACCAAGCTAACTATTTGCCATAAAGCAAAGAACGCATACAGGCTAACCGCTACTCCCCTAAAAACGCTCAAACGTCCCGATACCTATCCTCTTAATGCAGAAAACAGGGCCTATTTAAATGGAACAATCTGCAGCTTAACGATTCCCCTCTTCTTCAGCTTGTGCAAAACACTCTGCGCCTCGGCCCGCGTAGCAAACCCGCCAAAACGTAAGGTCGTGCGCGGCAAATTGACCATGGCCTTTACTTCATCGACCCTTACGCCCTGCGCATAAACAATGTCGGCCAAACGACGAGCCTTGTCGATAGAGAGGAAAGATCCGGCATAAACCGCATATTTCCCCTCCTCTGCCGCAATAAAAGCACCGTCAGAGAACTTCCGGATCTCCGCTAATTTTTTCAGCGCTTGAGACTTCGCATAGCGCCCGACCAACAGACGGAACATTTCACGCGCTTCAGGCACCGAACTAGACTCCACCTGATATCCCATTTTTTCGATCCGCGTGAGCGTTTTTTTCACGGTTCCCTGATTAAGGTAACTCCCAGCAGTCAGAGCAAATGCCGGTACGAGTACGGGCGGGGCAGGCTTGGGCACAACCACTGACAATGCTTGGGGCTTTTCCTCTACGGCCGCAACCTTCGCTGCCGGAACAATCTCTTCCTTGATTTCCTCAGGCTTAACCACAGCTACGGGCCGTTCAGGCACCTTCATTTTATTCTGGGTTTGCACCTTAACCGGAGCAACGGGTGGGCCAGGATCATTCAAGGCCTGCCCAAACAGATACAGGGCCGCGCCGACACCAACAATCAACGCCAATAAAAGAATCAACAGACGTGGAGCTCCAGCTTTTTTATGAGGTACTTCTTCAGTCTCTGCGCCTAATGGATATTCATCGGACAAAGGAGTCTCCCCGTCAAGGTCAGGCTCCTCTCCAGAGCCAAACTCCGCTGGTCGACCCTCACTCACATCCTGCTGATCAAAATCTTCACTTGCCACGTAACTCCTCCTCTTAAATTAAGTACATCATAGCGATGGGCACCCTGGATACTCTCCTGCTAG
>JAAXQE010000307.1 GCA_012974425.1 Geopsychrobacter sp.
CTAGTGAACCCGTCAATCTCAGGCCTTGCCCAAATCAGCTAATATTTTTGACGTCTGATGAGATGGCACACTCTCGTACTTTTCAAATTCCATCGAAAACATACCACGATCCGAAGTCATCGAACGCAGTTCAGGGGCATAGCGTAAAACCTCAGCCATTGGTACTTCAGCGCGGATTGTTTGCGCTTTGGCCTGGGGTTCCACACCATTGACCTTGCCACGCCGCGAGTTCAAATCACCGATCACATCACCGATACAATCATCCGGGACAGTAACCTCGATATGCATGATCGGCTCGAGCAGCACCGGCTTACAGCTCTCCATCGCCTTCTTGAACGCGATAGAGCCCGCAATCTTAAAGGCCATCTCGGAGGAGTCGACCGAATGGTGAGAGCCATCATACAGGGTGGCCCGCAGATCAACCAGCTGGTTGCCAGTCAGGGGACCAGATCTCATCGCCTCTATCACCCCTTTTTCAACTGCGGGGATATAGTTCCGCGGGACCACGCCACCGACAACCTTGTCGACAAACTCGAAGCCGCTACCACGCGGCAAGGGCTCAAGCTTGATCCAGACATCACCGAACTGACCGCGACCACCGGATTGTTTCTTATGCTTCCCCTGGACTTCGGCACTGGCACTTATCGTCTCCCGGTAAGGGACCTTCGGCTCCTTCAGGGTGACATCTGCACCATATTTACGCTTGAGTCGTTCAACCGCAACCTCGAGGTGAACCTGCCCCATCCCGGAGAGAACCATCTCATGGGTTTCATCATCGCGGACCACACGCAGGGTAGGATCCTCTTCCATCAATTTTTGCAGACCGGTATAAATCTTGTCTTCATCACCCTTCTTGGTGGACTCAATCGCAAAGGAGATAATCGGCCTCAGCGGCACCAGCGGCTCATACAAAATCGGCTTCTGTAGGTCACAGAGCGTGTCGCCGGTTGCGGTGTATTTCAACTTGGGCAGAGCAACGATCTCGCCAGCCACGGCAGACTGAACATCCTGCTGTTCCTTGCCAGCCATCAAGAAGATATGCCCAATCCGCTCCTTTTCGTCGCGATTCGGATTGAGCACGCTGCTGTCGGGGTGCAGGGTTCCGGAATAGACCCTCACCAGACTGAGCTTCCCGGCATAGGGGTCATTGATCGTCTTGAAGACCATCCCCGAGAAGGGATCTGCTTCGCTCGGGGTCCGCTCAGCGACCTCATCCTTCCCCGGAAGCGTACCGACCTGCATCCCCTTGTCGAGCGGAGATGGCAGGCAGGCGACGACATAATCGAGCAGTTGGCGCACGCCGACATTGGCCAGGGCGCTACCACAGAAAACCGGGATAAAGACACCGGTCAATGTCCCCTCACGCAGACCATGCAGCAGCTCGGCTTCACTCAGGTCCTCTTCCTCAAGATACTTCTCCATCAAGGCATCATCTGCTTCAGCGATCGTTTCAACCAGTTGCAGGCGCAGACTCTCAGCTTCTTCGCGCATATCTGCCGGGATATCGACCTCTTTATAGGTGCCGCTCTCGTCAAACTCATAGAGCCGTGCCTTCATCTTCACCAGGTCGATCGTGCCGCGGAAATCCTCTGCAGCGCCGATCGGCAGGGTCACAATCGCGCTGCGCACGCCGAGGGACTTCTCCATGTCATCGACCGCCTTGAGAAAGTCGGCGCGCTCACGATCCATCTTGTTGACAAAGGCGATCCGTGGCACCTCGAACTTGTCACACCATTCCCAGATTTTTCGCGTCTGGGATTTGACCCCCGAGATAGCCGAGACAATCACCACCGCTCCGCCCAGCACCCGCAGACAACGCCGGGTGTCATGCAGGAAATTACTCACCCCGGGAGTATCGACAATATTCAGATTATGTTTGTTCCAGACACAGTGATTAAGGCTGGCACCCAGCGTCATGCCACGTTTGATCTCCTCTTCCTCGAAATCCATAGCGGAGGAGCCATCCGTGACCTTGCCGAGCTTCTTGGTCATTCCGCTATCGAACAGCATCGCCTCGACCAGAGAGGTCTTGCCGGCATTGTTGTGGGCGACAACTCCAAAATTTCTCAACGTCGACGTATCATATTTGCTCATGCTCGCTCCTTTGCAACAGAAAATGGATTACAGGAGAAATCCTCAGAGATAGACCTCCACCCGCACCGAAGTCACTTCATGCAGCTAAATCATGTACAAATTAGGCCCTGCAAAATATCAACTATTTCGTTGGTAAAGAATTCGCAAACCTTCGAGGGTCAAAAAAGGCTCGACACTATCAATCATATCACTGGCCTCGGCAATCGCGGCTGCCAGTCCGCCGGTCGCAATCACCTTGAGTGGCTGACCGACCTCTGCGCGGATACGCGTAACGATCCCCTCAACCAGCCCGACATAACCGTAGAAGATTCCTGACTGCATACTGCTGACGGTGTTTTTGGCGACCACCTGCGCCGGACGCACAAACTCAACGCGGGGCAACTTGCTGGCGCGCGCAAAGAGAGCCTCAGCCGAGATGCCAACCCCCGGCGCGATTGCTCCGCCCTGATACTCACCAGAAGCAGAAACCACATCGAAGGTGGTCGCCGTCCCAAAATCGACAACAATCATGCCACAGTGCCAACGGTCAAAGGCGGCAACGGCATTGACGATCCGATCAGCACCGACCTCTTTCGGGTTGTCGTACTGAATCGGCATGCCGGTCTTAACTCCGGGACCGACGACCAGCGGTGAAAGCTTAAAATACTTGCGGCAGAGGGCCTCAAGACTATTCAACATCGGTGGCACAACACAGGAGATGATCACAGCCGAAAGCTGCTCAAAACGCATCTCGGCCAATTCGAACAGGTTATGAAACAACATCGCGTACTCATCGACAGTTCGATCCTTGTCGGTTGCAATTCGCCAATCGCGAATCAGCTCAGCGTTTCGATAAACGCCCAGGACCGTATTGCTGTTACCGACATCAATCACCAGAAGCATAAACATCTCCACAAAAGAACGTTCCAGGTTCCAAGTTCGACGTTCCGAACTCGAATTTGATTCTTGACCTCACAGCTCACCGGCCGATAGGTCGGACATCCCCAGCCACGACCCGTTCAACACTGCCGTCGGCTAAAAAAAGCTTGAGGGCCCCGTCGGGTTCGAGTCCACCCACGACCCCGGAGATCGTTCGCTTACCAAGATCAACCTCGACCTGCCGATCAAGCAGGTCGAAAAGTGCCTCCCAGCGGCTACGCAAGGGGGCAAACCCTTGATCAAGAAATTCCGCGTAGAGGGCGTCGACTCGCTGGATCAAAGATCTGACCAGCGGTAGGCGAAGATGCGCTACGCCGGTTTCAATCTTCACCGAGGTTGCCGGATAACGGAGTTCGCCAGGAAACTGCTCAGCCGTCATATTGACGTTGATACCGATCCCCAGCACCAGAGCATGAATCTGTTCGGTTTCGGCGCTCAGCTCGTTGAGCAGACCGGCAATTTTGCGGCCGCCGACCAGGATGTCGTTGGGCCACTTAACCCGGGCATCTATGCCGTAGAGATCGCGCAGGGCCTCGGCAGTCGCAACCGCCGAAAGGAAAGTCAATTGCGGCGCCTGGCGCGGTGGGATCTGTGGTTTCAGCAGGATCGAACAGTAAACATTGACCCCGGCGGGCGACTCCCAGCGGCGTCCCATGCGTCCGCGCCCGGCGGTCTGAGTCTCCGCCAGAACGACCAGTCCCTCTGGCGCGCCTGCGGCGGCCAGTTGCTGTGCCAGTTGGTTGGTTGAACCTATATCATTTTCACAATGGATCTGTTGCCCGACCAGAAGGGTATCGAGATTGGTGATTATGTCGGTGGGCAACAGCAGATCGGGGGAATCGAGCAGGCGGTAGCCGCGTGCGCGGCGGGCTTCGATTTCGAAACCGAGATCACGTAACTGCTCGACCTGTTTCCAGACGGCAGCGCGCGAAATTTGCAGAGCACTACAGATCTCCTGACCGGAGATATATTCTCCGGTTCGATTACGCAACAGGCGGATAAGCTGCTCTCGTGAGGTCAATTCGACTCCTGATATTACCTGCATCAAAGCACAAATGCAGACATAAAAACTCCCGTGAAGAAAAACGGGATTATCAATCAAACAGCAAGGAAATATCTGCGGCCTTAATCGAATGGGTCAAGGCTCCGACAGAAATGATATCGACCCCGGTTGCGGCAATATCGGCAACCGTTTCAAGATTAACCCCCCCCGAGGCCTCAATCAGAGCTCGTCCGCCTATCAACGCAACCGCCTGCCGCATCTCATCAAAACTCATATTGTCGAGCATGATGATATCGGCACCAGCGGCCAGCGCCTGCTCGACCTCGTCAAAATTGCGCGTCTCGACCTCGATCTTCAGGGTGTGGGGCAGTTTCTGCCGTGCGCGCTCGATCGCCGCGCCGATGCCTCCAGCGGCGGCGACATGGTTCTCCTTGATCAACACCCCATCAAACAGACCGATGCGATGATTACGTCCACCGCCCATCCGGACGGAATATTTATCCAAAACACGCAGGCCAGGCACAGTCTTGCGCGTGTCGACAATCACCGCCTTGGTTCCAGCGACAGCGGCGACATAGCGGCTGGTGAGGCTGGCGATAGCACTCATCCGCTGCATCAGATTCAGGGCCACGCGCTCGCCCTGCAGCAGGCTGGCGGCCGGGCCACGCAACCAGGCCAGGACTTCTCCCTTGCGCACCTTGCAGCCATCTTGCAAGATTTTTTCAAAATCAACCGCAGGGTCAACCGTTTGAAACACCCGGCGAGCGACATCGATTCCGGACAAAACAAAATCTTCCTTTGCCACTAATTCGGCACGCGCCATCGTCTCGGGCGCAACCGTCACCTCGGTCGTAATATCGCCAAGGCCAATATCTTCCTGCAGGGCGGTCTCGATAATTCTTTGAATTTCAAACATGTTGGACTCCGCAAACCCATAATTTTACAGGACAGTTTCTCATTTTAATATTTCTATTTTATAACACAGCACCCTATGACCCGCAACTGAAATTCTGTCTTTCGGATTGAGCGAATCCTCTTTACATTTCGAGTACTTAGTGTGAACAATACGAACAGGTTTCCGTGACTCTACCCTGGAGAGCAAACGATGCAAAAGCTTATCTCTTTCAGTATGCTTGTCCTGCTGGCTGGCTGTGTCAGCCAAGGAACTTTCGATTTAAAGGCCAACGAAGCGGCTCAACTGGCCCAAAGTCTTGATGAGGCCAATACGCGCGTCAGTAGCCTCGAAGGACAACAACAAGAGCTTGAAAAAGAAAGATCGGAACTCAATGCCAAACTTATCAATCTGCTCAAAAAAAATTCCGACCTGCAACAGACCCTGCTGAATGATCGGGCCGACAAGGACCGCCAGAAACTGACGTTCAGCAGCCGCAATGCGCAGATGCAGCAGCAACTCGAAGATCTGAATCAGAACAATAATCAACTCCTGGCCAGCATTGAACAGCTACAGCAGGAGAATTCCGGGCTGAAGGAACAGATCGAAGCGGAGCGCAAAGCCCGTGAAGAGAAGCTGGCCAACCTGAAAAGCACCTACGACCAACTGGTCGGCGCACTCGAGAACGAAATCAAACGCGGCGAGCTGACCATCACCAACCTGAAAGGCAAGCTCTCGGTCAACCTGCCGAACAAGATCCTCTTCGATTCAGGCAAGACCGAGGTGCGCGATGAGGGGAAAAAGGTTTTGCGCAGCCTTGGCGACATCATGTCCAAGTTCCCCGACAAGGCCCTGCTGGTCGAGGGACATACCGACAATGTCCAGATCAGTCCGCGCCTCAAGCAGATTTACCCATCCAACTGGGAGCTCTCCACCGCGCGCGCAAACAGCGTCGTCCACGTATTGCAGGACGAGGTTGGCCTGCCGGGCGAGCGCCTGATCGCAGCGGGTTACAGTGAGTACCGCCCGATATCCGAAAATGAAACAGATGCGGGGAAGGCCTTCAATCGGCGCATTCAAATCCAACTGGTGCCCATGCCACAGGACGAGTAGCCTTGACAGGCGAAAGGCCGCTGCCGTATAAGCTCAATCAACGACAAACTGACCGGTCAAGGGAAGAGGGGTGCAACTCCCCCGCGGACCCGCCGCTGTAAGCGTGGACTTAAAGACCAAACAGCCACTGGGCATTTCCGGGAAGGCGGTCTTCTTAAGGATGATGCGCGAGCCAGAAGACCTGCCGGACAGCACAGCCGACATCAACTCCCCGGGCTCAAGGGAGGTCGGACAAACTGCACCGCTTCTTTAAACGGACGAAGCCCGCAGACTGCACTTGCTGCAGCCTGCGGGCTTTTTTATACTCTGTGCTTGAACTGAATACCCTGATGAGGCCAAAATGAGAGGCTCACATTTCCTAATCTGTCTGACACTGCTGCTCTTACCCTGCATGGATGCCTTTGCGATGAAAAAAAGTCCCGAGAAAACTGCTATCGTCATCGCCGCCTTCGGCACCAGCTACCCTGCGGCGGTTGGTGCCCTGCTGGCGATTCTGCGTGATGTCGAGGCCCGTTACCCCAACACCCCGGTGCAGATGGCCTTCACCTCCAATATTATCCGTAAAAAATGGCACGGCCGTGCCGCAGATCAGAATTATCGCGCAGCGCACCCCGAGGTGCCGGACTATTTCTACCGGATCAAGAGCCTGCTCGGCACCCTGGCCGACCTGCAGGATAGCGGACATAAAACCATCGTCGTCCAACCGACCCTGCTCTCCCACGGCGAGGAGTACCTCGATGTTCAGGCGTTTATAGATGGACTGCTGTCGATCCGTACCGTCAAGGAGCGCTGGCGTCCCTTCGACAAAATTGCCCTCGGCCGGCCGCTGCTGGGAACCTGGGGAGACAAACACCCCTATGTTGACGACTTGAAGCAGTTGGCAGAGGCTCTGGCACCCGACGCCAAGCAGGCGCAGGCAACCGGAGCAACGCTGGTCTATATGGGGCACGGCAACGAGCACCTCTCGACCGGGCTCTACGCCGAACTTGAGGAGCTGATGCTGCAGCGCTACCCGCAGCTCAGGACCCGAATCGGCCTGGTTGAAGGAGAGCCTAGTTTTTCAAGGGTACTCAACAAACTGCAACGGGATAATACCGCCAGGATTCTGCTCAAACCAATGATGGTCGTCGCCGGTGATCACGCCACCAATGATATGATCGGCCCGGATAGCGACTCCTGGAAGTCGCAACTCGAAGCGGCCGGACTCAAGGTTCAACCGGTGA
Source organism: Geopsychrobacter sp. (assembly GCA_012974425.1). Lineage (GTDB taxonomy): Bacteria > Desulfobacterota > Desulfuromonadia > Desulfuromonadales > Geopsychrobacteraceae > Geopsychrobacter. The sequence continues at coordinate 7,244 of JAAXQE010000307.1, forward strand.
TGCAGGGCCTGGGCGACAACCCGGCCGTTCGACAGCTCTTCTTGAACCATCTGCAGGACGCCGCAACGGAGGCCGGGATTGAACTGCGCTGAGACCCCTCAGCCCGAAATTCTGGTGCGCGGACTCAAACGCGCCTTCGGCAAGGTCGAGGCGGTGCGGGGCATCGATCTCGAGCTACAGGCCGGAGAGTTCTTCGCCTTTCTGGGGCCGAATGGTGCGGGCAAAACCACCACGATTAACATGCTGACCGGCCTGCAGCGCCCGGATGCTGGCCAGATCAGCTATCAGGGTCAACCCTTCATTAAATCGTCCTACAGCGTACGCCGCCGCATCGGGGTGGTGCCCCAGCATAACAATCTCGACCGCGAGTTGACCGCAGCAGAGAACCTACGGATCCATGGCCGCCTCTTCGGCATGCGGGGACGCCACTTGCAAGAGCGCATCAGCGCCTGTCTTGAACTGGCAGGGCTAAGCGACAAGCGCGACACCCCCACCAGCACACTATCGGGCGGGATGAAACGCAAACTGGTGATCGCCCGTGCCCTGCTGCATGAACCAAACATCCTGTTTCTCGATGAACCGACCGCCGGTCTCGACCCGCACAGTCGGCGTAAGATCTGGGCATTTTTGCGCCTCATTAACCAGGAGCAGCGCTGTACCCTGTTTCTGACCACCCACTATATCGAAGAAGCCGAACAACTCGCCGAACGGGTCTGTTTCATCGACCAGGGCAAGATCATCGCCAGCGGCTCACCCCAGGAGTTGCTGGAGAAGACCGGCAGCTACGTGCTGGATATCTACCAGGATGAAGATATCGAAAACGAATTCTTCTCCGAGCGCAGTAGCGCCATGGCCCGCCTGGCACAGATCGACAGCGCGGTGCGTATCCGCCAGACCTGTCTCGAGGACGTTTTTCTGCAGTTGACCGGCAACAGGATCGAACCCTGATGTTGCACGGTGCGCGCGGCATATACCTGCGTGAAATCCTGATCCTGCGCCACAAACTGGTTAAGACCCTGCTCGCTTCGGCGGTCTCCCCGGCGCTTTTTTTGATCGCCTTCGGCTACGGCGTCGGACGCGGCACCAGCGTTGGCGGCCAGGATTATCTGAGTTTCCTGCTGCCCGGCCTCCTGACCATGGCGAGCATGAACCAGAGCTACGCCATCGCCACCGAGATCAACATCTCGCGTTTCTACTTCAAGGTCTTCGAGGAATTCCTGATCGCCCCCTTCGGCCGCTGGCAGATCGTCCTGGGTGAGATGGGCTACGGCATCACGCGTGGGCTGATTCCGACTGCGATCATCGCCCTCTACAGCCTGTTCTGCGGGGTATCGCTCCACTTCGGCCCGGCCTTCTTCCTTGCCCTGCTGCTGCATCTGGCGATCTTCGCGCTGCTCGGCATCCTCGCCGCGCTGATCGTCCGCAGTCATGCCGATCAGGCAACGGTCAACGCCTTTTTGATCACTCCGATGATGTTTCTGTCGGGCACCTTCTTCCCGCTCGAAAAGATGCCCTGGGCGATCAAGGCCGTCGCCAGCCTCTTCCCGCTGACCTATTCGACCCGCTTGATCCGTGGCACCCTGCTCGAGAGCAGCGACGTCACGGCTCTGCTCTACCTGCTGCTGATCGCCATGGCCGCTACTCTCTTCTGGCTCTGCTGCCACTTGGTCGAAGGAGTCGAGGCATGAAACGCCTGCTATTTTCGCTGCTCGGAGTCGCCTTTATTATCGCGCTATTCAGTGGCGCCACGGCGATCAACCCTTTTGCCATGAGCGGCATCGAAGGCGATATCCTGCTCGGTCTGCGCCTGCCACGCGTACTCTTTTCGGCGGTGATCGGCGGCATGCTCGCCCTCTCGGGCAGCGTCTACCAGCTCACCCTCAAAAACCCGCTGGCCGACAGCTTCACCACCGGCACCGCCAGTTCGGCGGCGCTAGGCGCGGTCCTCGGGATCGCCTGCGGCCTGCCGACCCCTCTGGTGCCGGTTCTGGCGCTGATTACCGGGCTCTGTGGTCTGATGATGGTCTACCGCCTCTCGGTCTCTGGCGGTGTGATCAATCCGGTCACCATGATCCTGGCCGGGGTGGTGGTCAATATCGTCGCCTCGGCGGTGATCAGCTTCAGTAAATTCTATTTCGAGGAGAGCCTCTCATCGATCGTCTTCTGGCTGATGGGTGGCTTCTTCATCGTCGACTGGACCCGGCTCATCTTCTGCGCGCTGCTCTTGGCGATCAGCTTTGTGCTGCTGCAGCGGATCGGCCTGCAACTCAACCTGCTCGCCTTCGACGAAGCCTCGGCACGCACCATGGGCGTCGATGTCGCGCGCCTGCGCCGCTTCAGCTTCGTCCTCGCCACCCTGCTGGTTGCGGTGGCGGTCAGCCACACCGGTATCATCGGCTTCGTCGGCCTGATCACGCCGCATATCGCCCGCAGCCTCTACGGCAGCGATATGAAACGGAACCTGACCGCCTCGACCCTGCTCGGTGCCCTGCTGCTGATGCTGGCCGATGCCGGAGCGCGCAGTATCATCCCCGGTGGCGCCGAACTGCCGGTTGGAATCCTCACCGCCCTCTTAGGCGGCGTCTTCTTCCTCTACCTGCTGCGCACCCGCCGCGAAAGGCTCTGGCATGGCTGAGTTGCGCATCGCTGAACTCAATTACACGCGCGGCGAATTCAATCTGCAGCTCCCCGCCCTCCAGGTTTCTCAAGGAGAGAAACTGGCGATCTTAGGTGAAAACGGCTCGGGCAAGAGCACCCTGCTACAGTTATTAACCGGATTGCTCGAAGCCAATAGTGATATATGCTACGACCGGCGGGCGCTGGCGCAGATTCCGATCCGCGAACGGGCACGAATCTTCGCCCTGCTGCCGCAACAGGCGCAGGTGATCTTCCCCTTTTCGGTCTTCGAGGTCGTGCTGTTCGGGCGCTTCGCCCAGACCGACGGACGCAGTCCGACCGAAGAGGATCGCAACCAGACCCGTGAACTGCTCCAAAAACTCGACCTGACTGAGCTGGCCGAGCGCAGCTTCAACCAGCTGTCGGGTGGCGAACAGCGCCGGGTAATGCTGGCGCGCGCCCTGAACCAGCAGGCGCAGATCCTCTTTCTCGACGAACCGAACGCCAGCCTCGATGTACGCCACAGCCTCGATATCTTCGCTTTTCTGAGGCAGACGACCCAGACCCTGATCTCGCCGGTCCACGACATCAACCTGGCGGCGGGCTTTTTCGAGCGCTTCTGGCTCTTGAAAAAAGGCCGCCTGCTGGCCGATGTCAGCCGTGCACAACTAACCAACGAACATCTTGCGGAGACCTACGATGTTAAGGTATCTACTGCTGCTGGCAGCTTTATTTTTTCTCGCTGAACCGGCCATGGCGCGGCGCATCGTCCTGCTCGCACCTGCGGCCGGCGATATCTTGCTACAACTCGGCCTCGAAGACCAGGTGGTCGGCAAGACGCGGAGCCTCGAGGAATTTCCTCAGGCCAAAAGAGTCGGTTCCCACATCAAGCCGAACGTCGAACTGGTCAAGGGGCTGGAACCCGACCTGCTGATTATCTCCTCGAACCGCTTCTTCTCCGAGCAGATGGCCGAGACGGTGGGCGCAGAGACCATGGTCTATAATCCCCAGACCCTGAGCGAGATTCTGGAACAGATCGACAAACTGGCTCAGCTGACCGGCAGCGAGACCGCAGGCACAGAGCTGGTCCAGCGTCTGCGTAGGCAACTGCAAGGCCTGCAACCACCGGTGCAAAAAACGCGAGTGATCTACGAGATCAGTGCCCTCCCTTTGAGTGTCGCCGGGCAGAGCAACATCATCTGCGACATTATTCGCACCGCCGGTGGCGAACCGTTCGACTTCGGCACAGGCAAGATCATCAAACTGGGCAGCGAAGCCGTCATCGTCAGCCGCCCCGACCTCTACATCTACCAGATCGGCCCGATGAACCAGAATCCGACCGCCCCTGAAGAGCGTGGCGACTACCGCCTGCTGCAGGCCCGATATCTGAAGGTCGATCAGCTGGAGTGGTCACGGGCGAATAGTCAGAGTTTTGCGCGGGTGGTGGAGCTCAACCGACTCTTGGTGAGGGGTGAGGAGTGAGACGCCAGGTTCGATGTTCGATGTTCGATGTTCGAAAAAGCACCCCCGTGCGACACAGCCAGAACGCAACAGAGAGTTTGGGGAATTCGAGGGAAGATGTCTGAGCCGCAGGCGAGTTTCTGAGCGAGCTCAAAATCGGCGTGAAGTGCAGGGAACCCGCCTAAGCGGGCAAGGAGTTCGGGGCGCATTTTGATCCAAACTTTTGGGCGTTCAAAAGTTTGGGCGGCGTCCGGGGCCGCATCCCCGGCCTTTGAACTTTACTAACCACAAATATTGCAGAAGAGCAGAAGAGAAAGAACCCATGTCAAATATCATCACAGCCCAACCCGGCAACTTCTACGCCATCGGCATCGGCCCCGGTTCCAGCGACCTGCTGACGGTGCGCGCAGTCAACATCATCGAATCCGCCGACATCATCCTTTCGCCGCAGGCCGAAGGGGCCAACCGCTCTCTCGCGCTGGCAGCGATCGAGCCCTACCTGCAAGATCAACAGGTCGAGACCATCAACTATCAGATGAAGCGGGATAGCCAGTCGACCCAGGAGCGCTGGGATGGCGTCGCCCAACAGGTTCTTGAATATTGCAGCGCAGGGAAATCGGTCGCCATGATTACCCTCGGTGATCCCCTGATCTTCGCCACCACCAGCTACCTGCTCCTGGGGTTGGCCGAGGGGCTGGACAAAGGCAAAATCCAGGTGGTGCCGGGGATCAGTGCCTTCCAGACCGCCGCCAGCCGCTTTCACGACGCCTTGACCCTCCAGGAAGACCGCCTGATGCTGATGTCAGCCACCGACTTGGCCGCAGTCGAAACAGCACTGTCAAACTGCGAGACCCTGGTCCTCTACAAAGCCGGCGGGGTGATCAATGAGCTGCTCGCCTTGCTGGAGAAACATGAGCTGCTTGCGATGGCCCGCCTGGTCAGCTGTGCCGATCAGGGGAATGGTGAGCTGGTGGTTGATGATTTAAGCAGCTTTTCGCCCCAGAGGATGAGCTACATGACGACCATGATTATCCACTGTGGCCGGCGCAACTGGCAGAGCCAATCTGCGCTTCAACGAAGATAATCACGGCGCCGTTCAGCTAGACTACACCTTTTCGCTGCACAACCAGCTACGCGGTTATGTTCAGGTGTTCTCAGGCTACGGCGAAAGCCTGATCGATTACGATCACGAAGTGAACAGCCTGGGGATCGGACTGATGCTCTCGAATTGGCTATAAGTGCTTGAGGGATCGGGCGAAGATGTATATTATCCAGCGCTACAACTGATAAATATCTGCCATCTGCTGCATTAAAAAGGATAGACGAGAATGGAAGACAAAAATTTCGACAACGACGACGAGCAGAACTCTGATGATTTTGCAGCCATGCTCGAAGAGAGCCTGAGCGGAGCACCCCGCATCGAAATAGGTCAGAAAACCGATGCCACAATTCTGCAGATCGGTGCAGACTGGATGTTCCTCGATATCGGTCAAAAGGGCGAAGGGGTGCTCGCGGTCCACGAATTTCAAAATGATGAGGGAGAGTTGACGGTTGCGGTCGGTGATACCATCAGCGCCTACTTTGTCTCACGAGCCGGCGGCGAGATGCGCTTTACCACCCGCATCGGCGGCGGCAGCAGCGGCACCGAACAGCTCGAAGAGGCCTGGCGCAGCGGCATCCCGGTCGATGGCCGAGTCACCAAAGAGATCAAGGGTGGCTACGAGGTCAGCCTCCCCGGCAACGTTCGCGCCTTCTGCCCCTATTCGCAGATTTCGCTGCGGCGCCTGGATAACCCTGAATCGGTCATCGAGCAATCCTTTGCCTTCAAAATCAGCAAGTTTGAGGAACAGGGACGCAACGTCGTGGTCTCGCGCCGCGACCTGCTCGAAGAGGAACGCCGCGCCCTGCGCGAAGACCTGAAGAAGACCCTCGCCGAAGGGATGATCGTGACGGGGGTGGTCACCTCGCTGCGTGATTTCGGCGCCTTTATCGACATCGGTGCGATTGAGGGCCTGCTGCCGATCTCCGAGGTGGCCTATGGCCGGGTCGAAGACCTGAGTGAGGTATTGCGGGTCGGACAGGAGCTTCAGCTCGCCGTCAAGCGGGTCGACTGGGACGAAAACAAATTCTCCTTCAGCCTGCGCGACACCCTGGCAGACCCCTGGAGTGTCGTCCCGACCAAATACCCGGCCGGCACCCAACTGGTCGGCAAGGTCTCGCGTCTCGCCGAATTTGGTGCCTTCATCACCCTGGAGGAAGGGATCGACGGTCTGGTGCATATCTCCAAGCTCGGCGAAGGACGGCGCATCAACCATCCACGTGAGCTGCTCACAGTTGGCCAGGAGTTCGCGGTTACGGTCGAAAAGCTCGAGGTCGAGCAACGCCGGATTTCGCTGGTACCCGCCGGAGCCGAAGTGGAATGCGGCGAGAAATCCTACTCCGACCAACCGGTCACAAGCGGCATGGGCACCTTTGCTGATCTGCTGAAGGCCAGCCAGGACAAGAAGAACAAAAAGAAGAAGCGTTAGGCGAGGAGCCTGCCCCAATGACCTCTGGTCCCAGCTCCCGCAGAGCCGTGCTCTTTTCGGTGTGCATGGCGCACTTCCTGATGCCGTTCATGATGTCGGCAGTCGGGATCGCCCTGCCGGCAATCGGACGTGAGTTTTCGGCCAGTGCCCTGCAATTGGGCCTGGTCGAAACCACCTACGTCCTTTCGGCCTCGATCTTTCTCCTCGCCATGGGCCGCTTCGGCGATATCCACGGACGGCGTAAGGTCTTCCAGGTCGGACTGCTGGTCTTCAGTCTCTTCGGCGGGCTGATCTCACAGGCCTGGTCGATCGAGGCCTTGATCGTCCTGCGGTTCCTGCAGGGGATGGGCGGCGCGATGGTGATGGCTACCACCATGGCGATCATTGTCTCTGCGACTCCCCCGGCGGAACGCGGCAAGGCGTTGGGAATCGCCATCGCCAGCGTCTATGCCGGCATCTCCTGCGGACCCTTCTTCGGCGGGCTACTGGTCGCAAGCTTCGGCTGGCGCTCGATCTTCTACCTGGCAGTCCCGCTCGGGCTGCTGACCTATGTGGTCGTGCGCACCAAAATGCACGAGGAATGGGCCGAGGCCAAGGGTGAACCCTTCGACTGGCGCGGCGCTCTCGTTTACGCCCCCTCGATCCTGCTGTTGATCTGCGGGGTCTCCAACCTCAATCAGGGCTGGTGGGCCTGGGGTCTGTTGCTGCTGGCCAATCTCGGCCTCGCGCTCTTTATTTATCTCGAATCGCGCTGCGACTACCCGCTGCTCAATATCGGTCTCTTGCGTGAAAACCGGGTATTCGCCCTCAGTAACCTGGCAGCCCTCTTCAACTACGCCGCAACCTTCGGGGTGACCTTCTTCCTCAGCCTCTACTTGCAGTACGTCAAGGGGATGAGTCCGCCTCAGGCCGGCGGGCTGCTGATCATCCAGCCGATCGTGCAAACCCTGCTCTCCCCCCTGTGCGGCCGCCTCTCCGACAAGATCCCTGCAGCCCTGCTCGCCACCAGCGGCATGGCGCTCTGTGCCGTCGGCCTAGCTGTCGCTGCCTGCCTGACGGCGGGTTCATCACTGCTGCTGGTAATCCTGCTGCTGATCTTTCTCGGCGCCGGTTTCGCACTCTTCTCCTCCCCCAACGTCAGCATCATCATGGGCAGCGTCGCCCCGCGTTACCTCGGTATCGCTTCGGGGCTGAACGGCACCATGCGCACCATGGGAATGATGACCAGCATGATGATCATCACCCTGCTCTTCTCAATCCTGATGCACGACCAACCGATCACCCCGGCGACCCAACCGGCCTTCTTAAGCAGCATGCGCATCGCCCTGCTGGTTTTCTGTGGTCTATGTGTATGCGGTATAGGTTGTTCACTGGGGCGGGTGCGGCGGTCCCCTGCTCAGGACCAGAGTATATAAACCAGAAGAGAGAATATCTAAAGAAGGATATTTTACTGCTCGGCTTGATGCAAGGCCAGCAGCTTGGTCCTGTGTTGAACAGCGCGAAAATCCATCAGCAGCATCCCGGCGAATTTATCATTGCGATAAACCTCTACCCGGAAAACCTGCCCCCCCTTGTCGATCGAGTAACCGGGCATGATATCCTTTTTGTGGACTCTGAAGCCCCTTTCGTTGCGGACCCCTTTGCGGGTGAAACCGATGATATTTACCCGGTAGCCATCCGGGATATCAACCAGAAAATTCTCCGCAACCGGCACGATGGAGCCCATCTTAAACTCTTTGGATAACCCATCAACCGTGACCAGAACCGAGGCCAGACTGTCATCGTATTCAAAATACTGCGGTCGCAGAAAACCCAGCCGATTATTGCCGTAGTGAATGCGATACTTATTGCGGTAGGGGAGCACCGCAACCAGAGGGTTATCTGACTCAAACTCTAACTTGGAGCCCTTTTTAAGCGGGATATAGTTAAGCTGCTCGCGGATATCCGAGATATCCAACTGAATCTTATGATCATTCAACGCAACCCGAATATCTTGTTTGAGTGCCTGCTCGACCCCCTGTGGACTCAATTCGAAATCCCGGCGGAACGAAATCCCCAACTCCTGCATGTAGGCTTCGAGAAATTGCAGGTGATAATAGACCCGGACATTGGTGCGAAAATTCTTACTCGCCTCGATACCGAAGGCTGGTTTGTTGTTCTCGATCGCAAAAAAGGTCAGGGTCTGCTGCATCACCTGATCTTCCGCGCGGGTTTGGGTGTTCTTCAGGCTGAAGCGATGGGCCGGGTTGTCTAACTTGCGGTTGGTTTCCCGCACGACTTTCTGACCGATCTCCTCCAGGGCGCCGAAGGGGACTCCCGCCAAAAGACTCTGATCGATGATACAGCTCTGCCCCCAACGCTTCGGATTGTGCTGACTGTCGATATAGTCGGCCCGATAGAAACCACTGCCATCATGCAGATTGAGAACCAGATCAACCTGCGGATTGGTAATGATCTCCTTGATCTCTTTAACCAGGTGATATTCAGGATCTGCTGGCGGCAGAAAATCAAATTTTCGATTCAGGTCCCCGTGAATCCCCCGGGAACGCTGAATAATGCTGGCAAAATTCAGGTTCGGGACGATCCACAGGGTCCCCTTATCGATCCGATAACGCGTAGCCAACAGGGCCGCAGCATTGAAGCCACCTGGCTCGTCCCCCTGAATACCACCGATCACCAGCAAGGTATTTCCAGCGACATCACCCTGGCGTTTCATCAGGTCGAAATCCATTCCCCAAGCTCCACTTGGGAGCAGGATCAATAGCAGGCAATAGCAGTAAATTTTCATCTAACAATCCCGACAGTTAAACAGGGCATGGGAAATTTCGAAACTCTAGGTTTGCGCACCAAGCAAAGTAACGGCTCAGCATACCCTATCTCGATCCCGTCCGCTTACAAAAGAGACAGAAACAAGAAAAGCAACAGCTGCCATCATTGCGAGATCTTGTTAACGGATTATTCTCCCCCTCGACTAAAGAGGAATCAAACATAGAGCTCCCAAAACTGCAGCAGGGGTGATATCATCTTAAGTCTCAACAGAACAATCCGGCGACTCGACCAACGGCCCGACCTCGGCAGCCCGTCCTCCAGCGACAAACGGAACAGGTTAATCTCAAAACCTTGAAAGGTTATTTGAATGTATAAAATCATTTCCCACCCAGGAAGCGCACATAAGGATGACTTTATGACCGTGAGTGTTCTGCTCGCGACCCTTGAGAATGCTGAGGTGTCACGGCGCGAACCGACCAGCGCAGATCTGGACGATCCCAATACCTATGTCATCGATGTCGGGATGGAATATGCGCCCGAAAGAAGAAATTTCGATCACCATCATGACCAGTCCCTCCCTTGCGCTTTCCATCTGGTGATGAAACATCTCGGTTTACACGATGCTGCTCAGTCGATGTTTATCTGGTACCCGCATATGAGCATGATGGATGTCAGGGGGCCTTACAACACGGCCAAACATCTCGGGGTAGATTCAAGTGTGCTCTTTGCCTCCTCATCACCGATCGATGGCTATATCCTGTCGCGCTTTTCCAAAGTATCCACATTGTCGCGTGAGAATTTTCTTTATGCATTCATGAAGGAGTTGGGGCAGGATTTGATTACCATGATCGACCGTAAGATGGCCCGCCTCGAGCTATTAAAAAACGAAGCCAGGGTGGTGCAGGTAAAACACCTCAAGGCGATTACCAGCAGCATCGATCAGTCCCCAAAACTAGCGATAGAACTCTATCTACGCTACCTGGATGACGCACAGATCGCGATCAGCATCACCCCCTCTAATCGAGGTGAAGGCTGGGAACTGTTTCGGCTGGACGATCACAAATCGGTAGATTTTTTACGGATCGCGGATAATCCCGATATCCGCTTTGCGCATGCCAATGGCTTCCTCGCTAAAACTCATAGCCGACTGCCACTGGAGCAGGTCATCCAGCTTGCCGGCCTGGCGATCCTGGAACCCTAAGTGAAGCCATGCCGGACAAAGCCCTGAGACCCGCAGAACGGAATCAGAATCCCCAAGGCGTCTCATAGCGCTCTTCACTAACCCCAACCACTGATCCACAACGGCCCTCTATGTCATTCTCAACCTTCGGCTTCTCTGAACCCATCCTTACTGCTATCGACGAGATCGGCTTTGTCACACCCACAGCTATTCAGCTTGCAGCTATCCCTGCTGTGCTCTCGGGTAAAGATATTATCGCCGTAGCACAGACCGGCAGCGGCAAAACGGCCAGCTTTCTTCTGCCGCTGCTGGAGCGACTGATTGACAAACCAAAAGTAAAAGCGAACCAGGTCCGTGCTCTGATACTCACTCCGACCCGTGAACTGTCAATCCAGATCGGCGATACTCTGGACAGTCTCAGAAAAAACTTAGCCATGAGATCGCAGGTTGTTTACGGGGGGGTCAAGATCAATCCGCAGATGATGAAGCTGCGCGGCGGCACAGAGATTCTGGTCGCGACCCCGGGCCGCCTGCTCGACCTCTTCAGCAAAAATGCGCTGAAGTTTCAGCAACTGGAGATCCTGGTTCTCGATGAAGCCGACCGCATGCTCGATATGGGGTTCAGTAAAGAGATCATTAAAATTCTTGCCTTGTTGCCCAGGACTCGCCAGAGCTTGCTGTTTTCGGCAACCTTCTCAAACGATATCCAGGGCCTTGCCGCCGGTCTGCTCAAGAGTCCGGTGCTGATCGATGTCAGCCCGCATACCAGCGTTGCGCCAACGATTCAACAGTGGGCCTACGAGGTCGACAAAGAGCAGAAGGCGGCCCTGCTTATCCATTTAATCCGCAGCAAAGGCTGGGGGAGAGTGCTCGTTTTTACCCGGACCCAAAAAGGCGCGGACAATCTGGTTAAAAAACTGCTCCGCACAGGCATTTCGGCAGCGGCTATCCATGGCGACAAAAGCCAGGGTGTCCGCATGCGCACATTGGATGAGTTCAAGGCCGCTAAAATTCAGATCCTGATTGCGACAGATATAGCCGCGCGCGGCATCGACATCGATGGCCTCCCCCAGGTGATTAATTTTGACCTGCCCAAGGATCCACAGAACTACATTCACCGCATTGGTCGGACCGGACGTGCAGGCACAGAGGGCCAAGGGCTATCGCTGGTTAGCGCTGATGAAGTCGAACTCCTGGCCAACATCGAGGCCCTGACCGGCCAAACCTTAACGCGTGAGATAGAGACCGGCTTCTCACCCAGTCACAAAATTCCACTGACTAAACTGCAAAAGAGTGTTCCCAAAAAACCTAGAAAACCGAAACTAAAAAAGTTAAACTCTTGCAAAATAGACAGAATCTAAAACATGGAGACATTGGCGGACTGAACAACTATGCATTGAAACTGCATAGGTTCCTATCGGGACTGAAAGTCCCTGACAAACAAAAGCATAACCGATC
>JAAXQE010000080.1 GCA_012974425.1 Geopsychrobacter sp.
GCATGGTTGGAGGTAAACAGCGGCGGGGTGCGATTTACGATACTGCGAATCGCGCTAGAACCCAACAGGCGGCGTTCGAGAAAGCGGCGGGCGGCGGCGCGATTCCAGTCACCCTGTGGGCTGAATTTTTGATAGAGACCGAGCGGATTGAGGGTCTCGATCGGCGCGGCGGAGCTAATCCCGTAGACTTCCGGGTTATCGAGCAGGCCTGAGGCGCGGGGCAGATTCATGATCGAAAGATTCAGAAAATCGATTTCGGCCGCGTGTTCCTCCAGAAAGGCCAGGGTCAGTTCCGCATCGGCTTCGGTCTCGCCGGGCGTGCCGAGCATAATATAGACGAAGCTGGCGATACCGGCTGCGGCAAGATTTTTCAGAATCAGTGACGCCGATTCGAGACGCACCCCCTTACCGAGACGATCAAGCACCCGCTGTGAGCCAGTCTCCAGACCGAGTTGCAACATGCGGCAGCCACTGTTGGCCAACTGAACCACAAAATTGGCATCCTCCAGCAGCGGCTCGAAACGCACAAAGCCGAACCAGTTGAGATCGTGCAGCTCAGCGCCCCGCTCGGCCAGGACCTTTAGCATGTTGACCGGTACGGCGTTATCGGTCAGTTGGATATAGCGGACCTTATGCAGAGCGGCCAGCTGGCGCATCAGATCGGGCAGTTCGGCCGGACGGGTGGCGGTATAGGGGTGGACCGGCGCAGCCGCTTCGGGACAGAAGAGGCAGCGCTGCCAATAACAGCCACGCGATGCGGAGAGGGGCAAGATCGGCTGCGGCGAGAAGTAGTCGCTGAGCTTGGCGAAACTGAAGTCGGGCATAAAACCGATCTGGGTCGCATCGGCCAGTGTGTACGAATCGGCGGCCTCGCCTTTAGCAAGCGCGGTCAGGGGCATTTCGCCGGGACCGAAGATCAGTCGATCGAAAGGCGACAGCCGCAAATCAAGCCGCGCCAGGGGCTGGCGCCAGGAGGAGATCAGACCACCACCGGCAACCAGCAGCGTATCGGGCAGGGCGCGGCGCAACAGACCCGCCAGTTCGAAAGCGGGGAGCGCCTGATGCAGATAGTTGATCGAGATGGCAATAATCCGCGGGCGGGTCGCGATGATCCCTGGCAGCAGTTGCTGGCTGAAATAATCTGCGAACAGGCTGCGCACCTCCCCGGCGGCGATCCGCGCCAGATCCTGCGGGTCAAAGGGAGACAGTTGCGTATTCTGATAATCCCCCAATGTCAGCCGCTCTGCGCCGTCCGAACTGTTCCACACCCCCAGCAGCCGATTGAGATAACGCACCGCCGTGTTGTAGCGCGCGAAGTTCTGTCCGGCCGCTGCCGAGCGCAACAGCTGCAGTGAAGCGCTGCGGTGTTTCAGGGCGCGCTGCAGACTGGTATCTATTGTGCTGCCGGCCCGTTCTGCGAGACGCTCGCCATCCAGCAGATAGCGGTAGGCATCCAGATTGGCGTCGAGCGCCTCGGCCGCAAGCCCCTCTCTCCTCAGATGGGCAAGCAAAACCGCCAGGGCAAGTGGTGGCTCAGCGGGTTTGAGGGCCGGCGGTTGAAGCAGCAGGATATCGCTCATCGGCAATGTCTCGGTCCAGGTCAGCATAGCCGCAGAATAGACCATTCCACCGCGCAGGGCGAGAGCTGATGGTGAATTGAGCCACGAATTGCTGGCCGGATCCTTCTTTACGCTGCCGCTGAGCTAGCTGCGATAAGGGCACGAAGCGGTTTTTTAGTTCACACGTCGTTCACTGCCTTCATAACTTGGACCACCCATGCCGCGGATCATGTCGATCCCAATCTCGGCCCATCCGTCCGAACGTTCAAACTGATCGATCCGATACTCGGCAATCAGACGCCCAAGTAATTCCGGTCGAATCTGATCGAGCTGCCCGTCGTCATAGACAACATTTATCTTGTGGTTATCTCTGAAGTATCCCATTGCACCCTCTTCTTCGCTCAAAAGACATTTACTCCACAAATATTCTACAGTGGTTAGTCGCCGTCTCGCAAGTGACTGAAAAACAATCAGATTCTTGGATTAATGATTTCAGCTCGCCTCACAGGGTTCACCCAGCTCTCACCTGATTGAAAGAGTCGCTACCCGCCAGAAATAGTGCCGGTCCAAGACAAATGCCATGCCTTCGACAAGCTTTACCGCGGAGATACCGCCGGCAACGCCATCAAGGGCACTGGCCTTGACCTCACCATCTCCAAGCAGATCAGCGAAGAACATCAAAGGGAGATCTGGCTGGAGTAACAGACCGAAAGGCACCAGGTCCACGTCCTGCTGCTTCCATACTCTATCGCCAGCGGCATGGGTGAGTATCTAAGTAGATGATACTTTAGAATATTCGCCTAAATAAGCTTGACAGCCTACTGCCGCAGGAATGAGTATAGAGTTTCTATTTCTAATGAGTGTGTAACTTGCAGCGGAGGGGTGCCGTGCCACAAGTAATACCAGATATAAGCCATCTTGCTCAGCCTAACGCTGAATTGATGGCTTTTTGCGTTTTTGGGGGTCGTATATGTCAGAACCACTGAACCTGATC
>JAAXQE010000322.1 GCA_012974425.1 Geopsychrobacter sp.
CCAGTCAGACTCGAGCAGCAGATCGATACTTACACTGGCCACCGCACAGGCCAGCGGGTTAGCCATAAAGGTCGGACCGTGCATGAAGACCCCCGGCTCGCCCTGCGAGAGACCTGCGGCCACGCGTGAGGTCGCCAGGGTCGCGGCCAGGGACAGGGTGCCGCCGGTCAGAGCCTTGCCGAGACAGAGGATGTCGGGCGTAATCCCGGCATGTTCACAGGCGAAGAGTTTGCCGCTGCGCCCGAAGCCGGTCGCGATCTCGTCGGCGATCAGCAGCAGATCATACTGATCACAGAGCCGCCTGACCTCGCGCAGATATTCGGGGTGGTAGAAGCGCATCCCGCCGGCGCCCTGAACAATCGGTTCGAGGATAATCGCGGCCAGCTGGTGATGATGCTCTTCAACAAGGCGTTGCAGACTGTTGATATCCTGCGGGTCCCAGTCAGCGTCAAACCGGCACTGCGGCGCCTCGGCAAACAGCTGCTGCTGCAGAAGCCCCGACCAGATCTGATGCATGCCGGTGCCGGGGTCACAGACCGACATGGCGCCGAAGGTATCGCCATGATAGCCGTTACGGATCGTCAACAGGCGCTGCTTCTCGGGGCGGCCGCTGCTGTAGCAGTACTGAATCGCCATCTTCATGGCGACTTCGACCGCCACCGAACCGGAATCACTGAAAAAAACGTGCTGCAACGCTGGCGGGGTAAGCTCGATCAGCTTGCGCCCCAGCGCGACTGCCGCCGGGTGGGTCAGGCCACCGAACATCACATGCGACATCTGATCGATCTGCGCGTGGAGTGCGGCGTTGAGGCGCGGATGGTTATAGCCGTGGATCGCCGACCACCAGCTGGCCATGCCATCGATCAGTTCACGGCCGTCCTCCAGCTTAAGCCGCACCCCGCTGGCGCTGACCACCGGAAAGACCGGGAGCGGGTTGGTCATCGAGGTGTAGGGGTGCCAGAGATGCTCGCGGTCGAAGTCAAGCCAGTCTTTGAGGTTGGGCATGGGTAAACTCCCGGATTGATTTTATAGGTATAAAATTAGAATAGAAATCGTCGGGTTGCGCCCCGACAGGCGCCCAAACTTTTGTCCACCCAAAAGTTTGGATCAAAATGTGCTCCGAACTCCTTGCCGCTGATGGCGGTTCCCTGCGCTGCATGCCGATTTTGAGCGCTCTCGGAAACTCGCCTGCGGCTCAGACATCCTCCCTTGAATTCCTCAAAATCTCTATTCCGCTCCGGCTGCGTCACACGGAGGAGCATAATTACCCATTTGGCCACAGTCTTTGTGGCCTTGCAAGGGTGATTATCGATCAGGAAGAACAGGAATCACCGCAGCCACAGTCTGAGGATTTCTTGCCGGGCAGGAAATTTTTACCGATCAGGACCAGCAGGAGAACTGCGGAAACTACCGCAAAGGGTGAAGAGGCCGAAATCTCATGCGGTTTCACCCAGCTGATGATATCGATGCCAGCCAGGGCGTAGAACCGGTTGAGCAGAAACCCGAACAGCAGAGAGCTGACTGCAATTGAAGCCAGATAGATTCCGGTTGCGGCCCGCCCGAAGAAGCGATAGACCACGGTCAGGGTCGCGGCATTGGTCGCAGGACCGGCCAGCAGAAAAACCAGGGCGGCACCGGGGGAGAGTCCCTTGAGGATAAGCACCGCCGCGATGGGGGTGGAGGCACTGGCACAGATATAGAGGGGTATCCCTACCGCCAGCATGATCAGTAATGAAATAAATTCACTGCCGAGATAGCGGGTCATAAAATCATCCGGCACCAGAAAAGAGATCACCCCGGCAACCAGAATCCCGATCAGCAACCACTTGCCGATATCGCCGAGCAGCTCGCCGAAGGCAAAGGTCTGCCCATCCCGCAGGCGGCGCATCAATGGCTGCTGGGGAGCCTGTTCTGCGCCACAGCAGGAGTTGCCGCAACTGCTCTGCTCCTTATCCTCAGGCTGCGCAGCCTCCTCGGGCAGCAGGTTGATCAGCAGCCCGGTAATGGTTGCGGTTAAAAATGCTGCGACCGGCCGTACGATCGTCATAACCGGATCGAGGAGAGCCCAGGTGATCGCCACCGAATCGACGCCGGTCTCTGGAACCGAGACCAGAAAAGCCGCTGAAGCTCCCTTGCTGGCGCCCTGCTTCCTTAAGCCGATTGCAGCGGGAATCACCGCACAGGAGCAGAGCGGCAGAGGCACACCGAACAGAGACGCCTTGAGCACCGATCCGACACTGCTTTTGCCAAGATGCCGGGCAACCACATCTTCGGGAACCAGCGCCCTGAGCAGACCAGTCGCAAAGAAGCCGAACAACACATAGGGAGCCGACTCAAGCAGAATGTCCCAGCACTCCGCCAGGATACCAATGACGAGATCAAGCATGATTTAAAAACCTTCCTTTAGCACTTCAAGCACTCTGGCATTCCGCGACATGGCGCAGGCTGACCTCGACCAGAGTCTGTACGTGACCGTCGTCCAGGCGGTAGTAGACCATCTTCCCCTCCTTGCGGAAACAGACGATCCCACTGGCACGCAACAGGCGCAGTTGATGTGAGATCGCCGAGGAGGTCATTTCAAGCAGGGCGGCCAGATCACAGACGCAGAGCTCGGTCACCGCCAGGGCCTGCAATATCCTCACGCGGGTCATATCACCCAACAGCTTGAAGACCTCTGCTACTTCAACCAACACCCTTTCGTCCGGCAGCTGTTGCCGGGCCAGAGCAACCCGTTCCTCATCGACAATCGTGATCTGACAACAATCCTGATTCATAAGCCTCCTCGTGTGAACAAGTGTTCAATCGTTTCTTTAACGCTACGCGTCCATGGAGTAGATTGTCAAGCCGCATCAATTGCTAGACAACGCCAAAAAATTCGCTAATCTTGTGAACGGAGCTACACCGTTCAAGGATGATGTCGATAGCGACCGGGGGCGAATGAATCACCGGGGGTCTGACTCAAATCGAGAATTTTGAGACTGCTTTCCTCCTGCCAACCAACATCTGGAGGTACTATGAAGACCGTTCAAGATCTAACCAAGAGCAGAGCGAGCGTGATTTACACCATCAACTCTTCACAGACCGTCTATGAAGCCCTACTGCTCATGGCGAAGAAAAATGTCGGTGCCTTGCCGGTACTGGAGGAGAAAAAACTGGTCGGGATCATCTCCGAACGCGACTATGCGCGCAAGGTGATCCTCAAGGGGGCCTCCTCACTCGACACTTCGGTAAAAAAAATCATGACCTCGCAACTCATCTCGGTCACCCCGCAGGCCTTCCTGGAAGAATGCCTCGAGCTCATGAACAGCTACCATATTCGCCACCTGCCGATTCTGGAAGATGACGAATTGGTCGATTTCATCTCAATCGGCGATCTTGTCAATGCTATTATGACGAAGAAAGATAGCTTGATCATTGAGCTGACAACTGACGAATCGGCCGCAACGAGCTGAGATAATAAAGCGAGCGCCTGACCCTGACAAAACCGATGCCCATAATTCGCAGAATCCTCATCATTATCTTCAGCCTCCTCAGTCTGATAGCGGGGACTGCCTGGCTCTATGCCGACCAACTTCTGAACGATCTGTTGCGTCCCCAAATTGAACAACTCGCCGCTCGAACCCTAGAGGCCGATGTCGCAATCGAGAGCCTGCGCTGGACCTCCAAAGGGGTTGATCTCATCGGCCTGCGGCTTGCGCTGCCGACCGGGATAAAGCTGGCCATAGCAAAGCTTGAAACCGAATTCAGCCTGAGCGGTCTCTTCCGGCGCCGCTTCAATGCACTCCAGATTATAAGGCCGCAGCTCGAAATTGACCTGAGCGCCGCACAAGAAGATGCACCTCAAGCGCAAAACCAGATCCTCCCCGAACTCCCGCTGCAGATCGAGCGGCTGACGCTGATTCAGGGGGATCTGCTGCTGCATCTGGGGGATCGACAGATCCACTTCAGAGAGATTACCCTTGCAGGCGCGCTGACTGAGCAGTTCCCCTACCGGCTTAGCGCACTCATCGGCCCGGGGGCCGAGCATCCCATGACAATCAGCGGCAGGATAGAGCTGAACGCGACGCTCTCCCTGACCCTCGACCAGTTAGAATTTCAGCGCAGGCCCTTGATTGCCCGCCCCCTGACTCTCAACCTTGCCGGCAGCGCTAGCGATCAGGGGCGGATCAGCCTCCTCCTTGCCCGCTTTGACCAGGATCAGCTGGGTGAGCTCCTTTTTGCCTTTGGCGTCGACACCCCCGTGCCGGAAGAGCTCCATTTTGTCCTGGAAGAGACCCAGGTCGATCTCGATCTGCAGGATCCGACCGGCCAGATCGACTTGAGTATCTCCGCTGGCGTGGTCGCACAAGGGGAGATCGAGATCCCTTTCGGCAAGACCCGGGTCGGTCTGGCGCGCAGCGGGGAATACTGGTCGGCAGAGGCCGAGCTGACTGAACTTGGCACGACTCAGTTCAGCCTCGCGGCAAGCTATACACCGCAAGCAAAAAAGAGTGCTCAGTTCTCCCTCGCTCTGCGCCTGGGGGGGAAGGAGGCGCTCTCCGCCGCTGGCAATCCGGACGAAATCGGCTTCGCACTGGGTCCCGTCAGTTTGGCGCAACTTGCACCGCTCTTGCCGTTAGAGCTGATCCCCAAAGACCTGAAGTCGCTCGAATCACTGACCGCAACCGGCCTGATCCGCGCCAGGGAGCAAGCCTGGAGCGGGGAGATCGCTTTCGCCGCAAAAGGCGCGCTGCTGAGCGATATCCAGTTGAGCGAGGTCAGCGGGCAGGCGACGTTAGAAATGACTTCGCAGGCAATTTTTATCAACGACTTCCAGTTCAAGAGTGAAATCGCCAGGGGGGAGGAGATCTCCGCCCGGATCGATACGCGCTTCTCCGCTGAGCTCAAGCAAAAACAATTTACCGCCAGCCTGAAACGGCTCAATTTCAGCCAGATCAACTATCTCTCCGCCGACGGGCAGACCGGCCTGAGTGACGCGCGGATTGAACTGCGCGGCTCTCTCAGCGCTGATCTTCAGCAGGAGCAGCTTATATTTAAGCTGGCGGGGTCGGCGCTAGCGTCAGAAATTCTCTCCGGTGAATTTTACGCCGATCTTGCGCCCTTTAAGAACCAGTTTGAGCTGCAGGGTAATTTCGCCATCCCACAGCAAACCCTCCAGCTTGAAGCCCTACAGCTCGAGATCCCGCTACTCGGCACCGCCAAGTTCTCTGGCCGAGTCAATCCCACCTCAGGCACTTTGAGCGGCAGTCTCGCCTTACCAGACCTGGCTGGAGCCTACGGTGAGAACCTGGGCCCCCTGCTCGCCGATTTCCGCCCGGTACTGGCAGGTCTCACCCTTGAAGGGGCCCTCGAGATCGTTAGCGACGTCCACTGGAGTCCGGCGGGGTGGCATGCAAGCGGAGAGTTGCAGCCGCAAGGGCTGGATGCCTTCTGGGCGCAACAGGAACTGGAGCTTGTGGATGGCCGCGGGAAAATCCCCTTCGCACTGTCGACGGACCAAACTGTCGTCACGCAGAAATCACAGACCGAACAGACGGGCGAGATCTCCTTCGCTTCCTTGTCGATCGGCCTGGCGAGTCTCGAGGCGGGAATCCTGAAACTGGCGGCCAGTCCAAACCACTTTGCTTTTCGTTCCCCCCTCAGACTGGCACTGGCTGGTGGACTGGTCGCCATCGATGACCTCTCCCTCGGCTGGGAGCAAGGTGTCCCGAGCGGCTCGGTGCGCATTCAGATCAACAATGTCGACCTTAAGACTTTGACCAAAAAGCTGAAGTTACCCCTGATGCAGGGGACCTTCACCGGCGACCTGGGACTCATTGAGTACAGCGACAATCAGCTCAGAACGACTGGTACGGCCGCGCTCGACATCTTCGGCGGAAATTTTTCCCTGCGCAACATGCGCTACGACTCCCCCTTCTCTGCCTACCCGGTCTTCTCTGCCGATCTCGATTTTTCCGGGATCGATCTCCTCCAGGCGACCCGAACCTTCGCCTTCGGTGAGATGAACGGGATAATCGACGGGCAGGTTCACGGTTTGCGACTCTTCGGCGCTATCCCCTCTGCCTTTGAGGCCCGCCTCGAAACCAGGGGGTCCGGAAAGCGGAACATTAGCGTTAAGGCCCTTAACAACCTGAGTATCATCAGTCAGGGGGGGATCTCTGCCGCCCTGTCACAAGGGCTGTACCGCTTCATCGATTTTTACCGCTATCGCAAGATCGGTTTTGCATGTGCGCTGGGAAATGATACCTTTACTCTCATCGGCACTGCCCATCCCGATTCAACGCGCTATCTGGTTGCCGGCAGCCTGTTGCCGCCGCGCATCGACATCACCACATCCACGCCGACCATCTCCTTTAAAGAGATGGTGCAGCGCCTCAACCGGATTGATCGGGCGGGGAACTGACCGGAATCGTATTGAACATGGAGGAACCAATGAAAAACCTGTCGCGAAGCCTTGGCCTGATGCTGGCCCTCAGCCTAATCTCCTGTGTCACGATCAACATCTATTTCCCCGCAGAAGAGATGCGCGGTGCCGCGGATAAGATCGTCGAAGAGGTCTGGGGTGACCCCAACGCGCCCGATACCGAAGTGCTCAGCCCGCAGAACCCTGACAGTAGCATCTTGCGCCTCTTCCTGCCGGCGACAGCACATGCCGCCCAGGATATCAACCTCAGTACCCCGAAGATCAGGGCGATAAAGCAGGCGATCAAAAAGCGCTCCGGCGCCCTGATCGGTTATCTCAAGGCGGGTAATCTTGGTCTCACCCATGATGGCCTGCTCGCCATGCGCGACACCAAGGGGATCAGCCTCAAGCAACGCGCCGAGCTGAACAAACTACTCAAGGCCGAGAATCATGACCGCCTGCGTCTCTACAAGGAGATCGCGGTCGCCAATGGCTTCCCGGATAAAACCGCGGAGGTCCAGACTGTCTTTGCCGAGTCGTGGCAGAAGCAGGCTGGTCCCGACTGGTTCCTGAAAGATGCGAATGGGAACTGGTCTCAGAAGTAAGTTCATGCTAATAAAGAGCTACGTTTCGGAATTCAACCCTCAAAACAACCCTGTTGAAGCGGTAAGGAGTGGTTCAATGCGTGAAGGTGAAAAAATGGATATCCTGCTCGAGAGTGGCACCAATGAATTGGAGATTATTGAGTTCCATGTTGGCTCGCAACCCCTGGGGATCAATGTTCAGAAGTTGAAGGAGATCATCTCCTTTGATGAATCGAACCTGACCGCCATCCCCGAAAGCGACCCGGCGATGCTCGGCACCTTGCTGCTGCGCGGTGAGACCATCCCGCTGATCGATCTGAAAAAACACCTGAAACAACGCCAGTCTGAAGAACAGTCGGAGGAGGAACGCCCGGTCGTACTGGTCTGCGAGTTCAACCATCGCACCAACGGCTTCAAGATCGACGGAGTCAATCAGATTCACCGCGTCTCCTGGAGCGACGTGGAACCGATTGCACCCTTTATCAATCAGTTCAAACCGCGCTTTACCGGCAGCATCCATATCGAAGAGCGTGAGATTCTGATTCTCGATCTGGAACATATCGTCGGCGAGTTCGACCCCGAGTCGGTTCTCGGTGAGTCAGAGCCGCACGACGACAGCGAAGCGGCGACAGAGAACCCGGCACAACGTCAGCAACTCAAAGTGCTGATGGCCGAAGACTCCTCGATCATCCGCAGCGGCATAAAAAAAGTCTTGCACAAAGCAGGGTTTGATGGCCTTGAAGTCTTTGTCGATGGCGATGAGTGCTACCGCCGGGTCCTGCAACTCAAAGCAGAAGCCGACGCCGACGGGGAGGATATCAAGCAGCGCCTGAACCTGATCATCAGCGACATTGAAATGCCGAAGATGGACGGCCTGACCCTGTGCCGCAAGGTCAAGGAGGAGCTGGGCTACAAGCATATCCCGGTACTGCTCTTCTCCTCGCTGATCAACCCGCCGATGGAGATCAAGTGCGACTCGGTCGGCGCCGATGGCTATGCGGCCAAACCGGAGATCGCCAAGCTGATCGGGATGATGGACAGTTTCTGTGGGATCACCCCGGAACAGACTCTGCCGGGCTAAGTTCGCAGAAGAGACCCACTAAGCAAAGGGCCCGATCTGATTTCCAGATCGGGCCCTTTGCTTTATAAACTATCCAGCAAAAGAGTCTACCTTGCATCGACTCTTGCG
>JAAXQE010000055.1 GCA_012974425.1 Geopsychrobacter sp.
TCCCCGATCGAAGCGATGCTGATGGAACATGACGAGGGGCGAGCCCACGTCAAAGGGATGGAAGAGGCCGCGCAAAAGGCGCTGGATGGCGAGACCGGGCAGATCCCGCTTATTGTCGCGCATGCGCAAGGATATGCCAGCCTGTTACGCGGACATATCGACAAGGAGGACAACATCCTCTACCCGCTAGCCGAGCGGGTCTTGCCGGCCGAAGTGCGCGCACGGATGCTCGACGCCTATACTGAGGCCGAGGCCAAAACCCCTGAGCTGGAAGCCCGCTACCAGCAGATGGTTGAGGAGTATGAACGCCAGGCCGCAGCCTGAACAATTCTTCTATTTACCTTCACCAAACCCCCGGCGCACTGCCGGGGCTTTTTTGTTTAAAACGGCTGCAAAACCCTCGTGATTAGAGCTCTATTGCGTGCAAAAGAGGCGCGCTGGGGTAAAATGTTAATTCGCCCGACAAGTTCGAGCAGATTCATGATGATTTGCACCCGGACTTTCTTTATCTATAGCGCTCATTTTCAACATTTACCTATGGAATTTATGTATGAAGCCATGCCTTGGCTGGCGCGAGTGGATTTCACTCCCCGAGCTGGAGATCCCCGGGATAAAGGCCAAAGTCGATACCGGTGCGCGCACCTCATCCCTGCATGCCTATTTTGTCGAACCCTATAATCAGGGGGAGATCGAAATGGTCCGTTTCGGGGTGCACCCGTTACAGGGGCGCGAGGATATCGAGTTGATCTGCAGCTCCCCGGTCAAAGAGAGACGCCAGGTCACCGATTCCGGGGGACACCGTGAGGAACGTTTCGTCATCGAAACATCGATCCTGCTCGGCGCACAACTCCGCAAAATCGAACTGACGTTAACCAACCGTGACACCATGAAATTCCGTATGCTCCTTGGCCGCAGAGCATTGCAGGATCTCGGTTTACTGGTCGATTCCAGCCGCTCATACCTGATCGGAAAATCGCTCAAGGAGAAGTACATTCTGCCCGAGGAGCACAACAAATGATAATTGCCGTTCTATCCCGCAATCCTAAGCTCTACTCGACCCGCCGACTCGTCGAAGCTGGCCAGGAGCGCGGCCATGAGGTCAGGGTGATCGACCCGATGCTCTGCTACATGACCATCGCCACCCAGCGGCCAACCATCCACTACAAGGGTGAAGAGTTGGTAGGAATTGACGCCATCATCCCGCGTATCGGTGCCTCGGTGACCTTTTTCGGTACCGCCGTCGTACGCCAGTTCGAAATGATGGAGGTCTACAGCATCAACGAATCGGTCGCCATCAGTCGTTCGCGCGACAAGCTGCGCAGCCTGCAGCTACTGGCCCGTAAGGGGATTGGCCTCCCGGTCACCGGCTTCGCCAACTCGACAAAATTCACTAAAGACCTGATCAGCTTGGCTGGCGGGGCTCCGCTGGTGATCAAGCTGCTCGAAGGGACTCAGGGGATCGGGGTGGTGCTGGCCGAGACCAGCAAGGCGGCCGAGAGTGTTATCGAAGCCTTTCGCGGTCTCAAGGAGAACATCCTGGTTCAGGAGTTCATCAAAGAGGCCGACGGCGCCGACATCCGCTGCCTGGTCATCGGCGATAAGGTCGTGGCAGCGATGAAACGCCAGGGAAAAGAGGGCGAGTTCCGCTCTAACCTGCACCGTGGCGGCTCGGCGACCATTGTCAAACTGACTCCAGAAGAACGCTCTACTGCGGTGCGGGCCGCACGCATCATGGGGCTCAACGTCGCGGGAGTTGATCTGCTGCGCGCAAATCATGGTGCGGTGGTGATGGAGGTCAACTCCTCGCCCGGTCTCGAAGGGATAGAAACAGCGACGGAGAAGAATGTCGCTGGTCAGATCATCCAGTTTATCGAAACCCAAGCCAAACCAGGGAAAACCAAAACCAGAGGCAAGGGATGAGAAAAAAACCGGCCTTTACGCTTGGAGGGATTGAAGTCGACGCCGGAACCCGTACGACCATCGACCTACCGATGGCGCGGCTCTACACCCACTCCAAGGTTACCCTGCCGGTGCATGTGGTGCACGGCAAGCAGGCCGGGCCGACCCTCTTTATCAGCGCCGCGGTCCATGGCGACGAGATCAACGGGGTCGAGATCATCCGCAAGCTGTTGCAGAGCCGTTCGCTGTCGCGCCTGAAGGGCACCCTGCTGGCTATCCCGGTGGTCAACCCCTTTGGCTTTATCCAGCGCTCGCGCTACCTTCCCGACCGTCGCGACCTGAACAGGTCCTTCCCCGGCTCGCCGACCGGCTCCTTGGCCGGACGCCTGGCTCATCTCTTTATGGAACAGATCGTCAACTGCTCCACCCATGGCATCGATATCCATACCGGCTCGAACCACCGCAGCAACCTGCCGCAGATCCGGGCCGATCTCTCCGATTCTGAAACAGCGCGTCTCGCCAATGCCTTTGGGGCACCACTGGTCATCCATTCCGAAGTGCGCGACGGGTCGCTACGCGAGGCGGTCGCCGAACGTGGGGTGCCGGTGCTGCTCTACGAAGCAGGTGAAGCCCTCTACT
>JAAXQE010000112.1 GCA_012974425.1 Geopsychrobacter sp.
TTGGCAATTTTTTCAAACAGCGGGTTGACCTCGACGAGGATATCGTTGTCGAGCACCTGGCGAACATAGGAGACCGCAAACAGCGGCTCGACACCACTGGAGCTGTTGGCAATAATCGAGATCGTACCGGTCGGGGCAATGGTGGTACAGGTCGCATTGCGGATTTCCGGCGCGTTCGGCTTGTCGTAGGTGCTGCCCTTGAAATTGGGGAAACCGCCGCGCTCTTCGGCCAGAAGGATAGAGGTCGCATGGGATTTGTCATTGATGAAGCCCATGACTTTTTCACCCAGAGCGACAGCTTCATGACTGTTGTAGGGGATGCCGAGCAGGATCAACATGTCGGCCCAGCCCATGACGCCGAGACCGATTTTACGGTTGGCGCGCGTCATCTCATCGATCTCGGGCAACGGGTACTTGTTGGCTTCGATGACATTGTCGAGAAAGCGGGTCCCCAGCGCCGTGATCTTTTCGAGCTTGTCCCAGTCGATCTGGTTGCCGTTAAGCATGTGGGCCAGGTTGATCGAGCCCAGGTTGCAGGATTCGTAGGGGAGCAGGGGCTGCTCACCACAGGGGTTGGTTGTTTCGAACTCACCGATGTGCGGAGTCGGGTTGTCGCGGTTGAGACGGTCGAGGAAGATAATCCCCGGCTCGCCGTTCGACCAGGCCATGTCCACGATGTTGTCAAAGACCTTACGCGCCGAGAGCTTCTTGATCGGCCTACCATCGCGTGGGTTGATGATGTCGTAGTCTAGGTCCTTTTCAACAGCCTGCATGAAGGCTTCGGTGATGCCGACCGAGATGTTGAAGTTGGTCAGGACGGTCTGGTCACGCTTGCACATGATGAAGTCCATGATATCGGGATGATCGACCCGCATGATCCCCATATTGGCACCGCGCCGGGTGCCGCCCTGCTTGATTGTTTCGGTCGCGATATCGAACACGCGCATGAAGGAGAGGGGACCCGATGAGACACCGCTGGTCGAGCGCACCTCATCATTGGCCGGGCGGACCCGCGAAAAAGAGAAGCCGGTACCACCACCACTCTTGTGGATCAAGGCGGTGTTCTTGATCGCCTCAAAGATGCTCTCCATCGAATCTTCTACCGGCAACACAAAACAGGCTGATAGCTGACCGAGCTCGCGACCCGCGTTCATCAGGGTGGGTGAGTTAGGTAGGAAATCGAGGTTGGTCATCATCTGATAGTAGTCAGCAGCGTAGGATTTCTTCTTTTGACCCTTCAGGGCTGGTTCGGCGTTATCAATCGTTTCGGCCACGCGGCGAAACATATCGGCCGGTGTTTCGGTTGGATTCCCTTTAACGTCACGTTTCAGGTAGCGTTTGTTCAGAACGGTCAGGGCGTTTTTAGACAGAGGTAGAGTCTCGGTAATTGGGTTTTTTGACATGTTTATCTCCTTCAAGGGGCTGCATAGCCCCTGTGATATGTAACTAGCTTGGTATTCTTATGATACAATATCTGGGTGAAGTGGGAATATAGACCACTAGATCTGGTGCCTGTCAAGGTAAGTCTGGCGAATTTTAAAAATTAATTTTCTAGGATTAAAGAGTCGGATCGATGATCGATTGTGTCCCGTATCAAGCAGGATTTGTGCAAAAGCATTGAATTGTTGATGCTTTTGGGCGGTGGGTGAATGTGTGCAGGCCTATGCCAATAAAAGCAGCGCGAAAAGGAGCGCAGAAGTTACGTTTATGTTCCGGCGGCAGTACCGCTCTGTTTGACGAGGCGAGTGCAACCTTGTGCTTGTCCGATCAGCGTTGGCCTGGCCTCTATAGCGCAGGATGCCGAAAGAGGGCGAACTCTGTTGAAGGTCGCAGCTCAATTGGAGTATCAGGGAAGAATCGCGTGTACACTCTGGAAAAGCTCAAGCCTGCATGGGTAAAAGTTTCCATATCCCTGCTTGTCCCCTGATTCTGATTCGGCTATGCTGAGCTCTTCGAATCCTTGAAATTACTCGGTTATTCCCCGGATTGGCAGGTGTTATGTCCGCAGAAAAAATATTGATTGTCGATGATGAAGCCGGGATGCAACGACTTTTGGCGCGTATCCTCGACCGGCAGGGCTATGAGACCCTGACCGTTGGCACTGCCAAAGAAGCCTTACAGTTAATCAGTTCCGACAGTTTCGATCTGGTCTTGACCGATATCCAGATGCCGGGAATGAATGGCCTGGAACTGCTACGTGAGATCAAGGCCTTTGATCCCGCCCTGCCGATTATTGTTGTGACTGCGTATGGAACGGTTGAGAGTGCCGTTGAGGCCTTGCGGGCTGGCGCTTATGACTATATTACCAAGCCCTTTGAAACGGACGAAATCAAGCTGACTGTCGCCAAGGCCTTTGAGCGGGAACGGCTGTTGGCTGAAAACCGTTATCTCCATCAGGAGCTTGAAGGAAAGTATCGTTTCACCGGCATCGTCGGATCCTCGCAGATCATGGCCGACCTATTCGAGATGGCCTCGTCGGTTGCCGTCAGTAACGCCAGCGTCCTGATCACCGGCGAAAGTGGCACCGGCAAGGAATTGGTCGCCCGCTCCGTGCATTACAATTCACCACGCAAAGAGAAACCCTTTATTGTGCTGAACTGTGCCGTCTTCGCAGAGGGCGTCATCGAAAGCGAGCTCTTCGGCCACGAAAAAGGTGCTTTTTCAGGGGCGATCAGTACCAAAAAAGGGCGCTTTGAACTCGCCGACCAGGGGACCCTCTTTATCGATGAAGTCGGTGAGATGAGTGCCACGGCCCAGGTCAAGCTGCTGCGGGTGATTCAGGAACATGAATTCGAGCGGGTAGGCGGGACGCGGACCATAAAGACTGACGTGCGTCTGGTGGCTGCGACCAATAAGGATCTTGTCGCCGAGGTTAAGGCCGGTCGCTTCAGGGAAGACCTCTACTATCGCCTCAACGTGGTTCATCTGTCCATGCCGCCCTTAAGGGATCGGCGCGAAGATATCGAGCCGCTGGTCAGGCATTTTCTCGAGAAGTACAATGCCGAAACTGGCAAGAAGATCACTGAGATCTCACCCAAGGCGATGACTGCACTGATTGCGCATGAATGGCCCGGCAATGTTCGGGAACTTCAGAATGCACTTGAACGAGCCGTGGTGCTCAGCCGCAGTGAGATCATTACCCCCAAGGATCTGCCGCAAGAGGTCCGGGGTGACAACGAAATCTGCCTGACCCTGCCGCAGACCGGGAGTAATCTGACCGACATCCTGGATGATCTCGAGCGCCAGCTGATTATTCAGACCCTGCGTAGGGAGGGCGCTTCCCAGACCCGCGCAGCAGAATCTCTGGGGATCGCACGCACGACCTTGCGTTACAAGATGGAGAAATACGGACTCATCGAACGCAATGGCTGACAGAATTCTGTCAGCCGCTCAACATTTATTCTCTGCTGAAAACGCATTTTGCGCGCTATTTAGTGACTCATCTTTTTTACGCTAAGTATCGCCCGTGATGGTACATTCTTTGCTGAATTCTGATTATCTTTCTATCTGCCAGATCTGCGACTAACAGGACCGATCCTTGTGCTGATAATCCGTTTGCTGCCCATTATAATGCTACTTTTGCTCTCTGCCTGTACCGATCTGGAGCCCGACCGGCTCTATGCGGTCAGGTTGGACCATCTCCCCGCTGCGACCGATTGGGACGCAGCACTGCCAAAAACGGTGTGGGTCAAGGGGGGGCGCCTGAATAAGGTCGATCCATTGCCTGAGATCGACAAGGATACCGTACATACCTCAACCGCCAGCTGTCATCATGGTTCCAGTTTGCCCGAACCGGTTGCGATCGACCTGCGTGCCTTCTATACCGACCAGGATCTCTACCTGCGATTGAGCTGGGCCGATGCCAACCAGAACGACAATATGCGTGGCTGGAGCTATGATGGGGAATCCTGGCGCAGCAGCGGAGAGCTTGAGGACGGCATTGGAATCATCTGGGATATTGAACGGGAATACCCCGATTTCAGCTGTGCATACGCCTGTCATCTCGAAGATTTCGGGGTGAGTGGCCAAAGCTTTCGCGGCCATAATCGTATGAAGCTCGCCAAGCAGGGACCCCTCCTCGATTTGTGGAACTGGAAGGCGGGCCGGACCGGACATCTCTCCTTTGCCGATGATCGCTTTATCGATCAGGACGGCATTCATGGCGATCTTCCGGGCGAACTCTTTCGGCCAAATTCCCTGGGGCGAACCCGTACGAGCGAAGCGCCGGATATTTTCGCCGCAGGGGATCGTCCCCTCTACGACTTAGACGGCAATGGCGTCGCTGGCCAGATCCAGACGGTATTCTCGCGCGCGCCGGGTTATCTGACTGAGCGCCCGGTTGGCGACCGTGCCGATGTTGTGGCGCGTTCTGTCTGGCGAGATGGGCGTTGGACCGTGATTTTACGCCGCTCTCTGCAGACCGGATCGGTCCGTGATGCGCAATTTGCGCCTGGTGCGGATGCCGCAATCAGTTTCGGGATTGCGCTCATGGACAACTCTCTTTATGAACATTATGCTTCGACGGTTCCGCTAAGGCTGCTGTTGCTGCCGCCAACCGGGGATGCTGCTCTGCTTAAATGAGGAAAGATATGAAGACATTATTACCCCTTTTGCTCCTGTTGTTGTTGACGATCCTTGGCTGTAGTGAACCGACCGATCAGGCGGGTTCAGACAGAAATGAACTGATCGAGGTTCAGGGGCTTGTGGTTGCACCACTCGAAAAGGCCTCTCTCTATATCTACAAGCAGGGGATGGACCTCTATGGGCCAGCATTCGATGTGTCGGATGAGACCGATCGCGAAGGTAAGTTTGCGATCTCCTTACCCGAGGGTGAGTATGTGACCGTTGTGCGTAAGCGGGTGACCGGCGCGGCGGTCGGTCCGGTGGTCGCTGGCGATAATCGCAGTGAGTTTATCCCACTGAAGGTGAAGCGGGGGATGGCTCAGTTGAACATCAGCGCGCCGATCAAGGTCGGGGATGATCGCCGTCTGACCAGCCAGGACGAGAAGACCCTGACCGGTTTTGTCGGGAGTGTCAGGGACGCCGATGGCAACCCGGTAGAGGGTCTGCGTATTCAGGTTTACGATCATGTCCAGATGTCGGAGCGGCCCAAGTATGTTTCGGAGAAGACCGGGCCCGATGGTCGTTATCAGATGCTCTTGCCCGAAGGGGGGACCTACTATATAGGCGCCCGCGATAATTTTGGCGGTCCGCCGAAACTGGGGGACCTCTATGGGCGTTACGATCAGGGCACGATTGAACCCTCGGCTGTTGTGATCCGTAAAGATGAGATTCTCGAAGATGTAAATATCCGGGTGACAAAGGTATGGTAAGGCGGCTGCTCTCTCTCCTGCTGCTCCTGCTGCTCGTCGGCTGCCAGCAGACCAGCAAACCGATTGTGCTGGATGAATTGGCCGCCGCTGCGCGCGCTGGTGAGGCCCAGGCGCTGAATCAACTGGTCGGCCTGCTGGGTGAAGCTGGCGAACGGACCAACGATCGCGTCTATGCGCTTCTACTGGAACTGGGTGAGGATGCGATCCCGGCACTGCTGCCGCTGGTCAAGAGTCAAGACCGGATCCAGCGCGAGTATGTTATCGCTGCATTGGGAAATTTGAAGGCCGTCGCTGCGGTTCCGGCACTTGCCGAAACCCTGGCTGATGACCAGATGGGTCGGCGCTACATCGCGGCCTGGGCGCTCGGCGAGATCGGCAGCGAGAGCGCGGTTAAGCCTCTGGTCGGTGCGCTAGAAAATCAGGACGAGGAGGTACGCAAATATGCCACCCGTTCCCTGATCAAGCTGAACCGCCTGGCTGTGCTGCCACTGATTGAGTTATTGACGTTGAATCCGACGCCACTGGCGGAGGCTGCGGCGGTACGTGCCCTGGGGGATATCGCAGATCCGCGCGCGGTCGAAATCCTTCTGCAGCGTCTGAATGGAGCCAGCCGCGCCGATGTGGTGACCGCCTTGGGCAAGCTCAAGGATAGTCGTACCATCGATGCCCTGGTTTCGGTTCTGCACGACCCTGTCTGGCAGATCCGCATGAATGCCGCCATGGCCCTCGGACCTGTCGGCACCGACAAGCAGGCCGCAGTGCTGGAAACCCTGCTCGAAGATGAAGTCAATGTGGTGCGCGAGTGGACCGCTCGTTCCCTCGAAATGATGACCGGCAGGCGCTACGCCTATCGCAACGAAGCGGGTGAATATGTTCAGCCCTATAATATCTACCATTAATTCTAGAACGGGAGATAGCGCGTGAAAGACCTGCTTCATCTGCCATTTCTGGGTGCTCTGCTCCGCGGCCGTTGGTTCTGGCTGGTAAGCCGACTGCTGGCTCTGGTCGCGACGCTAGTCGTCATTGCGAGTGGCTGGCACCATCACCTGATCCCTGGAGTCGCTGCTCCCGATCCGTTGATGTATACCAGTTTCACGACCTTCAGCCTCTGGGTCTTGTGGATCATGGGACTGGTCCTGCTGGCGCTGGTTGCCGGGCGCTTCTGGTGTGCGGTCTGCCCCTTCGGCTGGTTGAATGGACTGCTGTCGGGCTACGGCTTCAATCGACCACTGCCGGCCTGGCTAGGTGGGATGCTGCCAGTGACCCTCTTGCTTATCGCGTTGCAGATCTCTGTCTATCTGCTGGCGATTCATCGCTATCCCGACTATACCGCGCGACTGCTGGTGCTGTTGCTTGGCGCACTCGTCTTCAGCTCCGTGGTTTTTCGCAAGCGCGCCTTCTGTCAGCTCTTCTGCCCGGCGGGTGCGGTCCTTAAATGCTATGCGCGGGTGGCGCCCTTCGAACTGCGCGTCCGCGATCCTGAAATTTGTGCCGGCTGCAGCAGCGTGCGCTGTGTTTCTGAGCAAAGCTTCTGGCAGCGTTACGCCTTTGGCCCCGCGGTGCTCCATCTTCAGCGGCAGCGACCCGGTTGCCCGGTCGACATCCATCCCCGCCAGATCGATGACAATAGTGACTGCACCCTCTGCATGAATTGTGTGGAGAACTGCTGCAACGACAACCTGCGCCTCGGTTTCCGCCCCTGGCTGGCGGAAATGCGCCAGGCCTTTCTTGGCCGTGGCGAAACCTTCTTGCTGCTGGTTTTAACCGGTATGGTGACGGCCAACTTCAGTAAGGTGAATGTGCCCTTGCGTGAATTGTTGTTTGCGGCACCCAAGGAGGCCGCCGTTCTGCTTGGGTGGCAGGCTGATGGCTATTTTGTGCTCTCCGCGCTCTGGATTACCCTGCTCTTGCCGTTATTGCTCGCGCTCCCCGGAATGATGGTTTATCGCCTGCGTTTTCTGCAGGTCGCCACAGTTGCCGGACCCGCTGAACCTGAGCAGAGGAGTGAAAAACGCTCCCTGTTTGCCGGCCTCGCTGAGCTGTTGCTGCCGACCATACCCCTGTTGCTCGCTTCACATCTGGTCCTTGCGGTTGTGAAGTTAAATGCCAAACTGGGCTATCTGCCCTTGGTGTTAAGTGACCTAAGCGGGGTGAAAAGCTATCTGGCTGTTCATCTGATGGAGACCCTGCCGCAACCTGGAGTGCTGATCCCCCTCGACATTCTCAAGTGGCTGGTCCTCATATTTTTGTTGGTTGGTTACCTGTTGGCGATCCTCGCGGTTAAGAGGGTCGCTACGGTCCGCGCCGGCAAGCGCTTCTATTTCTGGGGGACCCTGATTAATATCAGCCTGCTGGCCGGGCTTTACCTGGATACGGTGATTCGATGGTTGTTCCTACGCTAAAGAGAATCCTGCTGGTTCTGGTCCTGTTGTTCCTTCTGCAGGTCTCCGCCAGTTTTGCGTGCTTTGGACCCAAATTGTTTATCGGTGCTGCGCCCGGTCTTGAAGGGGAGATGCGCTATCATCTGGTTTCGATCTACCTGCATGAAAAGACCGGGATCGACAGTATTCAGGTTGCTTTGAAAACTGGGCAAACTGCTCTCGACGCCATAATCGCGCAGGAGATCGATCTGGGCTTTGGCGCTGCGGCACAGACTGTTGAAACTGCGCAGGTCACTGTTTTGACGTTGGATAATGGTCTCAAACTCTATGCGGGTGAGCGGCCCCTGAGCGATTTGCAATTCTCAACCGTGGGCCGGGCTTTTACCCTGCTGCAGAAACGGATTGATGGCGGCAATCTCGAACCGATCCGCCAGCGAGTTAAGGCCGGTGTGTTGCCGGCAACTGCTGTGCGTGACTTCATGATGGCGAATGGCTGGATCTGATCGATGCCGTGTCTTCTCCAAAAAACCGCACTGTTTTTAGCCCTGCTCGCCTTGATGGGCTGTGCAACTCCACGTCTTGAGGCCGGGCCGGTCTTACAGCTCGGGACAGATAGTGAACCGCTCGAAATCAGCGGTACTCTAGTGCAGGATCGGTGGATCGGTGGGGTGATCCGCCTGACCGGGGATCTGCTGATCCCGACTGGCCGCAGCCTGCAGATTGCGCCTGGTAGCCATGTCAGGGTGGTCGGTAGCGACAGCACCAAGATCGACCCGGAATTCCTCGACAAGGGGACCGAAATTCTCGTCAAGGGCCGTTTGACTCTGGCTGGTCAGCAGGGTGCTCCGATTAAATTGTCGCTGGATGGGTCGACCCCGCCTGGTGAAAACTGGGCCGGGATTGAGCTGGTCGCGGCGGAGTCTGCGATTTTCAAACATGTCGATATCCTTGGTGCCGAAATCGGCATTCTGAGCCTCGATAGTTCGCCACAACTTGAACAGGTCAATATCCTCGGTTCGCGTTACGGGATGTTGCTGCAGGGTGGGGGAGAACTCATTTATCGCGGCGGACGCATCAGTGGCGGGGATGCCGGTCTGCTCTGTTTCGGCAACAGCTCCCTCAACCTGCACCGATTGAGTATCCTTGATAACCAGGAGGAGGGTCTCTATCTGGCTTCCGGTTGTGTCCTGAAGCAACAAGATCTGCAGATTGTCCGCAACGACCTAGGTGTCGTCGCCAGTGAAATCTACCGCGACGATCTCAAATCAGTCCTGCGCTCAAATCGCATCGATTTTAAGGCTATCCCAGCGGGGAGTCGGCAATGAGACCAGCAATCCTGATCTTGTCGCTCGTGCTGCTGCTCTTCCCCATGATGGCTGCTGCCATCGAATATCACGGCGAAAACACCATCTATGAAGATACCGTCTGGCAGGGTGAGGTGCTGATTGACGGAATCCTGACGATCGCCATGGGCGCGACACTGGAGATTCGTCCCGGAACCCGAATTCGCTTTACGCGCATAGACACAAATGGCGATGGCATCGGTGAGAGTGAAATCTTCGCCCAGGGTCGTTTTGTCGCGCTGGGCAGCAAGGCTGAGCCGATAGTTTTTACCTCGGCCGAAAAAAATCCCGCGCCGGGCGACTGGGGCGCCCTCAACATGATGATGAGTGAAAATGGCGAGAATCTGCTTGAGAACTGCCTGGTTGAATACGCCTACCGTGGGTTTCATTCTCACTTCTCCGTTGCCCGCTTGCGCTCATCAACCTTCCGCCAGAACCAGCGCGGCGCGCAGTTCCAGGAATCGACAGTCTCTATCAGTGACTGTGATTTCACTGGTAATTTCAATGGTCTACAGTTTCGTGACTCAAGGGTTCTGCTCGAGAACAGCCGAATCATCGACAATCACTGGGGGATAAGGGCGGTATTCGTCGACTTGCAGATGCGGGGTAGCCGGGTTGAGGGGAACCAGATCAACGGCATCAGCCTGCGCGATTCAAAACTGCAACTGCAAGACAATCTCGTAATCGACAATCGTCGCGGGATTTACCTGCAGCGCAGTAACGGCTCTGTCTCAGGTAATCGCATTACCGGAAACCATGAACATGGCATCTATCTTGAAGAGTCGAGCGTCGAGGTTCAGGGCAATTTGATTGGCAGTAACGGTCGATCAGGTTTGAAGCTCCTTGACGCCGCTGGCCTGATCGAGAATAACCGCATTGAAAATAATGCCGAATTTACAATCTATAGCGCGGGTGTCGAGGATTTTCGTGTCGGGCCCAATTGGTTCGGTGACGCTGCGCGTAGACCGGACCTTATGGATGGACGCAGCCGCGAAGGGCTGGGCCTGTTGCTCGTTGCTCCTGCACTCTTACGCCAACCTGAGGTTAGAATATTTTGAAATCCGGATCACGCCTTTTTACTCTGCTCGCAGTCTTGTTTTTGCTCCTGTTGCAGACGGGCTGTCAGCCTGAAGGCACCAGGCCGAAGATGCGCATCGGGTATATGAATTGCAACAATGAGGCAGAGACTCTCAAGCGGTTTCACCCGCTGACCGTCTATCTGTCGCAGAAGCTTGGAGTCGATTTCGAGCTTGTGCCGGTTGATACCCAGGATTTTGCCGAACGCTTTGCTGCCGGTGAATTCGAATTTACCCATACCAATTCTCTTGTTTATCTGATCATGCGTGAGGAGAGCCAGGTACAGTTGCTGGCAACTGAGAAGCGCGGTCGTTATGGCAGCCACACCTCCGGGTCGATTATCGCGCGTAAGGGGAGCGGGATCAAGACTCTGGCCGACCTTAAAGGCAAACGGATGCTCTTTGGTCCTCAGTTGGCCCCCAGTGGTTTTCTCGCCCAGTACGACACCCTGCTGCAGGGCGGGATAGATCCTGAAACCGATATTGCTTATTACGCAATTCCATCGGGTTCGTTCAAACATGAAAAAGTGGTCTACGGTGTTTACTTCGGTCAATACGATGTCGGAGCCGCACCCTCCCTCGATCTGGAACTGATGACCGGCGATGGCAAGATTGATGCTGATGATTTCAACATCATTGCTGAAAGCCCAATCATTCCTTACTGTACCTTTGGCGCGCGCAAGGGTCTCGCCCCCGCTTTGGTGGAAAACTTCCGTAAGGCTCTCGTGGAGTTGACCGAGAAAGAGGTCGTGACCTACGCAGGGGAAGAGCTTAAGGTTTTGGCTTCTGCCTGGGTTGACGGTTTCGAAACCCTTGAAGATTCCGATTATGATCAGCTGCGTGCCATGGCGAAACGCGCCAATATGCCGCCTTACCAGGAGTTCTGATGGCGGGCCGTGATCGCTTCGATATTCTGATTGCTGGCGGAATGCTGGTTTGTGTCTTGACCCTTGGAGTCCTCCTTGCGGGGGGGCAGGAGAGGGATCCCTCGACGGCAGCACTCGACAAGGCCCTGGAACAGCAAATCGCCTATCAGGCCCGGATCGATTTTTTGCATAACCTGTATCAACCGGTTGAAGACCTACGTTTGGCCGGGCAGGTTTCGGCAGCACTGCTCAAACTCGATGAACTGGCACGCCACTACCCGCAGGAAGCGCATGGTCAGATTTTACAGGCCGAAATTCTGCTGGAACGGGGTGTAACCAGGGAATCGATCGATCATTACGTGCGGGCCCTGCGCCTGAATGGCGACTATGTTGATAAGGCCAGTCCTCTGAGCAGGCGGAGCGAGATTGAGCAACTGGTTGAAGCCCAACTGCCAGTATTTGCCGCGCGTGTGCGTAAAAACCCGCAAGACCCTGCATTACAGAAGAGCTTAACCGGTCTCTATTATCTTCAGAGCCGTTTGGCCGGAGGCTGTGAATAGACATTATGGATTGGTTTGAGCGACAAAATATCATCGTCATCGTTTCGGGATTAAGCCTCGGGGTTCTCGGCGTGCTTCTGGTCCTCTGGGGGAATCCGCAAAATTCGGGGATCTGCGTCTCCTGTTTTCTGGAAAATTCGGCCGGTGCGCTTGGTCTGCACGATAACCCGCGCATGCAGTACCTGCGTCCCGAATTGATCGGTTTTGTCCTGGGCGCTGTCGTTGCGGCCTTTGCTGGACGTGAGTTCAAATCACGCGGTGGCAGTGCTCCCTTGCCGCGACTTTTGGCGGGCGTCTTTCTGATCGTGGGCTGTGCCGTCTTTATCGGTTGCCCGATCAAGATGTTCTTTCGGCTTATGGCTGGCGATCTGACCACTTTGGCTGGCATCGCCGGTCTGGTTGTCGGCGTCTGGCTCGGGCTTAAAGGGCTGGCAGCCGGGGTTCATATCGGCGGCAGCAAACAGCAGGCTGACGGTGCAGGCATCTGGGTTCCCCTCGCTTTCTTACTGCTGCTGGCATTTATCCTCTGGCCTCCCGCGTTCCTGCTCCAATCAACCCGTGGCAGTGCCGCCCAGGCCGCGCCGGTTCTGATCGCATTGGCTGTCGGTCTGAGCCTCGGCGTCCTGGCGCAGCGCAGCCGTTTCTGTATCACCGGCTCAATCCGCGATGGCCTGCTGATGGGCCACCGTTCTCCGCTGTTGTGGGGGTTTATCGCCTTTTTAGTGAGTGGCTTTATTACCAGCCTGGCAACCGATCAGTTTAAGCCCGGTTTCTACGGTCAGCCTGGTGCGCATCTCGATCTGCTCTGGGGGTTCCTCGGCATGCTGCTGGTTGGCCTGCTTTCGGTTCTGATCGGTGGTTGTCCATTCCGCCAATTGATCAAGTCGGGGGAGGGGGATGCCGATGCCGGATTGGTTGTCATCGGTATGTTCCTCGGTGCCGGTCTGGTTCAGTCCTGGCAGATTGCAGGCACCACCGCAGGGGTCAGCCTCTATGGCAAGGTTGCGGTCATGGTCGGCCTGATATTTGTACTGGTTAATATGCTTTTTTATCGCGAGCGGCTCGATTGAGATCTGCTGAATCCGTGAAAGGATCTTTGTGTGAAGAGACTGCAACGTAATCCCGATATTGTCTGGCGCGTCGAAAAACGCCGTCAGCAAGCGGTTATTGATCGCCTCGCTGCTGGCGAGGAGAGCGGCGACGAGGGGACGGTTATCCTCTTGATCTCCGGCATGATGCATCAGCTCAATCTCCTCGGCGGTATGATCTGGGCTCAATGTGACGGCAGCCGCACGCTTGCGCAGATTGTCACGCAACTCCAGGCCGAGTTTGATGTCGAAACCGCACTCCTGCAGGCCGATGTCCAGGAATTTATTGATGACCTGATTGAAAGGGGCTGGCTCAGCTATGACCAATCCACTGACTGAACAATTTTCGGCACCCCTAACCTTCAACTGGGCGCTCTCCTATAGTTGTAATTTCGCCTGCAGCCATTGCTACAGCCGTGAAGAGCAGTGTGATGAGCTGGGGACCGCCGAACTGAAGCAGATCATAGACCGAATTGCCGCGCATCAGGTCCCCTTTATCAATTTTGGCGGTGGTGAGCCGTTGATGCGCAAGGATCTCTTCGAGATTACGGCCTATGCGCGCCAGCAGGGGTTGAATGTTTCGATGAACAGCAATGGCTGGCTGCTCGACAGGGCCGCAGCCGAGCAGATCAAGGCCTCTGGCTTCCGCAGTGTCGGCATCAGCATCGACAGTGCCGAGGCCGCGCTGCATGACGATTTTCGGAACCGGCCCGGGTCTTTTTTAAGAGCGGTCGCTGCGCTTGACGCACTGGCCGAAGCGGGTGTGCGCAGTACCATGAGTTCGGTCATCTCACGCATAAATCATAAGAGCTTCCGTGATTTACTCGATCTTGCTCGTGAGCACAGGGTTTCACAGGTCTATCTGCATAATTTCAAATGCAGTGGGCGTGGGTTTAAGAATCGCGAGGATCTCGATCTGACGCCGCAGGAGTGGAAGGATTTCTATCTTGTGGCGTTGCAGGTTAAGCAAGAGACCAAGGATCTATTGATCTCCTTCGATGATCCGGTTATCGCCTCTTTGCCCGGTTATGAGGAGAACCCTTTGGTCAAGGGGAGTAGTTGCGGTAAGCTGTCACTCAATCTGCGGCCCAATGGAGATATCACCCCCTGCGGATTTATTCCCCTGGTGGTTGGTAATATTCTGACCGATGATTTTGAGGAGATATGGTACAATTCGCCCACTCTGAATAAGATGCGTAACAAGGAAGCGAAGGGTAAGTGCCAGGGCTGTAATGTCTACGAAGATTGTCTCGGCGGTTGCACCGCACGTGCTTTTGCGACCACAGGTGATTTAAGTGATCCCGATCCACACTGCTGGAAATAGCCTGTTTTCATAACCGTTCAGTTTGAGATCATCCTCGGCTGATAACACCCTGACCAATGGAGGTTGACCATGAAAAAGTACATGAAACCCCGGGTTGTTGGTTCGTCCAACGTCCATCCCTGCTGATTGTGAAAGAGGGGGGGCAGTTCGCTGCTCCCCCTCTTTTATTCCTGTCATTTTGAATTGAAAATTAATCTATGTCACTCGATAATTTAGATGCACCGCTGCGGATTACCTGGGATCTCTGTCCTGCAGGGCAGGCCGTACTCAGTGATGCAGAATTACACCGGATTGCCAAACGTCTGCTCGATGCCGGCATCTTCTATCTGCTGCTCGATGAACGACCGCTGCTGCACCCTGGCCTGCCCGCGGTTTTGAGTCAGCTTTCCAGCGAAGGTTGTCAGGTCAGCCTCGTGCTGGGCGACGACCCGGATGAGTTGCTGCGGCTTGATACCCTGGAGCGGCGTTATCCCCTGTTGGTTGATGCCGCTTATTGGCTGGCGAAACCAGCTGGTATCCAAGGTCTGGAATCCTTCATTCAGAACTTGACTGCAGATGGGCAAAAACCCTCACTGCTCTGGGTACCTGTCGCTGGCCAACTGCATAATCTCTACCCCCTGTTTGAACTCTGCGAGCGTCTGTCTATTCCGCGTTTTAAGTTGCCAAACCACAAGATAACTGCTAATTCTGGATCGACTGAAACGGCCAAATTATTGCGGCCCAATGATTTGGCTAAGCTGGCACAGTTAATGAGGCAACAGCCCTTAAAATCAACTGATACGGCTCTGGAAATCCATGATTTGTTCCTTTGGGAGTTGATTTTCCCGCAAGGCGGCGGAGAGCGGAGTGAGTATGGTGGCTGTCAGGCTGGCAACAGCCTTGGTCATATCGCGGTAAATGGCGCTGTCTGGCCCTGCTCCTCCTGGCCGCAAACCATGGGCAATCTGCTCCAGACCGATCTGTTGTCTGTTTGGGATTCCGCAATTCGCAGGCAGGTTCGCGTCGAAGTTGTCAGTGAACCTGCTGATTGTGCCGGGTGCAGTGACTACCCGATCTGTTTTGGTGGTTGCCGCGGTCTGGCTCGAAGTTGCCGGCCGGATGATGCGCGGCGAGATCTGCTCTGTACCGGACCACGTTAGAAATGAGTCTTGTGGAAACGATGACAGGCAACATCTACCTGGATAATGCGGCAACCAGCCACCCCAAGCCGGAGATCGTCTATCAACGCACCCTCGCAGCACTGCGCTCTGGGGGGAACGCCGGACGGGGCGACTACGATACCAGCCTGGCTGCCGATCGTTTGATCTTTACCGCAAGAGAAGCCCTGGCCGATTTTTTTACTGTTGCAGATTCCAGTTGTTTTGTCTTTACGCTCAATGCGACAACCGCACTCAATACCGCGCTGTTCGGTCTGCTGCAGCCTGGCGAACGGGTTGTTACCAGCAGCATGGAACACAATGCGGTGACTCGGCCACTACGGCGTTTGGCAGATCTTGGGGTCGTTGTCGAAAAAGTCAGTGCCGATGCGAACGGTCTGATCGATCAGCAGCAACTGCGCCGGGCCTGTCTGGCCCAGCCAACCCGGATGCTGGTTCTGAATCATTGTTCGAACATCAATGGTCAGCTCCAGGATATTAGCGGGCTCGGTGCTTTCTGCCGTGAGCATAATATTCTATTTCTGCTCGATGGCTCCCAGAGCGCTGGCTCTTTTCCGCTGGCGATTGAAGACGAGCAGATCGACCTTTACGCAACTGCAGGGCACAAGAATCTGCTGGGTCCCTCTGGTACCGGTCTGCTTTATGTTCGCCCCGATCTGCAGCTCGAGCCGCTGATCTATGGCGGGACCGGTGGCAATAGCCATTCAGATCTGCAACCAGAGCTGATGCCTGAGCGGCTGGAGAGTGGCACCCAGAATCTCGCCGGGATCGCTGGCCTTCTGGCCGCCGTAGAGTTTCTGCAGACCGAGGGGCTCGCCGCTTTACGACAAAGGGTTGAGCGGCAACTGCAACGCCTGATTGCCGGGCTTAGGGCCATCAACGGGGTGCGGGTTTATACTGCGGACCATTTGTCGCGGCAGGGGGATGCCATTTCATTCAGGGTAGAGGATATTGACCCCGCCGAAATCGGCTTCCGCCTGGATCACGAGTTTGGGATCTCGGTGCGGGTTGGTTTGCACTGTGCCCCCGACGCTCATCGTACCCTTGGGACCTATCCACAGGGAACGGTCAGGGTCAGCCCCGGTATATTTACCCGTGAGGCAGAGATCGATAAAATAATCGCGGCAGTTAAGACAATTTGTGCGGATCAGGCAGCTCGCTAGCTGCGCAATATTTTTTTTACAGAGTTAAGGAAACAGGGCAATGCGTATTATTCAATCGCTGATGATGGTTCTGCTGGTGAGTCTGTTGCTGGCCTGCTCGCTACCGCCAGACATGCCGGTCACACGTAAGGAACTCGGACAGTCGGGTATCTATCGAACCTACAAGATCGAGGAATCTCCCGAGGAGGTGCTTAATGCCCTCAATATGGAAGGGGAGGTTGTCCTGCGCGGTGAGTATAGGGATCGACCGGTTTATATCAAGATTCTGGCCACATCGGATGGACTCGAAGTCACTACATACGATCGTTAAGCAACGCGCTTGCTCTATTTTATTAAGGTCATATTTCTGCAGGCTTGAAATCAAGCGGGGACTCATCGATGAAGACATATGTTCTGGATACGAACGTTCTGCTGCATGATCCGCAGGCGATATTTCGCTTCGAAGAAAATGATGTCGTTCTCCCACTGACGGTTGTCGAAGAGATTGACCGTTTCAAGAAAGAACAGAGCGAGACCGGTCGCAACGCGCGTCAGGTCTCGCGGATTATCGATGGTTTTCGCAGCCAGGGGAAGCTGCTGGAGGGCGTAAAACTTGAGGGCGGTGGCCTCTTCAGGATCGCCATTTATCGCGCAGAAGCGATGCAACTCCTGCCGCCAGAATTACAAGTTGATGTGGGTGACAATCGTATCCTGGCCGTCGCCAAAGAGCTGGTTGATGCCGGTGACAGTACGGTTATCCTGGTGACCATGGATATCAATCTGCGCATTAAGGCCGATACGATTGGCCTCTATGCAGAAGAGTATGAATCGGACAAGGTTTTGATCGATGACCTCTACTCCGGCACCTCAGAGCTGCAGGTAAGTCAGGAAGAGGTCGATCAATTCTATGAAAAGGGCGAGCTCGAACTCGTCGGTGATTTTATCGCCAATCAGGGGGTGACTCTGGTCGATATGACCAATCCCTCCCACTCGGCAATCGGTCGCTACGATTCTCTCCATCAGAAATTACGTCCGCTCTTGCGTGCTCCAAAGGATGGAATATGGGGCATCCACCCGCGTAATCGTGAGCAGCAATTCGCCATTGATCTCTTGCTTAACGACGATATCCGGGTGGTTTCGCTGGTCGGTAAGGCCGGTACCGGCAAAACCTTGCTGGCGATAGCTGCCGGCCTGCTGAAGACGGCCGACGAATCGGTCTATAGCCGTTTGCTGGTTTCGCGGCCGGTCTTCCCCATGGGGCGAGATCTCGGTTTTCTGCCCGGTGACATCGAGGAGAAACTGGCGCCCTGGATGCAGCCGATCTTCGACAATGTCGAACTCTTGCTCTCCACCGTCGAAGAGGGCGGCAAGCGTAAGCGTGGTTATCGCGAACTGATTGATTTAGGTTTGATGGAGATAGAGCCCCTGACCTACATCCGTGGTCGCTCGATTCCGCGTCAGTATCTGATTGTCGATGAGGCACAAAACCTGACCCCGCATGAGATCAAAACGATCATCACCCGGGCTGGCGAAGGGACCAAGATTGTCCTGACCGGCGACCCCTACCAGATCGACAACCCCTACATCGATTCTTCAAGTAATGGCTTAACTTATGCGGTTGAACGCCTTAAGGGGCAGGATATTTCTGGCCATATGACTCTGACCAAGGGTGAACGTTCACCGCTGGCTGAACTGGCAGCAAACCTGCTTTGATGCCAGCGCCATTTATTGAACTTTTGAAAGTGCAACATATATGCTCCTGTTAGCCATTGAATCTTCCTGTGATGAAACCGCGGTCGCAATCGTGCGGGATGGTCGCGAAATTCTTTCGAATCTGATCGTTTCACAGATCGACGTCCATGCCCGTTTTGGGGGTGTTGTGCCTGAGCTTGCATCGCGTCAGCACCTGCAGGCGATCTGCCCTCTGGTCGATGCCGCCCTCGAAGAGGCCGGGAGCAATCTCGAGCAGATCGAAGGGATCGCCGTGACACGCGGTCCCGGTCTGATCGGTGCGCTGCTGGTCGGGGTATCCTACGCCAAGGCAGTCGCTTTTGCGCGTCAGATTCCCATGGTTGGCGTGCACCATATCGAGGGGCATATCCTCGCCATCCAGCTGGAACAAAAGGTCGAATATCCCTATCTGGCGCTGGCAGTTTCGGGTGGCCATAGCCACCTTTTCAGGGTCGATGGTATCGGTAAGTATGTCCTGCTTGGCCGGACCATAGATGACGCAGCCGGTGAGGCCTTCGACAAGGTTGCCAAGATGCTCGGTCTGCCTTACCCCGGCGGCCCGGTGATCGACCGTCTGGCCGCACAGGGTGATGCCTCCAGAGTAAGATTTCCTCGGCCGATGCTGAAAAAACCGAACCTTGATTTCAGCTTCAGTGGCATGAAGACCTCGGTTCTGACCTATATCGAGTCTCTGGCCGGGCAATTGGATGATCAAGCTGTGGCCGATATCGCTGCTGCTTTTCAGGAAGCGGCCGTCGATGTTCTGCTGCAGAAAACCCTGCGCGCTGCTCGCGAACAAGGCTTGACCCGGATTGTTGTGGCGGGTGGGGTCGCCTGTAATTCGGGCTTAAGGCGT
The DNA here is from genome assembly GCA_012974425.1 of Geopsychrobacter sp. GTDB lineage: Bacteria > Desulfobacterota > Desulfuromonadia > Desulfuromonadales > Geopsychrobacteraceae > Geopsychrobacter. The sequence continues at coordinate 18,858 of JAAXQE010000112.1, forward strand.
GAATTTAAGCTGGCCAGCCAAGGAGAGCAGCTTGCCGTGTATTTCCCTTCGCCGTTACTCTGCAGCGACAATGCTGCGATGCTGGCCGTGGCTGGCGATGCGTACCTTGAGCGTGGTGCGCGTAGCCCCTCTGACCTGAATGCTGTTTCGAACTGGCCACTGGTTGAGGCTGCCAGTCATTTTAACCTGCTTCCGTGAGAACAAGCGGCCGCAGGTTTATTCTATTGCCCTGATTGCGGAGGGTTCGCCATGTGGCGGAGCTGGTCATTCTTTAGACAATTTAAGCTGAACCTGATCCGATTGTTGCGCCTTCAGGATTCTCCCGAACGGATAGCCCGCGGCATGGCCCTTGGTTTGTTTATCGGCATGACTCCGACCTTCGGCTTCCAGATGGCCCTGGCCTTCTTTGCGGCCATGCTCCTTACCGAGAATAAACTCGCTGCCCTCATCGGTGTCTGGGTGACCAACCCGATCACCGCGCCCTTTATCTATGGGCTCGAATATGAAACGGGTCGGATTCTGCTCGGCCTGCCACGCCTTGGTATCCCGATGGAGTACAACTTCCATTATCTCAAAGCATTCGGCTGGCAGTTAATTTTTCCCTTATCGCTTGGCAGTTTGATCTTCGGAATCTCCTCAGCCATCATCGGCTATTCGGTGACGCTTAGATGTGTGCCTATTCTACGCCTGTGGCGCATACCACGCTGGCCGCGCCGCCGCACTAAATCCAGAAAGCAGGACTAATGGATTACCGCACCAAGAAGAAATTTGGGCAACACTTCCTGAATGATCAGTACGTTATCGAGCGCATCATGCAGGCGGCAAATATCGACCCCACTGATCGGGTTATTGAGATCGGCCCGGGTCTCGGTGTTTTGACCCGTCACCTGCTGGATGCTGCCGCCCAGGTTGAAGTCTTTGAGATAGACCGCGATCTGATCGCGCGCCTTGCAGAGTGGAATAACCCGCGCCTACTGGTGCATGGCGGGGATATTCTCAAGGCAAACCTGCCGAAGCTTCTCAATGCACCGCCTTATAATCTGGTCGCGAACCTGCCATATAACATCTCCAGCCAGGTTGTCTTTCTGCTGTTGGCGAACCGTCGGCTCTTTTCGCAGATGGTACTGATGTTTCAGAAGGAGGTTGGAGATCGCCTCTGTGCCGCACCAGGTTGCAAGGATTACGGTATCCTTTCGGTGCTCTGCCAGCTCTGGTTCGATGTCACGCCAGTCATAGATGTCGGCCCTGAATCCTTTTCACCGCCACCCAAGGTTGATTCTCTGGTCCTCAAATTCAGTCCCCTGTCTGTGCCCCGAGTCGACCCCATCGATCCGGTTTTTTTCACCAGGGTCGTCAAGGCATCCTTCACCCAAAGGCGTAAGCAACTCCGCAACAGCCTGATGGCTGGTGGTTTTTCCAGGGAACAGGTAGACCAGGGGCTTGCTGCCGCCGGTATTGAAGCGTCACGCCGCGGTGAAAGCCTCGATCTGCCTGATTTCTCCCGTCTGACCAAAGCGTTACATCAATTACGCTGAGCGTTACTGCGTATTCCGATTCATCACTTGCGCCCTGCCTCTGCTTAGATATTATTAACGGATAGTTTTCGTTGCTGATACCAGGTATGGAGAGCCTTATGAAAATCGATTTTGTTGCTCATGCTCACTCCGGCAAGATTGTGCCGATTGCTGAGCTGCTGCAGATGCTGGATACGCGTGCTTGGTCACATGAGTGTGCGTACCTCAGGCCTTTGGCTGAGGTGCTGTTACAGCAGGTTCCAGAAGCCTTAAGGGGAGGGTTGAGTGCTGACAACCTGTTTGAAAGCCTTGAGGCGGTCTGTCATTTTTTGCACAAACGCAAAAAACCGATAGAGGTAAAATTACTCTCGCTGGGCAGCGTTGGCCACTATTTTCTGTTCTGTAATGCCCCCGACGCGAACTATATCTTCACCAGCATTCAGGAGTATCTCCATCGCGAAGCATTTAACTTTCGCGTGGTTTGCCACCCGATCCTCGCGGTCTCGCGGGAAAATGGCGAGATTACCTCGATCGCCGGGACAGAAGGGGAGGGAGAGCGCGAATCTTTTGTCTGGATCGAATTAAAGCATTTTTCCAAAACTGGCGAAAAATCACTCCTGGCAGCGATCAGGTCGATCATAGCAACCTGCCTACAAATTTCGGCATCCCGCCAGGAGATGCTCGACAGTATCGCTGCTCTCAGCCAGAAGTCTGAATTAAGATCCCATTCCGATCTATTTAACTGGCTGTGCAATGACAATTTTTTCCCGATTGCCGCCAGTTGTTTCAGTGAGAAAACGGACCAATGCGCAACTCAATTGAGTACAAGCAATCAGGGGATTGAAATCCTCTTCAACGATCCGCTGAAACAAAACCATGCGTCCATCGATCTCTGTCACGAAGTGTTCGGCGGGCGCACCTCTGTTGCTGGCTCCCTGATCCTTGAAAAAAGTACCTTACGCAATCCTGTCCATCATTTTGAGCGTTTAACCTATCTCGGGATTCGTGAATGCCTGGCGGGTGAAATTGTAGAGCATGGTTTCTGGGGTTTCTACGCCCAGCAGGAGGACGCTGTTCCAGCCCTTAGTATCCCGGTGCTACAGGCACGGATCAGCAAGGTGTTCGAGGCGCTGCACATCCTGCCAGCGAGCCACAATTTTCGCAAAATCAGAGAGATACTGAATTCATTCCCCAAGGTTGAACTCTTCTTGATGAGTGACGATGAACTGCAGCGCATGGTGCAGTTTTTCATACAGATGCATCGCCAGTCCGGGGTCAAAATTGTCATTGCGCCCAATATGTCCGGCGCCGGTCTGACTCTGTTGCTGATCATGCCGCGCAGCTTCTATTCAACTGCCGGGATGGCTAGAATTGAAAACTATCTCAAGCGCTATTTCAAGGCCGAGGCGGTCGAGAGTCATATCATCCATCTGTCGACTGACTACCTGAGTGTGCATGTCGGTTTGCGCGTTCTGCAGCGCAATCTGAGCATCGATACTGTCCAGCTTGAACATGGCTTGACCAGGTTGGCGCTCCCCTGGAATCGCAAGTTCCGTCAACTTCTTGAGCACGATTCCGAGCGGGCTTCACAACAGCTTTATCGTCGCTATCATAACGCCTTCGATGCCGACTATAAGACCAGATTGCATCCCCGTTTTGCCGTGCGAGATGTGAGTAATATCGAGAAGGTTCTCAGCCATGATCAGGCATTCTTCGATCTCTGGGGACCATTTGAGGGGGATGAGCGTTACTATCGCTTGCAGTACTACAAGAAAACCCGCAGCTATCTCAATGATCTGATGCCCTTCCTGGAAAATCTCGGCCTGATTGTGATTGAAGAGGTCGACTATCTGGTGCGACCCACTGACGAAGAAATTTTCATCAAAAGCTTTGCGATTAGACCCAATAGTAAAAACGCTCTACCGATGGCGCAAATTAAGCCTTTGCTGCTTGAGACCCTGAATGCCCTCGATCGTGGCCAGGTCGAAAATGATTATCTGCATGGCCTGTTGCTGCTGACCGGACTCAACTGGCAGGAGATCGATGTCTTCCGGGCCTATCGCAACTACTATTTCCAGCTCGGGACCATCTTTACCAAGAAAAGGGTCGCCTATGCTCTGATCCAGAACCCTCAGGCTGCCTTGCTCCTTTTTCGCTATTTCGAAGGGCGGTTCAAGCCCTGCGGAGAGTGGCAGGACCCGCTGCATCGTGAAGAGCTGGTCCTCTCGCCGGTACGTATGGAGCTTGCCGAGGCTCTTGACCGGGTTGAAGACAGCAATGAAGACCAGATTCTGCGCAGCCTGTTTAACCTGATCGATTCAACCGTGCGTACCGGATTCTTCAAACGTAAGGAGATGGACGACTATTTTATCAGCTTCAAGATCAGCTCTCTTGGCGTTATCGAGATGCCGGCGCCGCGTCCGCTGTTCGAGGTCTATGTCCATTCGGTAAGTACGGAGGGGATCCACCTGCGTGGCGGCAAGGTCGCACGTGGCGGTATCCGCTGGTCAGACCGTCCCGATGACTTCCGGACCGAGGTGTTGGGTCTGATGAAGGCCCAGATGACCAAGAACGCGGTGATTGTCCCGGTCGGCAGTAAGGGGGGCTTCATTGTGAAAACCCCATTCAGCACGCGCGAAGAGGGGATGGCACTGGTGAAGGATGCCTACCAGCATCTTATGATGGGGCTGCTCGATTTAACCGATAATCAGACCCGCAAGGGGATTATCCGCGCTGCTGGCATCATCGCCTACGATGAAGAAGACCCCTACCTGGTGGTGGCCGCAGACAAAGGGACCGCACATCTGCCCGACACCGCCAATGCCGTCAGTGAGGATTATAGGTTCTGGCTAGGGGATGCTTTCGCCAGTGGTGGCTCCCATGGCTATGACCATAAAAAATTGGGAATCACCGCACGGGGCGCCTGGGAGAGTGTTAAGCGCCATTTCCGCGAAATGGGTCATGATACCCAGACTCAGCCGTTCACTGTTGTGGGTATCGGGGATATGAGTGGTGATGTCTTTGGCAACGGTATGTTGTTGTCGAAGCAGATCGGGCTCAAGGCCGCCTTCGATCATCGCCATATATTTCTCGACCCCGATCCAGATCCGGCCAGCTCCTACAAGGAACGCAAACGTCTCTTCCAATTACCGCGCTCATCCTGGCACGATTACAACCGCAAACTCATCTCCGCAGGCGGCGGCATCTTCTCTCGCGATCTGAAAGAGATTCCACTCTCTCTCCAGGTCAGAGAGTGGCTGGGGGTGCGCAACAGCTCAATGGATGTGCCGAGCCTGATTCAGCTTCTTTTGTGTGCTGAGGTCGATCTGCTCTGGAATGGCGGCATCGGAACCTATGTCAAGGCATCCACCGAAACCGATACAGACGCCGGTGATCGCAGCAATGACGCGGTTAGAGTAGACGCTGATAGGCTGCGGACCAAGGTGGTAGGCGAGGGCGGTAACCTGGGCCTGACCCAACGGGCGCGGATTGAATTTGCCGCCCATGGCGGGCGGATCAACACTGATGCCGTCGACAATTCGGCCGGGGTCGACAGCTCCGATCATGAAGTCAATCTGAAGATCCTGCTGCAGGTTCTCAGAAACGGTCGCAAGATGAAGACTCTTGAAGAGGGCTATGCCTTGCTGGCCGAGATGGAAGAGACCGTCTGTCAGGATGTCCTCTCCAACAATTACATGCAGACCCTGTCGATTTCACTCGATGAACTGCGTGGCCAGAGCGATATCGAACCGCATCTGGAGTTGCTCGATCGTCTGAGCCGCTCCGGCCTGCTCGATCGGCGTGATGAATTTCTGCCCTCGCGCAAGGAGGTCGCTAGCCGTCAGCCAGCCAAGCTGTTGCGTCCCGAGCTCGCGGTGTTGCTGGCCTATAGCAAGATGGCGCTATTCCGTGGCCTGCTCGATGAAGGATTGCCCGCCAGCCCAATTATGGATAATCTGCTTTACCGCTATTTCCCACAGCAGGCACGCGAGCGTTACCCGCAAATGATCAAGAAACACCCACTGGCAGCTGAAATCTCGGCAACGGTGATGACAAATCATGTTATTGACCGCGCCGGCAGCAGTTTTTGCCAGGGGATTGCGCGCTTAACCGGTGTCTCACCGGCCCGGGTGGCGCATACTTATTTATTGCTGGATCATCTGCTGCGTGCCGAGGAGATGCGTCAGGCTATCTTCGTTCTCGACAATAAATTATCGAGCGCGAATCAGTATCAATTGCTCCACGAGCTGGAACAGGTTCTGGCCAACTTCTGTCAGTTTGTCCTCGGCCATGACCTGCAGTTGGCCCAGGATGAAAAGAGCCTGCAGCAACTGAACAGTTGGCTAGATGAGTATCTTGAAGTTCTGCCAGACGTTCTTTCTGTTGCAGCGTTGCAGGTTCGCGATGAGCGTAAGGGCGAATTATGCGCCGCAGCACTACCGCAACGGTTCGCCGAGCGGTTTGCCCTGCTGCCGCATCTAAAAATCTTTTTGCCTCTGGTCCGCCTGGTCAGTGAGACCCGGCAAGAAATAGCGCCGCTGCTGAAATTGAGCATTGAAGTGATCGGCAAACTCCAGGCCGAAGAGATTACCAGTAGTGTCGAGACCATGGTGGTGCATAATAATTGGGATCGCAGCGCACGCGAAGCCCTGCTCGGCAGCCTGAATAATGCCATCTTCGGTATCGTCAAGCGGATTGCCCTTGAGGATGCTGGTGACAGTCAACTCTTCTTCCGCAGAGAGGGCCAGAGGTATCGCAACTATCGGGAGCTCAGGGAGAAGCTGGCGCGGGAGGATGTGACAAATTTCCATCCCTATACGGTTCTGCTCCGTTCGCTCGAGGCGTTGCTTGAGTAGTTGATTTTAGCGGCGTAGAAAGTTATAACAAAATCTGGATCGATTAAGGGGGTGGCTCTAAGGTCACCCCTCTTCTTTTGTTTCGGAGCAACGCTATGCAAAAACGCACCCTCGGCCCCTGTGTCACATTCTTTCCACAACCGACGACAATCATCAGCTCTGTTGGTGCCGACGGAGAGCCCAACCTGATGACCGCTTCCTGGGCCGGTATCGTCAGCAAGACCCCGCCGACCATGGCCGTCTCGCTCAACAAGGAGCGCAAGACCTATGAGAATATTCGGCAGACTGGCGAATTTGTCGTCAATATGGTGCCGGCATCTCTGGCGGTCGAAGCCGATTACTGTGGCATTCGCTCCGGGCGCAATGAAAACAAGCTGGCGATGACCGGATTAAATCTCGAACCGGCGGCTCTTGTCGCGGTGCCGATGCTGGTCGAATCCCCGCTCAACCTGGAGTGCCGCCTGGTTCAGGAGATAGAGCTGGGTGACTACCGGCTGCTCCTGGGGGAGATCGTCGAG
>JAAXQE010000113.1 GCA_012974425.1 Geopsychrobacter sp.
CTATGCCTTCCGCTGCCGGATGGCATTTTTTGTTAGAACGGAAATAACAGCTGTGAAAACGAGAAAGACAATTCTGGACATCGCCGGGATGAAGATTTCGGGTGAAAAGATCAGTGTATTGACCGCCTACGATTACCCCTTTGCCAAGCTGATGGATCAGGCTGGCATCGATATTATCCTGGTGGGTGATTCGGTCGGCACCGTCTTTGCCGGTTATGATAACACCCTGCCGGTGACCATGGATGAGATGATCTATCATACCCGGCCGGTAGTCCGAGCTTCTGAACAGGCCCTGGTGGTCGTCGATATGCCCTTTATGTCTTATCAGATCGATCAGGGCGAGGCACGTCGCAACGCCGGTCGCCTGATCAAAGAGGCCGGCGCTCAGGCCGTCAAGCTGGAGGGTGGTGTCAATATCGCCGCGACCATCGCCGCGATCACCGCCATCGATATCCCGGTTATGGCGCATATCGGCCTGACCCCGCAATCGATCCATCGCATGGGCGGCTTCAAGGTGCAGGGTCGTCAGGACGCTCAGGCTCAGCAGCTCCTCGCCGACGCCAAAGCGGTTGAGGAAGCCGGGGCCTTTGCGGTGGTGCTCGAAGGGATACCCGCCAGCCTTGCCACCCTGGTTAGTGCCGCGCTCAGTATCCCGACCATCGGTATCGGCGCCGGTCCCGAATGCGACGGGCAGGTGTTGGTCATCCACGATATCCTCGGCCTCTGTGACAAGTACTCACCCAGGTTCGTCAAACGTTTTGCCGATGTCAGCCAGACCATCAGTGAGGGCATCGCTGACTATATCAGTGAAGTAAAGAGCGGGAGCTTCCCGGCGGACGAGCATAGTTTTAAATAATAAATCAGGCGCTGGGCATTGGGCTTTTGGCGCTGGGGACAATCTGAAATATAACTAGACAATGTGGAGAATACGGTTGGTGCCTGTGGCTTGAGTCTTTGATTCTGCTTTAATCAAAGCCTAACGCCCAGCGCCTAACGCCATCTTTTCTTATGACGACGATTACTTCCGTAGCTGAAATGCAGCAATGGAGCCTGCAGCATAAATCTGCCGGGCGCCGTATTGCCTTTGTGCCGACCATGGGCTTCTTGCATGAGGGCCACCTCTCGCTCCTCGAAGCGGGACGTAAAAACGGCGACCTGCTGGTGTTGTCGATCTTTGTCAATCCGACCCAGTTCGGGGTTGGTGAAGACTATGCAGACTACCCGCGGGACCTTGCAGCCGACGGCGCACTCGCCGCACAGGCCGGGGTCGATGTGATCTTCGTCCCGAGCGCCGCGCAGATGTATCCCAAGGACTATGCAACCTGGGTCGATGTCGAGGGCATCACCGAGGTGCTCTGCGGGGCCAGTCGACCCGGTCATTTTCGCGGCGTTACAACCGTGGTCAGCAAGCTGTGCAATATCGTGCAGCCCGATATCGCCTTCTTCGGCGCCAAGGATTTTCAACAACTGGCGGTCATCCGCCGGATGGTGCTTGATCAGAATATGCCGCTTGAGATTGTCGGCATGCCGATCGTGCGTGAGGCCGATGGCCTCGCCTTGAGCTCGCGCAACAGCTACCTTTCTCCAGAGCAGCGCCAGCAGGGCCTGGCCCTTTCGCAATCCCTCGCCCTGGGGCGTCAGCTTGCGGCCGCTGGTCAGAGAGACTCAGCCATTATCCTTGCGGCGGTGCGGGCCATGATCGAAGTCAATCCCGAGGCACGCATCGATTATCTGCAGATCTGCCATCAGCTCAGCCTGCAGGATCAGACCCAGGTCGATGCCGATTCGGTTCTGCTCCTCGCCGTTTTCCTGGGTAAAACCCGTTTGATCGACAATTGCTTTCTGCTCACTGAATAGGAGAGGAGTGAGGCGCAGGGAGCGCGGGGGCAGTGTTTTCACCCCTATCATCTCTCATCTCACGCTTCGGGTCTTAAACTATGCCGAAATCAAAACAAGCCGCCCGCGCCAACCTGGAAAGTCTCTATCGGATCTTCACCGTTCCTGAAGCCCCCGATTCGACCCTGGGGGCCATCGATCAGGCCATCTGCGATGATGTCGCCGGTTTTCTGGGGACCCACATCGTCGCCCTGGAGCGCACGCTCGAAGATATCGAAGCCGATTTCCTCTCGCCGGTGATCCCCGAAGAACCGACCTATGTTTCGGAATATACCGAGTTCGTCAAACAGAAACTGGTGGCCCAGTCGGTGCATACCGCGGCCCCCGGTTTTGTCGGGCACATGACCTCGGCCTTGCCCTATTTCATGTTGCCCCTGGCGCGGATCATGACGGCGCTTAATCAGAATCTGGTCAAGGTTGAAACCTCCAAGGCCTTCACGCCTTTGGAACGTCAGGTGCTGGCCATGCTGCACCGTCTGGTCTATCGCGCCGATGCCGCCTTCTACCCGCAGTGGGTGCATAACAGCCAGCACGCCCTGGGTGCCTTCTGCTCCGGCGGGACCATCGCCAATATCACCGCCCTCTGGGTGGCGCGCAATCGACTGTTTGCGCCTGCCGGCGACTTCAAGGGGATTGCCGCAGAGGGCTTGCCGCGTTCATTGAAGCATCTGGGTGCCGACGGGCTGGCGGTGCTGGTTTCACGGCGTGGCCACTACTCCCTCGGCAAGGCGGCCGATCTGCTCGGGATCGGGCGTGACAACCTGGTCATGATCGATACCGACGCCGATAACCGCATCGATCTGGATCTCTTGCGCCTGGAGTTGCAGCGCTTAAAGAGTGAAAATATCCGGGTCCTGGCGCTCGTCGGCATCGCCGGCACCACCGAAACCGGCAATGTCGATCCACTCCATGCAATGGCCGATCTGGCTGCGACTGAAGACTGTCATTTTCATGTCGACGCGGCCTGGGGCGGCCCAACCCTCTTTTCGGAGAAGTACGCTCCGCTCTTAAGCGGCATCGAACGGGCCGATTCGGTCACCCTCGATGCGCATAAGCAGCTCTATGTGCCGATGGGTGCCGGGATGGTAGTCTTCAAGGATCCGACCGCACTCTCGGCGATCGAGCATCATGCCGCCTATATCCTGCGCCATGGCTCCAAGGACCTCGGTAGCCACACCCTCGAGGGTTCACGCCCCGGCAAGGCGCTGCTGGTGCATGCCGGTCTGTCGATCATCGGGCGTAAGGGCTATGAACTGCTGATCGATCTTGGAATCGAGCGCGCCCGGCATTTTGCCGAACAGGTCAGACAACATGCCGATTTCGAACTGACCAGCGAACCCGAACTGAACATCCTGACCTATCGCTACGCCCCGCGCGCGATTCTCGGATTGATGAAGACCATGTGTCTGGCGCAGAAGTGCCAGGCCAATCTGCTGCTCGACCAGATCAACCAGCTGATCCAGAAAGTCCAGCGTGAAGCGGGCAAGACCTTCGTCTCGCGGACCCGCCTGCGCTCCAGAGATTACGGCACCAAGGTCATTACGGTGCTGCGGGTGGTGCTGGCCAATCCCCTGACCACCGATGAGATCCTGCAGGCGGTGCTGGAGGAACAGCTTACCCTCGCGCAACATCCCGAGGTTCGTGAGCTGCTAGAACAGATCGAAGCTCTGGCCGCGCCTCTGTCCATTTCGCAAACCAGCACCGAAGATTAAACTGCCGTGGCTCTCATCCATACTGCAAAATACCTGCTGGCTGCCAGTGGCTCTCCCTTGGAGGGCGGCGCGCTGCTCGAGGATCAGGGCCGAATTGTCGAAGTCGGCTCCCTTAAGCAACTGCAGAAGTCCGCTCCCTTGGTCGAGATTGTCGATTATGGCGCAGCGGTCCTCTTGCCCGCTTTCATCAACGCCCATACCCATCTCGAATTGAGCCATTACCCCGCCTGGGCATCGGCGGCCGGGGTCGGTAGCGCGCCCTGCAGTTTCGTCGACTGGATCCTGCGTCTCATCCAGGTCAAGCGCAGCATTCAGCACGAAGCGATGCACGCGGCGATTAAGAGTGGCATCCGCATGTCTCTGGAAGCGGGCAGCGCCGCAGTCGGTGATATCCTCTCCTGGTACGACGGGCGTAGCGCCTTTGCCGAGACCCCACTTACCGGGCGGATCTTCCTCGAATCCCTCGGCCAGGATGTTGGCGTTACCCAGCAGCAGTTCAAGCGACTCAGCAAGGTTTTGAAAGAGCAGGGGAGCGGGCGTTTCGAATTCGGCCTCAGTCCGCACAGCCCCTACACCATCCGCCCCCAGTATCTGCGTCAGCTCTTCGAGCACGCCCAACAGCAACAGCTCGGCTGCACGATCCATATTGCCGAGTCGCCTGCAGAGCTCGCCTTTCTGGATAATGGCGATGGTGAACTGATCGAGCGCCTCTACAGCGCGGTCAATTGGTATCAGCATCGTCCCGAACCCCGGCACCTGCGACCCATCGAATACCTCGCCGAACACGGCGGACTATTCAAGGACCAACTGCTGGTGCATGGTGTTCAGTTGGTCGATAGCGAGATCGACGCGATTGCCGCGGCCGGGGCGCAACTGGTGCTCTGCCCACGCTCGAATGCGCAGCTGCGGGTCGGCACGGCGCCGGTCGCCAAGTTCAAGAAGGCCGGGGTTAAGCTGGCCCTCGGTACCGATAGTCTGGCCAGCAACCGCAGCCTGTCGCTGTGGGACGAACTGGCCTTTGCCGCCGAGGTCTATAGCGATAGTTTCTCTGCGCAGGAACTCCTTGGCCTTGCCACCACAGGAGGGGCTGCCGCCCTCGGCCTGCAGACTCAACTCGGAAATCTGCAGCCGGGCCTTAAGGCCAGCTTCCAGGTTATTCCGCTCACAGAACAGCTCAAACCGCACAAACTGATCGAGACCCTGATCCACACCGGGGAGGGGAGGCAGCCGCAGGCCCTGATCCTTGACGGACAGCTTGTCAAGTCTGACTGAACTGCCTATACTCGAGTTTCAGAATTTACCTCAGGGGAGTTTTTGGTGATTGTCGAATATGGAACCATTGTAGAGCTGAAGGGTCGTCAGATTGCAGTCGTGCTCTGCCAGAAGCAGAGTGCCTGCAAACACTGCCCCTCATCGGGAGCCTGCCAGATCGGGGATGACGGCAAGTCGATGCTCGTCGAGTCGTTTAATCAGATCGGTGCGCAGGTCGGGGATAGGGTCAAGGTCGTGACCAGTACCAAACATTTCCTGCAGTCCTCTTTTGTGCTTTACATTCTGCCGGTCATCGGGTTACTTATCGGCGCTATCTCCGGGCAGCTGATTGCTGAATATACTCAGGTTGCAATCGACCCGCAGTTGCTGTCCGCACTGATCGGGGTCGCCTTTATGGTCGGCACCTTCCTCTCGATCCGGGTCGGCACGCGCGCCTTGAAGCGTGAGATATTTATGCCGAAGATTATCGGGCTGCAGCCTGAACCCGACACCCAAGCCAATGAACTGCTGAAAAATGAGTATTAAGATAATCGCCAGTAACAAGAAGGCCTACCACGATTACTTCATCGAGCAGACCTTTGAAGCCGGAATTGTGCTGCGGGGGACCGAAGTCAAGTCGTTGCGCCTCGGGCATGTCAATCTCAAGGAATCGTTCTGCCGCATTCGTAATAATGAGATCTTCATCGATAATATGACGATCAACATCTACGAGCAGGGCAATCGTGAAAACCATGAGCCGGCGCGGCGCCGTAAGTTATTGCTGCACCATATCGAGATCGACAAGCTGACCCGCCTCACCGAACAAAAGGGCTTAACCCTGCTGCCGACCAGGATCTATTTCAAGAACAGTCTGGTTAAACTCGAAATCGGGGTCGGGCGTGGCAAGAAGCTGCACGACAAACGTCAGGACCTAAAGACCAAAGAGGCCAACCGTGAAATGGCCCGCGCCGTAAAAAGTGGCAAGGATAGCTAAATCATTACTTGAACAATGACCACGTAACATGGGATGATACAAACAAGAACAACATCTACTTAATGGGGGTGCCAAGGTTTCGACGGGGGTTGGAAGCGAAGGTGGCATGCCGGAGTGGGCTGGCTCCGTAACAAAGCCCATACTAACAAACGCCGATACTGACGTTCGTTACGCACTAGCAGCTTAAGCTGCTACGTCTTTTCAATCATTGCCTGTGTGGCTGACGAGACGTTAATTTAGCAGGCTAGTTCCGATGAGGGTCTGCGGCATCGGGGCGAAACTTAAGCAGAATCGCTTGGTGAATATCCTGTCTGTGGGAGCTTCATCCAGTTAAACTTAAATCATAGACTAAGCATGTAGAGGCCTCTCGTAGAAGGCTTTCGGACGCGGGTTCGATTCCCGCCACCTCCACCATTA
>JAAXQE010000318.1 GCA_012974425.1 Geopsychrobacter sp.
ACGGATGCAGGATCAGCTCGAATTACAGCAGCTCCACTCGGTATTGCTGCTTGACGCCGATGGAAAGCTGCTGATCAGGGTCGGGGAGCGACAGGCTACCAATTGTGGCAGCGCTTCTCATCTTGGCGCGGCCCAGTCTCTGACCCGGAGCGGGAGGAGTTTTTATGGGGATATTTGCTCGGAACGCACCGAGGGGGAAGACACGCATGCCCATCTCGACCTGTTTATTCCACTGCTCGCAGAAACAGCGGGAGGCTTGGAAGCAAGCGCATTCATTGTCTTCCGCGATGATCCGAACCGCTATCTTTTCCCCCTGATCGAGGCCTGGCCGACCCCGAGCGAAAGCGCGGAGTCGGTTCTGCTGAGGGCAGGGGAAAAGGGGATTGTAACTCTGAGTGAACGGCGTCACCAGGCAGATACTCCGGCCGAACATTTTCTCCCGACGCCAGGCCTGTTGACTCCGCCCGGTCTGGTCATGGCCGGAGAGGAGGGCGTTATCGAGCACTTCGATTACCGCAATACCCAAGCCCTCTCTGTGGTGCGCAAGGTTGAAGGTTCTCCTTGGTTTTTGATCGCCAAGATGGATATTGCCGAGATTTACGCACCAGTCATCCGTTTGGCGCATAACATCCTTATCGTCGTTTTTGCGTTTATCCTTGCCACCGGAGTGACCGCTTATCACTGGTGGCGACAGATGCGGGCAAGTTTCCTGGTGGGCCACTACCAAACCGAATTGAAACGCCAAATGCTCGAGCAGCGCTGTAATGCACTGACCATGTATGCCAACGATATTATTCTGCTGGTCAACTCTGCGGGGCAGATTATCGAAGCGAATGATCGTGCGGTGGAGGCCTTCGGCTTTTGCCACGCGGAGCTGCTTAGCCTAGAGGTTGACGCCTTACGTCCCGCGCGTGAAAAAGGACTGTCTTTGGAGCAGCATACAAGGCTGCGCGAGGAAGGTTCTCTGTTGTTTGAGGCGCTGTTTCTGCGCCGCAATGGCAGTGAGTTTCCGGTTGAGGTCAGCGCGCGTTTGATAGAGTTGGACAATGAGTTCTTTTCACAGGGGATACTGCGCGACATCACCGAAAGAAAGAAGGCTGAGGCACAGATTCAGTACCTTGCCCATTATGATGCCTTGACCGGTCTGCCTAACCGGTCGCTATTACAGGATCGTCTGACTCAGAGCCTGGCCAGGGCCCATCGCCATAATGGCCAGGTTGCCGTGCTGTTCCTCGATTTCGACCGCTTTAAAAATATCAATGACTCCCTCGGACATTCTGTCGGTGATAGCGTCTTACAGATGGTGGCGACGCGGCTTGAAACCTGTATTCGCGAAGGGGATACTGTTGCCCGGCTGGGCGGCGACGAATTTGTCATCGTCCTGCCCGATCTGCAGCAGGTCGAGTCTGTCGCCCAGGTGGCCAAAAAGGTCCTGAAACTTGGCTCAGAGCCCTATGTTTTTGCCGGACATCGGCTTAGGGTAACCATCAGTGTCGGCATCAGTGTCTACCCCAACGACGGCTGCGACATCGAATCCCTGTTGAAAAATGCCGATGCCGCCATGTATCACGCTAAGGAGGCGGGGCGAGACAGTTACCATTTCTACACCCAGAATATGAATGACCGGGCGCTCGATATTTTGCAGATGGAGAACGGCCTGCAACAAGCCCTGGTCAACAATGAGTTCAGCCTCTCTTATCAGCCGCAAATTGATATCCAGAGTGGGCGGATCGTCGGAGCCGAGGCTCTGCTGCGTTGGAATCATCCGGCAAGAGGACCAATCTCCCCGGCAGATTTTATTCCGCTTGCCGAAGAGCGTGGTCTGATTGTGCCGATCGGCGCATGGGTTCTCGAAACCGCCTGTCGGCAGCACAGGCAATGGCAAGAGGAGGGACTGCGGCAGATCCAGATCGCCATCAATATCTCCGCTTTGCAACTCCAGCATGCAGGTTTCGTCAACAATCTCGCCAGGGTTCTGGAAGAGACCGGGATGCCTCCCGAACTGCTGGAACTGGAATTGACGGAATCTGCTGTCATGCAGGACGCAGAGCAGAATATCGGTCTGTTTGGGGAACTAAAAGAGATGGGTGTGTCTTTAGCTATCGACGATTTCGGGACCGGTTATTCCAGCCTCAGTTATCTTAAACGCTTCCCCATCGATCATTTAAAGATCGATCGCTCGTTCATCACGGACCTGACTCTCAATACCGAAGATCAAGCGATTGCGCGGGCGATCATCGGCATGGGAGCAACCTTGAAAATGAAAACTATTGCGGAGGGGGTCGAGACCGAAGAGCAGCTCAGCTTTCTCAGACAGGAGGGCTGTGATGGTTTTCAGGGCTTCCTGTTCAGTGAACCGCTGCCGGCTGCTGAGTTTGCCCAGCTTCTAGGCGATGACAGAGGTCTCAATGTGGGGTCGGACCTGACTGCAGCGACATCTCAAGGGTTGCCAGTCGACCAGGGTGAGTTCAGCATTAACTCGCTGAATCGATAGATTTATTAGTTTTGCCAAATAGTATATGATTCTGTTATACTTGATCTCCGTTAGTCAGCTTACGGCAAAAGGAGAATAAACAATGTCGACAAATAGTCTCTGGGGAGAAATACCCGATCTCGAGAATATCAAAACTCCGGGCTCAATGCTCGCCGAGCAGGGGGAGATGCTCAGCGAAGTGACGAGTGGACGGCTAAAGTGCCGGATCGATAGATCCCAGAGTAACAATAGGTTTACCTACGAAATGAAGATCGTAGTTCCGTGCTTGGCTAACTATTCCCAAAAGATCCTCAAGGTGACCCATGACCTGTCTATCTATCCGGTCATGCTCTCTCACGAGCAGTCTGGCCGTGAATACACCGCTAGGAATGATGCCCAGTTTATGGCTCATCTCGGCGAGATCCTCTCTTCTGAGGAGAATCGTTTGATCATCTGTGGACTCAATGCCCAGGTTCGCCTTGCGGCAGAGGATGAATAAGCCAGTCCATAGGATTTACTTCAGGTTAGAAATAAAAGTGGGCCGGTCAATTTGACCGGCCCATTTTTATTTGCCGCCGGTTTTTAGAAAAGCGCTCAAATTTGATTAAGTGGCACAGGGGCAAAATGCCTCTTCCAAATCTTCGGCCTCGATCCAGGCCAGGGCTTGTGCTGCGCTGCAGAAAAACCTGCCAACGGCGCGGCCGACACCTCGGTCAAACCATCCGCAACGAATTGCATCATCCGTATTTCAAGAGAGACCATTGCGAAGTTATTTACTTATAGGATTTGGATCCGAGTCTGGTTGCCGAGTGCATAGGATGTTGCTTGAAGGAGCGACGCCCTGATTTTGTAGAATGATTAATTGAGCTATGCGCGCCACTTGTCTTTCTTGTCCTGCTATTGTCTAGCGAAACAATAGGCAATTCTTGGTTGACATTAAAAGCAAACGATGTTCTTCTGTTGTCATGATTTGAGGTTACTCACAATAAACGAGGAGGATATGATCCATGGCGGAGATTACGAAGTTTCAGCAAATGAATGGATGTTCGGCTTGTAAGTATGCAGCGGGTAAAGACCCTGAGGGGAACTCTACTTCCACGTATGGCAAGGGTTTCTGGTGTAGCAGTTTAAATAAGGCAGTTGATTCAGGAGATGGTGTCGCCTGCGCAAGTTGGGAATATGAGAGCTAGAAGATACTCAGGCCAGTCATCTTGACTGGCCTGTTTTTTTATCAACTGCATTTTTATTTTCAGAAAACGTTTAACTTACATTTACAGCCGTTGATTGGTCATTAAAAACTTCCGCCAGTATTTCCGCATGGGCCTCTTTTAGCAGGCGTGGACCGAAGCTCTCTACGACCTTGGCTGATGACAGGCTGGCGAGTCGGCCAGCATCGGGGAAGCAGTCGCCGCGACTGAGTGAGAATAAAAATGCGCCTGCAAACATATCACCGGCACCGTTACTGTCGACTGCGCTGACGGTATGAGGCGCAACCTTGTGGATTGTTTCGCCATCAAACAGAACAGCCCCTTGCGCACCACGGGTAATCGCGAAGCTTCTGGCGATCGGTTGCAGGGCATCAAGTGCCTCTTCCAAATCTTCACATCCGGTCCAGGCCAGGGCTTCTGCTTCGTTACAGAAGAGTATGTCGACCCCAGTCCCGATCATCTCAGCCAAACCATCCCTAAAAAATTGCACCATCGCCGGGTCGGAGAAGGTGAGTGCGGTTTTCACACCGGCTGCTTCGGCGAGGCGTTTGGCTTCAATTGCTGCGGCGCGTCCACTGGGAGAGGTGACCAGGTAGCCTTCAATGTAGAGATATTCAGAGGCGGCGATCACTTGCGGCTCGAGTTCGGCCAGCGAAAAGCCTTCTGAGATACCCAGAAAGGTATTCATGGTCCGTTCGGCGTCGGGGGTGACCATGACCAGACATTTGCCGGTTTTACCGGCACCCCGGCCATTGTCGGCATTGCTGGCAACTCCAGCTGCGTGCAGGTCACGCAGGTAGAAATCGCCGGTTTCATCGGCGGCCAGTTTACAGGAGTAGAAACAGTCGGCACCGAACTGGGCGGCAGCTATCACCGTGTTGGCTGCGGAGCCGCCACAGGCCCATTTTCCGGGATGACCTTCCAGCGCGGCAACCAGTTCGTCCTGGCGTTGTTCGGTGACCAGGGTCATGATCCCTTTTTCGATCGCGCAGGCGGCGAGGAAGCTCTCCCCAACCTTAAATTCCATGTCGACCAGGGCGTTACCGATGGCGCAGAGCTGATATCTTTTCATGCGTAGATTCCTTTTAGGCATAACTGATTTCTTGAGAAAACCGACTTTAACCAATTCTCTACTCTGAGCCAACTGATTTCGCGATAACTCGTGTGTGGGGGCATTTTGGGTAAGCGCACCGCTGTAATACTGTTAAATTATTGAAATATCTCTGCCTTTTTGTTTAACTCGATACAGAACAGCCTCTTTAAGGGGAGTTACTTGATGAATTTTCTGGAGAAAATCAATCTGAACCTCCCAAGTAAACAGCTGCTGCGCAAAATTCTGGAAACCGGACTCTTTCTGCTGATGGTCGCAGTGGTGTGTCGTGGTTTCTATCATGGTGCCGAGAACCTGGGTTATAACTGGCAGTGGTACCGCATCTCCCGTTACTTCGGCACCTTTGCGCAGGGCGGCTGGCAGGCCGGGCCGCTGGTGACGGGTTTGTTGGTGACCCTGCAGGTCGTCACGGTCAGTCTGTTGTTTTCCTTGCTTATCGGACTACTGGTGGCGCTGATGCGCCTGAGCCGCAGCCCTGTGGCCCGCCTGCTTGCCAGTTGCTACCTGGAACTGATCCGCAACACCCCGCTCTTGGTGCAGATCTTTCTGATCTATTTTGTGCTGGCCCCGATCCTCGGGATTGAGCGTTTCGCGGCTGCGGTTCTGGCGCTCAGCCTGTTTGAGGGGGCCTATGCCTCGGAGATTTTTCGCGCCGGGATATTGGCGATTCCGGTTGGCCAATGGGAGGCCGCAGCCTCATTGGGGATGTCGTCACGCCAACGCTACCGCTATGTAGTGCTGCCCCAGGCGCTGCGCAATATGGCGCCCCCCTTGACCAGTCAGGGGATTTCGCTGATCAAGGATTCGGCGCTGGTTTCAACCATCGCGATCTATGATCTGAGCATGCGCGGCCAAGAGTTGGTTGCCGAGAGCTTCCTGACCTTTGAGGTCTGGTTCACAATTGCCCTGATTTACCTCTGTTTAACCCTGGGACTTTCCGCCGTGGTACGCTTATTCGAATGGCGTCTGGGTGCCCCGGGCGCATGATCCCTTGCCGAGGAGAATGTATGCCAGCGTTTAGAACGGTCCTGCTACTTGTTATCTTCCTTTTTGCAACAACATCTGCGTTTTCCGCCAGTATAAAACGGGATCTGTCCAAAGAGAGCAGCCTTGAGCAGGTGCTGAGCAAGAATCGCCTGCGGGTTGGTTTTTCGACCTTCGTCCCCTGGGCGATGAAGAATAAACGGGGTGATTTTGTCGGGTTCGAGATCGATGTCGCCAGGAGACTTGCCGCCGATATGGGAGTCGCGATCGATTTTATTCCAACCAAGTGGTCTGGCATTATCCCGGCGCTGTTGACCGGTAAGCTCGATGTGATTATCGGCGGGATGGGGATTACTCCCGAACGGAACCTGAAGGTGAACTTTACCGATCCCTATGAATTCTCAGGGATGTCGCTTGTGGCTAGCAGCAAGCTGCCGGGGAAAACCGAGATCGCCAGTTTCAATCAGGCTGAGACCACAATTGTTGCCCGAATTGGAACAACTGCTGCCGAAGCCGCCAAAAAATATCTGCCCAAGGCCGACTTGAGACTCTTCGATGATGAAGGCCAGGCCTTGCAGGAGGTCCTGAACGGGCGCGCTATGGCGATGGTTTCCTCGCAACCCTTCCCCGAGTTTCAGAGTCTGAAGTACCCGGAACGTCTCTATTTGCCGCTGGCTGGTGAGACCTTCACCAAGGAACCGATCGGGATTGCGCTTGGCAAGGGGGACGTCGACTTTCTCAATTTCCTGAACAACTGGATCCGGGTGCGTCAGGCCGATGGTTTTCTGCAGGAGCGTTACGCCTACTGGTTTACCACCCAGGACTGGCAGGGGCAGATGGAGTAGATGTCATTACTGCCTGGTGGGAAAATAAAATGGAGCGGCATCGATCTGGTGCTGCTCCTGCTGCTGGGGCTGGTCGGCACCCTGTTGGTGTATCGAATCAACGAGAACCTGGCCTATCGCTGGAACTGGGCGGCCATACCACAGTATTTTTTCTACTTCGATGAAGAGAGCGCCGCGTACCTGCCGAACCTGCTGGTTCAGGGGCTGCTGACGACAATTCGCTTGAGTATCTGGAGTCTGGTGCTGGCGTTGCCGTTGGGGATTGTGATCGGTCTGCTGCGGATCAGTCAGCATCTGTTCAATCGACTGGTGGGCGGCAGCTTTGTCGCTCTGTTCCGCAACCTGCCGCCATTGGTGCTGGTCTTCATCGGCTACTACTTCATCAGTGATCAAATTTTGCCGCAACTCGGCCTGCCCGCGCTGATCCAGCGCCTCCCCGCGTCGAGTGAGACTCTCGTGCGCCTGTTTTTCGCTCCACCCGCTCAGCTCGAGGCTTTTCTGGCGGCGGTGATGACGCTGGCTCTGCTCGAAGGGGCCTATATCGCGGAAATTGTGCGTGCCGGACTGCAGGCGGTTGTCAGGGGGCAGTGGGAGGCGGGGGCGGCGCTCGGGTTTAAGCGCTGGCAGATTCTGCGTCAGATCATCTTTCCGCAGGCCTTGCGCCCGATGGTTCCGCCTTTGGCCGGTCAATTTATTTCAACCATCAAAGATTCGGCAATCGTTTCGGTCATCTCTATCCAGGAGTTGACCTTTCAGGGGATGGAGTTGATGTCGGCCACGTATCTGACCTTTGAGATCTGGCTCTGCATCGCACTCCTCTATTTCCTGTTGACCTTCGGCTGCTCACTTGTGGCGCGGCGCCTCGAAACCTCCTTGGCCGACCGCTAGAAGTCAGCGGGCTTCCGCTGATTGCTCATGGATCGTCCAGCAGTTTTACTGAAAACGCCTTGACAGCGGCACCGGCCAGTCCTTACAATTTGTGCTACGATTTTCATATTTGTGCCACGCAAAAGGGATCTTTTTAAAATGCCAAATATCCGTCTGGTTCTCGCCTGTGCCCTGCTGCTTGTCGCCGGCCCCGCACTGGCGCATTTCGGGGTGATCCTGCCGTCTGATGATATCATCGCGCAAAATGAGAGCAGAACTCTCGAGCTGCAGGTCAAGTTTATTCATCCGGCCGAGGGCCAATATATGGAGATGGCCAGGCCGCAACGGTTCGAGGTGCACAGGGGGGGGAAGCGCGAAGATCTGCTGCCTGCCCTTGAAGCAGTCACATTTCAGTCTGCGGGTCAAAAAACGCCAGTCCGATACTGGCGCGCAGCCTATCAGGTGCGACGTCCCGGTGATCACACCTTCTTTGTTGAGCCGACCCCTTACTGGGAAGCGGCGGAGGATAAATTTATCCTGCATTATACCAAGGTCTGTGTCTCTGCCTTCGGCCTGGCGGGGAGTTGGGATCAGCCGCTGGGCGTTGAAACCGAAATCGTGCCCCTGAGTCGTCCCTATGGGCTCTGGACCGGAAATCTGTTTTCCGGGCAGGTGCTGCTGAAGGGAAATCCTCTGCCGTTTGCCGAAATTGAGGTTGAATACCTGAATGAGGCGGCAATCGGAGAGCAGCTCTCTTTTCCTGCAGGCCCCTTTGTGGCGCAGACGCTTAAGGCCGATAACCAGGGGTTTTTCCATTATGCCATGCCGAAGGCAGGTTGGTGGGGTTTTGCCGCACTCTCGGATGCGGACTGGAAATTGCAAAAAGATGGCGAGGGTAAAGGTGTCGAGCTCGGCGCGGTCTATTGGGTCAGGGCGACAGATCTCTAAACTTTGGGTTTCCAGATGAAAAAAGCCTTGCTGCTTCTCTTGCTTATGGGTCTGCTTGGCGCCACTCCGGCACTGGCTCACAAGGTCAATCTGTTTGCCTACGTGGAGGGCGGTCAGATCTTCATGGAGAGCTATTTCCCCGACGGACGCCCGCTTAAACAGGCTATCGTTGAAATTTATTCGCCCGAAATGCAATTACTGCAGCAGGGTGTGACCGATGATGAGGGACAGTATACCTGCGCCATCCCGCGGTTTGTCGCTCTGGAATTACGGGTCAGGGCGAGCATGGGGCATCAAGCCAGCTTTATCCTCAAGCGGACCGAACTGGAGTCGGGGCGATGACTGTTTTCCGCCGGGTTATCTATCTTGGGTTGCTGGTTTCCTGTCTTTTTTTTGTCGGCCCGCAACTGATCATGGCCCAGCAAGTGCCGGCGCAGGTTGAACTGTTGCAAGAGAAGAACCAGCAATTGCATCAACAATTGCGCGATGCGCGCCGCGAGATCGCCCGCTTGAAGGCTGAGGATTCCGCGCCGGGGTGGAAAGATGTCGTGACCGGTCTTGGCGCGATCTTTGGTCTCTGTGGCGTTGTGATGATGGTGAACGCCCGGCGGCGTTAAATATCGATGACAATCTTTTTCGGAGCTTCTCTTTTTTTATGCATATCTCTGATGGTGTTCTCCCAACCGCTGTTGCGCTCGGTAGCTATGCGCTGAGTGCCGGGATAGTAGTCTGGAGTCTGCGCCGCACGCCTACGGATGATCTGCCTAAGGTGGCAGTCATGACCTCTGCATTTTTTGTCGCATCGCTGATCCATTTACCCTTCGGGCCAACCAGCGTTCATCTGCTGATCCCTGGCCTGGTCGGGGCGCTCCTCGGCCCTTCAGCCTTTCTGGCTATCGCGCTGGGCCTGGTATTGCAATGCCTGTTGTTTCAGTTTGGCGGGCTGACCGCACTCGGGGCAAACCTGTTGCTGATGGGACTACCGGCGCTCTTGGCGGGTCTGGTTTTCTATCACTTCAAGGGACGCGGTAAGAAACAACGCATCCTGGTCGGTGCCCTGTGCGGCGGCGGGGCGACGCTTTTTTCGGCCCTGTTGCTCGCTCTCCTGCTGGCCAGTGGCGGCGAAGATTTTATGGGGGTCGCCAAGCTGGCCTTGCTCGCCCATATCCCGGTGGTCCTGGTCGAAGCCGGGGTCAGTGCCATGGTTGTCTCTTTTCTGCTCAAGGTGAAGCCGGAACTGCTTGATATCCCCTTCGTGCTCAAGGAGAAACTGTGAGCGGTACGCTCCCGGTCTCTGTTTTATGGTTGTTGCCGTTGCTGCTTTTGCCGCTGGCGGTCTATTCCGGCTTTCGCATGCTGATCGGTATCGCACGCAAGGAGCAGGGCGCAGAGGAGCGCGACTGGTCGGTCCCGCAGATTGAGTTTGAAGGGGGTGAGATCTCAGCGGTCCATCGCTGGGATGTGCGCTTTAAGCTGGCCAGTTTTCTACTCCTGGCTTTTTTGATCGTATCCCTGCAGCATCCGCAAACGGCTGGGGCGGCACTGCTGTTGGCCCTGGTCGGCTACCGGCTGGCCGCTATCCCCTGGCGGCGTGGCTTGAAGCGCCTGCTCGGCATGGCAGGCTTTTTGTCGATGTTCCTGCTGATGCTGCCGCTGACCGCGGTGCAACAGAGCAGTGATCTGGTGCTGGTGTTCGGCAGCATCGACTGGCTTAATTTTAATCTGCGCGGCCTGGATCTGGCTATATTGATCATCCTGCGCGCCGCGACGGTCGCCCTGTTGATGGAACCCCTGTTGGCAACCGCACCATTGCCGGTGACCCTGGCTGGACTCGCGCGGATGGGGGTGCCGCGCCGCCTGACCGAGCTGCTGCTGATTACCCACCGTTATCTCTATGTCTTCCTCCACGAAGCGCGGCGCATGCAGATCGGCATGGAGGTGCGTGGCTTTCGCAAATCGACCAGTCTGGCGACCCTGCGTTCAGTCGGTAATTATGTCGGGATGCTCTTTGTGCGCAGCTTTGAACGCACCGAGCGGGTCCATGCGGCCATGCTGGCGCGTGGCTATCAGGGTCACTGGCCCCAGCCTATCAGCTTCAATGTGCGCTCTGGCGATTATCTTAAGGCGGGCCTGGTGATCGGCATCGGACTGCTGCTGGTCATCTGTGACCAGTTCTTGGGGGGATAGACATAGATGCATCAGCATATGAAAGCAGCCGAGTTTGAGCATGATAACCGCCTGTTGATGCAGGTTGAATCCCTCGCCTACCGCTATCCGGATGGCACCCAGGCGCTCGCTGGGATTAATCTTCAAGTCAGGGCCGGTGATCGCATCGCCCTGGTCGGACACAACGGTTCAGGTAAAACGACTCTGGTCAAACAGCTCTGTGGTCTGCTGCTGCCGGACGCGGGGAGCGTCACCTATAAAGGCGCGCAATTTGTCGGAGCGCATCTGGCGAGTGCCCGTCTGGAGATTGGCTTGCTTTTTCAGGATCCTGACGATCAGCTGTTTGGTAACAGCCTCTATGAAGACGTGGCCTTCGGCCCGCGTAATCAGGGGCAGTCTGAGGTCGATGTCGATCTGGCGGTGCGTCAGGCGCTGAAGGCTGTCGGGCTCGAAGCTCTGATGTTCAAGCCACCCCATGCCCTGAGTTACGGGCAAAAGAAGCGCGCTGCCCTCGCCGGTCTGCTGGCGATGCGCCCCTCCTTATTGATTCTGGATGAACCGACCGCCAACCTCGACTCTGTACAGGAACAGATCTTTCTCGATCTGCTCAAGAACTATGCGGGAACCCTTATTCTGATCAGCCATGATCTGATCTTCCTCTACGAACTCTGTGAGCGCGCGCTGGTGCTGGATAGCGGTCGGGTTCACCACGATTATCCGCTGAAAGAACTGGTCGCGCATCGCCCCTCCTTGCGCGAGCACGGTTTGGACTTCTCTTTCCGTTTTGCCGAGAGCCGCCAGAAAGCGGAGACGGTAGCGGTTGAACGACGTAAATTCGCGCATAAGATTGAGCTTGATGTCTCAGCTGGTAGTCGTTCTTCTGCTCTGGTTGATGTTCGATCCCTGTCCTATCGCTATCCAGACGGGACCCAGGCGCTGAAGGAGATAGATCTGGCGATAAAGCCGAGCGAGCGGCTCGCCTTGGTCGGAGCGAATGGGGCCGGTAAGAGTACTCTGCTGATGTGCCTGCTGGGTATTTTCCCTTTTAGCGGAGAGTACCGTTTTGCCGGCAAAAAGATATTACCGGGTAAGGGACGAGCGGTCTGGCGACAGACCGGGATGGTCTTTCAGGACTGCGCCGATCAGCTGGTCTGCCCGAGCTGTTATGATGAGGTTGCCTTTGCCCCGCGTCAGTTTGGCGTTGCTGAGGAGCAAGTCAGGGAGCGTGTCGAATTAGCCCTTAAAATGGTCAAGCTCGATGGGTTTGAGGAGCGCGTCCCTCTGCATCTCTCCGGTGGCGAACGGAAGCGTCTGGCTCTGGCCAGTGTGCTGAGCCTGCAGCCACAGCTCTTAATTCTGGATGAACCGACCGCAGGCCTCGACCCGCAGGGCGAAGAGCTGCTGCTCGATATCTTAAGTGAAATTGATGCCACTCTGATTCTGGTTAGCCACGATATCTTCTTCGTGCGTGAACTGACCCAGCGCACCCTGGTCATGCATGCTGGCGAGATCGCCCTCGATTATTCAACCAAGAGCTTTTTTGCCGATAAAAACCTGACCAGTCTGAATGGTCTCGATTATACCTATCGCGACCGCTGTGCGCTGCAGATCCGAGAGTTGCAACACCGCCACGAGCATGCCCATCCGCACCGCCACCTTCACGAGCATAGCCATCGACATGGCGATCTGGTTCACCGGCACCCGCACGAACATCAGCACGAGCATGAGCACAGTTATGTCCACCGTCACGCTGATCAGGGTGCCCATCAGCATCCTATCCAGAATGAATATCATGAGCATGACCATCCTGCTCATGAAGAGGACGACCACGACCACGCACACTAACCCGCCCCCATTCAGAGGTTTGTTCGTGAGCCTCCCATTGCATATCTCCGCAGCTAGTGTTTGCAGCCCGTAAATTTAATGGCAATGTATGACCTCACTTGAAATCAGGGTTTTAGCCGGATATCCTGTCTGATATGACATTAACGACAGGGAGGTTGTGCCGTGCTGAATATTGCAATTTTAGCGTTCGATAATTGCCTGCTTTCGAGTATCGCCGGTCCGTTGGATCTGTTTACTGTGGCGAATTGGGAAATAAAGAAGCGAAATAAGACAGATTTTCAGCCCTTCTGCCGTTGGGAGGTGCTGACGGTCGATGGCGGGCCGGTGGTCTGTTTCAGTCAGGAACCCCTGGTTCCTCACCGTTCGATCGGCAATTGTCGCCTGCCCGATCTGATTATCCTCCCCTCGGTGCTCGGAAATATCGAATCCCTACGCCAGGAGAAGGAGGCGATCGCCTGGCTGAAGGCGCAACATGCCCGTGGAGCGATAATCGCGAGCATTTGTGCCGGGGCCTTTCTGGCCGCCGAGGCCGGGATTTTGACTGGGCGTGAAGCGACGACCCACTGGCAGTTGGCCGATCGTTTTCATCAAAACTACCCCAAGGTCAAATTGCAGGCTGATCGTCTGTTGATCGATGGTGGGGATTATCTCTGCGCCGGCGGAACCAGTGCCCATCAGGATCTGGCGATCTATCTGTTGGAAAAATTTGGTTCGGCAGAGCTGGCCGATGCCTGTGCGCGGATGATGCTGATCGACCGTGGCCGCCGTGAACAGGCGCCCTATATCCGTTTTCGGCGCCAGAAGACCCATGGTGATGAAAAGATTGTCGCGGTGCAGCGTCATCTGGAACAGAACCTGACCAAACGGACCACTGTGGTTGAGATGGCGCAGTTGGCCGGAATGGTCGAGCGGACTTTTTTACGCCGTTTCAAAAAAGCAACCGGAGACACGCCGCTTGAATATCTGCAACGCCTGCGCATCGAAGCGGCGAAACGGCTGTTTGAGCGGGGTGAGATCCGCATAGATTTGATTACCAGGGCGGTTGGTTACGCCGACACCAGTTCGTTCAGACGGCTCTTCAAGCAGATAGTTGGCGTTTCACCGACGGTCTATCGGCGCCGTTTTGTAGAGTTGCAGGGGAGTTAGCGGCTCAGGCTCTGAATCGAAAGCCAACTGGTGCAGGGGGCAGGCTAGCGGACCTGTTCTGTTTCCGGGGGCTGGTAGCTCTCAACCCGATTTCGACCATTCTTTTTGGCCCGGTAGAGAGCTTGATCCGCCAGATTGATCGTTTCAGTCAGGTTGCTCTCAGGGCTGATTCCGGCAATCCCCAGGCTGATGTTGACAGTCAGGGACTGTTCAGCGATAGCAAAGGGTTTATCCGCGACAGCACTGCGGATCCGTTCGGCCACGATGCGGGCACTGGCGAGGTCGGCATTTGGCAGGATAATCAGGAATTCCTCACCGCCGTAACGGCCCAGGATATCGTAGAGGCGCAACCCTGGTTTTATGCGGTCGGGCATTTGGCGCAACACCTCATCTCCGGCCTGGTGGCCGTAGACGTCATTGACTTGCTTGAAATTATCGATGTCAAGCATGATCAGGCTCAGTTCACCGTTGCCACCATCGGGGCCATGGCGCAGCGCGCGGGACATCTCCTTCTCGGCGCGCATCATCAGTTCGCCGCGATTAAAGATGCCGGTTAATGCGTCGATCATCGCCAGATTGCGCAAGCGCTCTTCCGCCTCGGAGACCTGTCTCATGCTGCTGCGTGCTATGCTGAAGGCGATAAGGTAAACGAGCAGTAAAATTGCCGAGAGCAGAAGGAGTGATTGCAGGGTTCCGTCACCGATCTCTTTGCGAAACTGGGTGACATCCATGTAGAGCTCAAAAACCCCGAGAATCTCTCCATCGAGCAGAATCGGCGTATAGGTTTCGACCACATCGACATCGAAGGCGGTCTCATTTTTGAGGTCGCGCATCGCTTCCTTGACCTCAAGCTGGGAATTGCTGGCTCCGTCGAGGGCTTCAAGCAAGCGTTTGTTTTGTGGGTTAACCTCACCGATGATGGTGTTGTCGGTACTGTAGATGAGGGTGGTATCGGGTGAGAAAATCTTGATCTTGACAATATCGAAGGGGTGCAGCGAGTCGCTTAAGCTTTGATTCAGCCAGCTTATATAGGCAGGCTTGATCTGAAGTTGTGGCCTCTGGGCCTCATTCGGCGTAAACAGGGCGTCGCGTTGCTGTTCGGCCAGCAGGCGGCCAATCAGGATGGACTGTTTTTCTGCCATTCTGATAACCTGGCGAGAATAGATGCGGTGCATGCCAAAGCCGGCCAATGCGATAATCGCTATTCCGGACAGAAAGGCCAGGATGATCAGCAGCCGGACCAGGCTGGCAATGTTTTTATCTGCCTTCATTGCGGACGCTCCGGTTAAGCCCTCCAGCAAAATAAGAAGTATCAAATGTAGCAGTTTTTTTAAGTATGTACCATAAATATATTCTTTTAAAAAAGCGGGCTGAAGGGAACCCTTCAGCCCGCTTTTTTAAAAGGCGCAGTGCTGGCTTAAGCGAAGAAGCGCTTCAGTAGTCCAGCAAAGGCAGAGCCGTGTCGGGCCTCGTCCTTACACATTTCGTGAACCGTGTCGTGGATGGCATCCAGGTTGAGCTCTTTGGCGCGGGTGGCCAGTTTCTTCTTGCCTACGCAGGCACCATGCTCAGCATCGACGCGGGCTTGCAGGTTGGTCTTGGTGTCGGCAACGAGGCACTCGCCAAGCAGTTCGGCAAATTTCGCTGCGTGCTCGGCCTCTTCGAAGGCGATCCGCTTGTAGGCTTCAGCAACTTCCGGATAGCCTTCACGATCGGCTTGACGACTCATGGCCAGGTACATCCCGACCTCGGTGCACTCACCGGTAAAGTTGGCGCGCAGGCCCTCGAGGATTTCCGAATCTACCCCTGCGGCAACACCGATGCGGTGCTCATCGGCCCAAGCGAGTGAGGCATCAGGGTCCACCGCGGAAAATTTATTGGCCGGTGCTTTACACTGTGGGCAGCACTCTGGGGCTGAATCAGCTTCATGAATATAACCGCAAATAGTGCAGACAAATCTTTTCATGGTAGGTTTTCTCCTTGGGTGAGGGTATATTGAGCGTATACATTACTAAATTGGTCGTGATTATACCTGAAATCAGTCAGCTGTCAACTGCACTTTTCATCTATAATTGCCGGCGGTGTTGCCAGTCTCTTTTTTGATTGTTGAATTGAAGGATTCTATGGGAATCAGAAGTATCGGCCTTGTCTATTTGTTTATCGTCGGCCTGGCATACCTTTGGGCCTTCAGGCGTGATCCGCAAAAGGCGCAGGCCGCCATAAAAGCCGGCGCAGCATCTCTCTTGAACCTGCTGCCACTCCTGCTGGCAGTCTTCGCTCTGGTCGGCCTGTTTCAGGAATTTCTGCCACCGCAGATGATTGAATCCCTGTTGGGGCAGGGGAATCGAGCGGCTTCCTTGCTCATCGGTGGTTTAGTCGGCGCCATCTCAATCGGCCCACCCCTGGCGTCTTACCCGATAGCGGGTTCCTTGCTGGCTAATGGTGCCTGGCCCCCTGCGGTGGCGGCATTCATCATGTCCTGGATCTCTGTCGGAGTGGTTACTCTGCCCTTTGAGGCGAGTATTTTCAGTTGGCGTTTTGCCCTGTTGCGCAATGCGCTGACCCTGATTGCGGCGCTTTTTTGCGGTCTGCTCCTGGGAGGATTTCTGTGAGTAAATCCAGCTCAGTTTTCAGCTGGCTTAGGCAGCAGCGCATGCTCTGTGCGGTCTGTCTCATCTATCTCTGGGCCTGGTCTCTGGCACCGCACAAGGCCTTGTCCGCGCTGCAGGCAGGGATGAACCTGTTTATCTCGGTCACAATCCTGATCGCAGCAGTTTTTGCTTTAGTCGGTCTGATTCAGGTCTGGATAGGTCGCGATATGATCGCCGCGGTTCTGGGACCTGAAGGGGGAGTGAAGGGCCTGTTGATTGCGGTCGGCTGTGGAGCGATATTGATCGGCCCGGCTTATGTCATCTTTCCGTTGCTGATGAGCTTGCGGAGACTCGGGGCACGCTGGGCGGTGGTGGCGATAGTTCTGGCCGCATACGCTCTGAAGCCGCAGATGTTGCCGATAGAGGCAGAGTTTCTCGGTTTGCCCTTTGCCCTGGTGCGTGGTGGGTTAACCCTGCTGCTGGCGATTCCGCTAGGATTGGCGGTCGAGTGGTTTATGCCGGAGGAGGAATCCCTCTAGGATTGTCCGACAGTCTCCTGGTAGCCAGTGTCGCTGCCCGCTTCAGAGTTGGAGTTGCAGACCGTCTCGGGCTATCTCCAGCTCGATGGAGTGTCGTTGTTTGTCGATCATTGGACCGGTGTGGGTCAGAATGATGCGTTCTGCGCTCAGCTCGGCCAGATGCTGCTTAAGGGTCAGGTAGTCGAGATGCCCGGTGCTGGGTTGGTCGTAGTTGCAACACTCACAGATGAAGAGATCACTGCCTTTACTCAGCTCGATCAAGGAGTTATTCCAGCTGGTGTCGCCAGAGTAGGCGATTGTCCGGCCAGCCATTTTAACCCGCAAGGCGTAAGCGCCAGGCTGCTGAGCATGGCTGACGGCAAAGGTCGAAAGGGTAAAGGACTCCGCGACCGACTCATTTCGGACATCGAGCAGATGATATTCGACCACGAAGGGGAGGGGCCCATCCAAGGTTCCGGGGTAAAAGACTCTACAGGCTTCAACGACGCGACCTTCTGTCCCGGCAGGGCCATAGATGTGCAAGGGTTTGCTGCGCTTGCTGACAAAGATGGCGTCAAGCAGCAAAAACGGCAGACCGCCAAAATGGTCGCCGTGCAGATGGGAGATGGCAACAGAGTCGATCTGATTGCTGTTTAAGCCACAACGCTGCAGGCCGGTGAGCAGCGTTACGCCGCAATCGAGAAGCAGACCATGGGTCTGCGACTCGATAAAAATACCACTCTGCAGGCGTCCGCCACTTGAAAATGCATCACCGCTCCCGATAAATGTCAGATTCAGTGGTTTCATCTCATTGTTGCCGGGTTGCTTGTGCCGGAGTGACCTGACGTAATTCTTCATCGATCAGCCGGCTGAACCCTGCCATGCTACGTTCCGGTAGCAATCTACCATTAATGAAAACTGTTGGTGTGCCGCGGACTCCGATCGCCGATCCTTCTTTGATATCGCGATTGAGAAGTTCGTTCGTGATAGGGTCGATCCGGTCCTTTTTCAACTGCTCCATATCGAGCCCGGCCTGGGCAGCGAGATCATCGATTTTCTTCGGATTGAGACTGTTGTAGTTCGCGAAGAGCAGGTCGTGGAGTTCCCAGAACTTACCCTGTTTGTCGGCAGCAAGAGCGGTCAGGGCGGCGTTGCGCGCGTTGCGATGGTTCCCCAGGGGGAAGTTCTTGAACACCAGCTTAACCTGGCCGGCATACTTTTCAATAACCTGCTTGAACAATGGAACTGCCTTGGCGCAATAGGGGCATTCAAAATCATCGTAGACGACAATCGTAACCGGAGCGCTCTCGTCACCGAGGAAAGGAGAGCCGCTGATATCGATCTCTTGTGAGACTTCGAGCAAGGCGATCACCGCCTGTTTCTTGGCGGTTTTTTGTAAGAGCAGATGCTGAGGGCCCAAGGGACTAATCTGGTCGACTTCGGGATCAACCGCAACCCTTCCCTGCAGTTCACCGCCGATGGCGTAGATCAGGATCTGGCTGTCTTCGGTCAGGACATAGAGTCGGCGTCCATCAGCGGTGCTGGTCAACTGTTTGGGGGTTGACTCAAGTTGCATGGTCTTCAATTCCTGAAGCTTGACCACGCCAGCAAAAGAGGGTGTTGTCCAGATAAGCAATGTCAGGATTAGCAGTGATAACCGGCGCATAAATTCTCCTTGTTTATGAAACAATGAAATGGTCAGAGCGGTTGGCGCATCTTCTGGATCAGAGCCAGATCGGCAATTACCAGGGCGGCCATCGCTTCAACGATCGGCACGGCGCGCGGAACAACACAGGGATCATGACGGCCCTTGGCTTCAAGGGTTGCAGCCTCTCCCTGATAATCGACCGTTTGTTGGGCCAGGCCGATGGTTGCTGGTGGCTTGAAGGCAACCCTGAAATAGACATCCTCGGCGTTTGAAATTCCACCCTGCACACCGCCGCTCCGATTGGTCAAGGTGGCCAGGCGACCGTTCTTGAAGCAGTAGGGATCATTATGCGCCGAGCCACGCATTTTCGCGCCTGCAAAGCCATAGCCGACCTCAAACCCCTTGGTCGCAGGGATGGAGAGCATGGCGTGGGCCAACCGAGCCTCGAGCCGATCGAAGGCTGGTTCACCAAGCCCGGCGGGCAGATTTCGGCAGACGCAGGTCAGGACGCCTCCAATCGAGTCCTGCTCGGCGCGAGCGGTCAGAATTTGTTCGGACATCAATTGTGCCGCAACCGGATCTGGACAGCGCACATCATTCGCGTCGACCAGATCGCGGGTCAGATTGGCATGGTCGACATCCTGGGCATCAATCTCTCCTACCGAGCTGACCCAGGCGATTATCTCTATCCCATATTCCTCGGCGAGAAATTTTTCGGCGATGGCCCCCGCCGCGACCCGGCCGATCGTTTCACGTGCGCTCGAGCGACCTCCGCCACTTGACGCATGGATGCCATACTTCTGACGATAGGTCAGATCTGCGTGGGACGGCCGCGGGATCTGGCTCATTGAGCCGTAATCTTGCGGGCGTTGATCTTTGTTTCGGACCAACAGGCCGATCGGGGATCCAAGCGTCAGGCCATTTTCGACTCCCGAGAGAATTTCAACCTGATCGGCTTCATCGCGATCGGTCGCTAATTTATTTTGCCCGGGACGTCTCCGATCCAGTTGAATCTGGATGTCGGCGGGTTCAAGCTTCATGCGTGGCGGAACACCATCCACTACGACGCCGACGCCTGCGCAGTGGGATTCACCAAAGGTCGAAATTCGAAAAAGGGTACCAAGACTGCTCGACATGTTGACAACAGGCTCCTTGTTAGTGTGTCGATTGAACACTGAATATAACAGATTTAGTGACAGGGGTGTAGTTTGTCAGAATTGTGCAGCAGGCAGAAATGTTTTATCGGAATTAAATTTTTTTACCGCTGATAAAATATTTCTTGACCAATCCGCTGTTCCGGGGTATATCGATGAGCGTGGATGCAACTTACAGTTCTGCTCGCTCGATTTCTGTGACAGCTCCATTTATGTCTCTCCAATTTGCGCCCTGTTGCCCGACAGGGCGCCATTTTTATCCTCCTAAAACCATATCAGTATATTAATCCTGCTTGTAGTTGTTTTGGACGCGGCCAATGGCTGATCTTCGGCACTTCATTGCGGGGTTTAGGCGTTTTTAGCAGCTACTCTCTGGCGACAACGAACGTCTAGACGCTAACCTGGTTAAGGGGCAGAATCCCCAAATGCTGTTTATTTGCTGCTCTGATCCAGGTGGCGATCTGTGAGATGCGCAATAGCAACGATCTGATCGTTATTGAACGATCAGGGCATCGGGATGAGTATTGTCACGCAGATTATTGGCGGGCATGGCGGTGAGATCGAGATTATTAGTCATCCGGATAATGGCATCCGAGTCGAGCTCCGTCTACCATTACCCGCCTGAGCATTTCGCGCCCCTCCCCTTTAAAACAGCCTGGATTTATAGTCTCAGCTTAATTAATTTGAATGATGGCACCGTCTTTGATCTTAAGCTGGAAGAGGACCTTGTCGGCTTCTCCGGTAAAATCGAAGCTGGTAGCGCCGGTGACGCCGGGATAGCCTTTCAGCTCAGCAATGGCGTCGCGCAGGCTGGCTCGGTCGGTAATCTCTGGATTGTCGAGTTGGCCGAAGAGGATGTTAGCCGAATCGAAGGCCTGTGCTTCAAGAATAGAGGGTTCTTCGTCGTAGGTTTCAACGTAGGTATCGATAAATTCCTTGACGAAGGGGTATGGACTGTCGAGGAAAAACCCGTCAACAAAAACAGCCCCTTCAACATGTCGGCCAGCCAAGCGGAGCAGATCGGGAGAGTTCCAGCCGTTGATCCCCAAGAGTGGCAGGTCTTGAATGCCGTAGAAGGCGAGCTGGGGGGCAATCAGGCCGATCCGATCTGCATAGTCGGGGAGAAAGAGCGCATCGAAGGTTGTTGAGGGATACTCGGGATGCTCAGGCAGAAAGAGATCGTCGAGGAGATCCTCTTCGCTCTTTTGGCGGTAATCGGTTTTTCTCCGTTCATCCGATTTCCCCATCAGGTGCAGAATCTGGCTACGAAAGTCGTTGGCCTCTTCAGGGTAGCTCTGCTCATCGATGACCAGCCCGCCCAGCTTGAGGACCTCTTCAGAGAAGAGTTCTGCCATCTCACGGCCGAGACGATTATCCGGAGCGAGAACGCCGAAGGAATGTAGTCCCTGCTGCAAAATTGCGTAGCGTGCCAGTGCGCGTGCCTGCAGCCTTGTTGTCAACGAATTGCGAAACACAAATGACCCGACCTCAGGGATAGAGGCACGCTGTGAGAGCGCCAGCAGTGGTGTTTCATTCTGTTGGGCACTGGCCGAGGCTGCGATAGCTGCGGCACCAGTCAGCGGGCCGAGAATCGCCATTACCCGCTCCTCGTTCGCCAAGGCTGTCGCGGCATTACGCGCTCTCGCAGGATCCCCCTGGGTGTCGCGATAGATTACCCGCAGGGGGGGATTGTCAGAATTGTGAAGCTTGAGGGCGAGCTCTATCCCCCGTTTTACCAGGGTACCAAAGGCTGCATAGCGTCCCGTCAGTGGCAGAAGTACGCCGATGGCATCCCGCTGGAGCCAGGCACCCTGACTAAAGCGATCCATCAGTTGTGCTGCTTCGTCGCGCCAGGGGAAGGAGATCTGGCTGGAGAGGATCTGTTGCAGATATTTAAGAGCTTCCTGCTGATCACTATCGACCAGAGCCTTGCGCGCAAGCTGCAGGCGGGCATCCTGTCCGATCGGGCCATTTCTGAAAAGAAAGCTTGCTTCGCTCAGCAGGCTGGCGTCGTTATTTTCCTGCAGCAGCGAGTGGACGCGTTCCAGCAGTTTTTCGCGATTATTCGCGGCGCGAAGCGCCTGGTTGTAAAAGTAAAGAGAGCGCAGCGGGTCCTCGAGCCGTTCATAGGCGAGAGCCATCCCTTCAAACAGGTACTGCTGGTCCGCCGGGCTGAAGGTCTGATTTACAACCTGGCGTAATTGGCTGAGTCCGGGGCTGATTTCACCCGCCATGACCAGGCTGTAGCCGATCAGTAAACGCACTTCACTGGAACGTTCTTCTTCGGTCACCCGCTCAAGGTAGAGCAGGGCATCTGAAAAGCGGTTCTGGGCGAGGAATATCCGGCCGAGATAGGCATAGGCCTGGGCGGCATCGGCGGAACCGTGATGGCGCAGCACAAAGCTGCGAAACCGCGATAATGCCAATGTCTGATCGCCGTTACGGTAAGCAGCCTTGGCTGCCGCGAAGGCCTCTTCGGCTGCGGCACGTTGGGCTACAGATTGATCGCGCGCAGCAAAGGAGGTTGCAGGCAGGCCGGCAATAATCAACAGGAAAAAAAACAAAAGCCTAAGCAGATAAGGTTTCATGCTGAGTCCATTTGTAGGGTGTGACGACTTTTCAGCCGAACAGTTCCTTAACCTTATCAAAAAAACCTTTGCCGAGGGGGTGGATATCCTCACCACTCACGGCAGCGAATTCTTCAAGAAGTTCGCGTTGGCGCGCATCGAGTTTGGTTGGTACTTCTACGCGCAGGATTACCATCTGGTCGCCACGCCCGTAGCCCTGCAGCGAGACGATCCCCTTGCCGGGTAACTTGAAAATCTTACCACTTTGCGTTCCTGCGGGGACCTTGATGGAGACTTTCCCCTCGAGGGTTGGCACGTCGATTTCACAACCGAGAGCGGCTTGCACAAAAGAGATTGGGACTTCACAGATGACATCCTGTCCTTCCCGTTCAAAAATGGGATGGTCCTCAACGGTGATGACAACGTAGAGATCACCGGAAGGTCCACCCTGCGCCCCTGCTTCCCCTTCACGGCTGAGTTTAAGCCGTGTGTCAGTTTCGACTCCAGCCGGAATCTTCAGGGACAGGCTACGTTTCTTTTTGATCAGGCCCGAGCCGTGACAGTCGGGGCAGGGATCGGCAATGATTTTTCCTGCGCCTCGACAGTCAGGACAGGGTCTGGTCATCGTGAAAAAGCCCTGCTGAAAGCGAACCTGGCCCTGCCCGCGACAGGTATTACAGGTTTGAGCTTCGGTCCCTTTGCGCGCGCCCGAACCGTTACAGCTTTCGCAGGCCTGCTTGCGCGGGAGTTGCAGGTTTTTTTCTGCACCAAAGGCGGCATCTTCAAAAGATATTGTCAGGTTGTAGCGCAGGTCATCGCCACGTTGACCCCGGCTACTTCCACGTCGTGACCCACCACCGAAGACATCACCAAAGATGTCGCCAAAGATATCTTCGAAGGGGGAACCTCCGAAGTCGAATCCGCCGCTAGAGAATCCGCCGCCATTCATGCCTGCGTGACCGTATTGGTCGTAGGTTGCGCGCTTCTGGGCATCGGCAAGCACAGCGTAGGCTTCGCTCAATTCCTTGAACTTCTCTTCGGCCGGTTTGTCTCCCGGATTTTTATCGGGATGAAACTTAATCGCCAGACGGCGGTAGGCCTTTTTGATTTCGGTGTCACTCGCGTTGCGGTTGACTTCGAGGATTTCGTAATAGTCACGTTTAGACAAAATGGAATGGTTCCTGTAGCAACCCGGCAGCAGAGGCTGCCGGGTTGAGGTTTAGAGATGGTACTTGTTCAGGATGATCTGAAGTTGCGGCTGTGCTTACTTCTTATCGTCGGCAACATCTTCAAATTCGGCATCGACCACACCGTCATCGGCGTTCGACTCAGCGGCATCCTCGCCGGGCTGAGCATCTGCATACATGGACTCGGCCAGTTTGTGAGAGGCCTGGGCCAGGGCTTCAGATTTCTGCTTGATGATCTCAGGATCATCACCCTCCAGCGCGGTTTTCAGCTCGGCCAGGGCCGCTTCGATCTGCCCTTTGGTTGCGCTGTCGATCTTTTCGCTGTGCTCCTTGACGGCTTTTTCTGTGGTGTAGATCAGGCCGTCAGCCTGGTTGCGGGCTTCAATCAGCTCACGCTTCTTCTGATCCTCGGTGGCATGGGCTTCGGCATCCGTGACCATACGATCGATCTCTTCTTGTGAGAGGCCGCTCGATGCGGTGATCTGGATCGATTGCACCTTGCCGGTACCCAGATCCTTGGCGGAGACATGCAGGATGCCGTTGGCATCGATATCGAAGGTGACCTCTATCTGTGGTACGCCACGTTGTGCGGGTGGCAGACCAACCAGTTCGAAGTTGCCGATGGTCTTGTTGTCGGTCGACATTTCGCGCTCACCCTGCAGAACATGGACCGAAACCGCTGGCTGGTTGTCGGCTGCAGTCGAAAAGACCTGGCTCTTCTTACAGGGGACGGTGGTGTTCTTTTCGATCAACTTGGTCATGACGCCACCCAGGGTTTCGATACCGAGGGAGAGTGGTGTGACATCAAGCAGCAGCACGTCCTTGACTTCGCCGGTGAGAACACCGCCCTGGATAGCGGCGCCGATCGCAACGACCTCGTCGGGATTGACCCCCTTGCTTGGGTCCTTGCCGAAGATCTCCTTGACCTTCTGCTGAACGATCGGCATGCGTGACATGCCGCCAACCAGCAGGACCTCGTCGACATCATTGGCTGACAGACCGGCATCCTTGATCGCCGTCCGGCAGGGGGCGATCAATTTGTCGATCAAGTCAGAACAGATGCTCTCCAGTTTGGCGCGTGAGAGCTTGATGTTAAGGTGCTTCGGACCGCTCTGATCGGCGGTGATGAACGGCAGGTTGATGTCGGTCTCCATCGACGAGGAGAGCTCGATCTTGGCCTTCTCGGCACCTTCTTTGAGGCGCTGCAGGGCCATTTTATCAGAGCGCAGATTAATCCCCTGATCTTTCTTGAACTCATCAGCGATGTAATCGATGATGCGCTGATCGAAGTCTTCACCTCCCAGGAAGGTATCCCCGTTGGTCGATTTAACCTCGAAGACGCCGTCGCCGAGTTCCAGGATCGAAACATCGAAGGTCCCACCGCCCAGGTCAAAGACCGCGATGGTCATCTCTTGTTTTTTGTCGAGGCCGTAAGCCAGTGCGGCGGCAGTCGGCTCGTTGATGATGCGCAGAATGTTCAGACCGGCGATCTTGCCCGCATCCTTGGTTGCCTGACGCTGCGAGTCGTTGAAGTAGGCCGGTACGGTGATGACTGCGTCAGTGACATCCTCGCCCAGATAGTCTTCAGCGGTCTGCTTCATCTTTTGCAGGATCATCGCCGAGATTTCCTGTGGGCTGTACTGCTTGCCGCGGGCCTCGACCCAGGCGTCGCCATTGTCAGCCTTGACAATCGTGAACGGGCTGATCTCCTGGTCCTTCTTGACCTGCTCGGTGTCATACTTGCGCCCGATCAGGCGTTTGATGGCAAAAAGGGTATTCTCCGGGTTGGTGACAGCTTGACGCTTGGCCTGCTGACCGACCAGCCGCTCACCTGATTCAGAAATAGCAACCATCGAGGGAGTTGTGCGTGCACCTTCCGAGTTGGCGATGACAACCGGCTCGCCGCCCTCCATAATCGACACACACGAGTTGGTGGTGCCGAGATCGATTCCGATAACTTTAGCCATGATTCTTCTCCTTAAGTTCTAATTCAGGCCTTAAGACCTGTGCTTTATAGGTGTCCCTGTTATTCGCCATCTTCAGCAGGCGTCGGGGTCTCTTCGTTCTCAACTGCAGGTTGGGGTGCCTTGGCAACCATGACCATCGCCGGGCGGAGCAGGCGACTGTTCAGCAGGTAGCCTTTTTGGAGTTCATTGGCAACGTGGTTGGCCGGGACATCTGTGGTCTCGAGCTGACCCACCGCTTGATGATGAGCCGGGTCGAACGCCTCGCCCATTGAAGAGAGGGATTCGACCCCGAATTTCTGCAGTACGCTGTTGGACTGAGAGAGGGTCATCTCCACCCCTTCCAGCAGACCGGCACCATCATCCTGGCTCTTGGCATGCTCAATCGCGCGTTCAAGATTGTCGATAACCGGCAGGATCTCGCGCAGAATATTCTCATTGCTGAATTTTGCGATATCTTCCTTTTCGCGCTGGGTCCGTTTGCGCAGGTTGTCCATCTCGGCCAGGGTGCGCAGATATTGCTCCTGATTGCTGCGCGCTTCTTCCCGGGCAGCTTCCAGGTCAGCGGTCAGGCTAGCTGTGTCACTGGTAATTTCTGCAATCTCTTCCTGCAACTCCTCCGGAATATCGACCTTGGGCCCGAAGTTTTCGGTCATTTCTTCTATCTCGGCCATATCTTCACGAGATAGCTCTTCTGTGATGTCCACTTTTTTCTTTTTTGCCACCTTCTTGTTCTCCTTTTCAAGATTCTCGATCGAGAAGACGGCCAACCAGGCTGGCCGTAAAATCGACAATCGGGATAACCTGTGAATAATTCATACGAACCGGCCCGATGACGCCGAGAGTTCCGACGGCACCATTCTGACCGGAAAAAGGGGCGGTAATCAGGCTGCAGCCTTCAATTTTGGAATCTGAGGCCTGACTGCCAATAAAAATCTGGACCCCGCTGGCCGATTGACTGCTGTCGAGCAGTTCGATCAACTGTTGCTTGCTTTCCAGGGTGCGCATGATCCTCATCATCGAGTCATGCGAGGCGAAATCGGGTTGTTCCAGCATGCGCGAGGTGCCGGCTACATAGACCTGCTCGGCAATATCCCCTTGCAGGGCCTTGTCTGAAAGTTCAAAGGCCTGTTTCTGAATTTTGTTCAGCCGGGTTTTCTCTTCGCGCAGTTCAAAAGCGATCCTCTCGCGCACCTGAGTAATGGTCATCCCCGGCAAGCGGTGGTTCAGGTAGTTGGTGATCGATTCGAGTTCGCGCGCGCTGAAGTCGATGCCCGGCTCAATGACCTTGTTCTGAACCAGACCCGATTCAGAAACAAAAATCACCAGCAGGCGCCCCTGCGATAGCCGAACAAACTCGATCTGGCGAAAGATTGTCGAGTTGAAACGCGGCGCCATGACCAGCCCGGTATAGCTCGAGATGCCGGAGAGCAGGTTGCCGACTTCCTGCATGACATCTTCCATGCATTTGCCGGCAAAGCGCGTATCATCATCGATGCAGCTGCGAAACTCTTCTGACAGATCACGTATCTGTAACAGCGACTCGACGTAGTACTGGTAGCCCTTTTCGGTCGGAATACGCCCGGCAGAGGTATGCGGGGAGGCGAGAAAACCCATATCTTCGAGATCGGCCATGACATTGCGCACCGTGGCCGGAGAGAGGTGGAAGGCGTGGCGGGTGGTGATGGCGCGGCTACCGACCGGTTCTGCGGTATGGATATAATCCTCGATAATCGCCTCGAGGATGTTTTGACTGCGCTCGTTTAAGGGTGCACCCATCTTGAAAATACTCACTTAAAAGTGGCTTAAAACAACATTAGCACTCAACGCGAGTGAGTGCTAATGGAAGTTACCAACCGCTCCCTGTTTTGTCAAGCCGATTGGGACTAAAGAAAGTGACTGATCAGATGATCGTAGAGTAACCAGCTTTCTGCCGTAAAAAAATAGTGGTTACCCCTTTGTTGCAGGTGGGGGCTGAGGCTGGCAAGGGCTGCGGGGAAGGCCTCTGCCAGTGAGATTCCGAAGCGCTGGGCAAAGGCCGCAGAATCGACCCCCTCACTGGTGCGCAAGGCCAGATAGAGGGTTTCTGCCATGGCCTGTCGTTGGTCGAATTCTTCCAGGAGTTCGGCCGGGTTCTGGCCGCGGTTGAGTTGTTGCTGATAGTTCATCAGGTCCGGCGGGATAGCGCTGCGCTTGCCGTAACCTGTGGCATCGAAAGCATGAGCCCCTGCACCAGCGGCAAGGCAGGTTTTGCGTTGCCAATAGGCCTGGTTATGGCGGCAGCGGAAGCCGGGCCGGGCAAAGTTGGAAATCTCGTAGTGCTCATAGCCTGCTGCGCTGAGGAGACGGTTCAGCTGCAGGTAGCTTTTTGCATAGGTTTCTTCATCAACTTCCGCGACTTGACCCCTGGTCACCATCTCTTGAAGAAGGGTATCGTTTTCGACAGAGAGACCGTAAATTCCGACGTGTTCAGGGGAAAGCGCCAGCAGTTTCTCTATCTCTTGTTCGAGATCAGAGGGGCCCTGGCCCGGCAGGGCAAAGATCAGGTCGACAGAGATGTTTGTGAAGCCGATGTCACGCGCCAGCATGAAGGATTTCGCGGCCTCCTCGGCGCTGTGCCCACGGCCGAGAAGCTGCAGGTATTTATTATCGAAACTCTGGATTCCAAGGGAGAGACGATTGATGCCCGCAGCCAGAAAGCCTGCGAGGGAGCTAGCCGTCAGGGTGCCGGGGTTGGCTTCAAGGGAGATTTCGATGTTCTGACTGAGGGGGAAGAGCTCCCGACAGCAGGCCAGAGTGCTGCTGACCTGCGCCGGAGAGAGCAGCGAGGGGGTACCGCCGCCGAAAAAAATCGTCTCAATCTCAGGTCTCTGTTCTGTGCCGATCAGCCGCAGGTTGCGCTCCAAGAGCAGGTGCCAGGTTGCTAGCTGATCTCCTGCCGGTGGGGCCGAGAAGAAGTCACAGTAGTGACACTTATGCGCGCAGAAGGGGATATGCAGATAGAGCCCGGCCATGGAATCCTCTTCAGGGTAGAGACTCAGAGCAGGATGTAGCAGAGCGATAACACGACCAGAAAGACGACCGCCAGAAAAACTCCGCCGCCGATCGGATAGGCCGCGTGGCGTGTGCGGTGCTCGGCCGCGGCGAGACGCTTGGCCAGATGTTCTTCGTCGCCAGTGGCTTCAACCAGCAGACGAACCCCATGTTTCTGCAGCGAGGCCGCCGGATCTTTGGCAAAGCGCGCCAGAACTGCGGGTAGTTCCTGCATGAATACCCGGTCGCCGAAGGCGTTGAGGCCGTTGAACAGTTTCTCACAGTTGGTGAAAAACAGCCGTCCGCCCTTGCGGTAAAACCAGTCGGTATCAAGATTAATCGCGCGGATTTCGGCCGGATAGATGCCGGACAGCATCAACAGCGCGAAAGCGAGAGCGCCGAACAACAGGGTCTGTAGCTGACCGATAACATGGGCGCCGGTATAGGGGAGGTAGTCGACTGGAAAAGGCAGTAGATTATAGAGCGGCTTTGGAAACAGACCGATCCCAAAGCAGAGTACGGCGGCAATCCCCATAGCCAGCAGCATGTTCCATGGCGCTTCCTTCGGCCGTAATCCGGAATCACGCCCGAAAAACATGAAAAACGGGATCTTGATTCCGGCTATGAGAAAAACTCCGCTCGAAGCGAACATCAGGATCAGCCAGATCATTGTCAGGCCTTCGTAGCCTGCAGCGCTGACAATCATCGATTTACTGACAAATCCGGAAAAGAGCGGAAATGCCGAAATCGATGCGGCGCCGATAATACAACAGACACAGGTAAACGGCATATACCTGTAGAGTCCGCCGAGATCTGTACATTTGGTCTTGCCGGTCCGGTACATGACGGCACCGGTACTCATGAAGAGCAGCCCCAGGTAGAGGACACAGACGATGGCGTGACTGATCGCACCGTTGATGGCCAAGGCCGAACCGATACCGACACCACACATCATGAAGCCGCCCTGAATGATCAGGCTATAGGAAAGGACTCCGCGGGTGTCATTTTCAAGGACCGCGTAGAAGAGTGGGAGAAAGACCATCAACGCACCGAGCCAGATCAGCATCTCGGTTCCGGGAAAGGTACGGGCCATAACATAGACCGCGCTCTTGGTGGTGAAGGCGCTGAGGAAGACCGCACCGGAAAAGGAGGCCGTAGGATATGCATCCTTGAGCCAGGCATGCAGCGGCGGGATCGCCGCGTTCACGGCAATTCCGATAAAGATCAGCGCTGAAGAAAGGCCGCTCAGACCGACAAATTCGACGGCCAGGGAACCGGTTTCATGCAGCCGCAGGACAATTCCGGCCAGCAGAAACAGGCCGCCGCAGAGATGGATCAAGATATAACGGAACGCCGCATGGCGCGATGCCTGGTCACGGGCAGCCAGAACGACGAAGGTTGAGGCGATCGCCATCAGTTCCCAGAAGATGTAGAGGCTGAAGAAATCGCCGGCAAAGGTGACCCCGAGAGCGCTGCCGGCATAGATCATCGCCGCAGACTGCTCGAGCCGGTCGTTGTTCTGCAGGGCAAAAAGAACGGCCAGAAAACTGATGATGCAGAAGATATAACCGAAAACCCGGTTCAAGCGATCAACCTTGAGCAGGGCCATCTCCTGGTCAAGAAAGTTATAGCTGAAGTGCACACCTTCAGGCAGAAAATAGACTGCAACCAGCGCCAGAAGGGGCGCGGTCAGCAGCACCAGTTTGCGTGGCCCACTCGGAAACAGCGGCGCGAGCAGCGCCGCGGCCAGAAACCAAAACGCCGGGGGCAACTCAGTTATCATAATAATCCTCGTCTTTCTTCACAAGCATGCGTAGTCCCTTGGCTCCCAACACCAGCAGCACACAGGAGATAAATCCGTAAGCGGCGAAGAAGTTCGGTACGCCATCAAAACCGAAGGCAGGGTGCTTGGCGACAAAAAAGTCGAGGACCAGCAGCAATGCAAGGCAGGCGTAGAAAATCCGCAAAAACAGGGTCAGGTTGGTTTTTTTGTCAAACCAGCCACTTTTTTCTGTTTGCATCAGTGGCCCCCAGAAGAGAGCAGCCCGCTGAAAGCCAGCAGCAGGTATAGGGTACCCAGGACAAACACAAGATAAAATGCCACGCGATATCCCGGCCAAGGGGACTGTGCGAGGACAATAATCTCAGCCTGTTCATTCTTTTGAATATCCTCAGCCATTGTTCAACCTCCCAGGGCCTGCTGTGCCAGTTGCAGGAAAATGCCGTGAAAAAAGAACAGAGCCAATGAGGCGATGGCAGTCATGCAGAGCGGTACAAGACAGAAAAGCGGTGCTTCTTTGATTTCGTCAACCTCACCGGCAGGCAGGGGAACCATAAAGGCACGATAAACGATCGGTAGAAAATAGGCAGCGTTCAGCAATGAACTGGACAGCAGGACGACCAACAATATCAACTGGCCACTATCTACGGCTCCGATCAACATCATCCACTTGCTGGTAAAGCCGCCCATTGGAGGCAGGCCAATGATGCTCATTGCGCCGAGGGAAAAAGCGAAAAAAGTGATCGGCATTTTGCGACCCAGGCCATCCATCTGGCTGATATATTTCTTTCCGGCCGCGACATAGATCGCCCCGGCGCAGAAGAACAGGGTGATCTTGCCGAAGGCATGCATGGCGATATGCAGCAGACCGCCGGTCATCCCGGCCGCCGTCAGCATCCCGGCGCCCAGAATCATGTAGGAAAGCTGGCCGATGGTTGAATAGGCCAGCCGGCGCTTGAGATTATCCTGAGACAGAGCCACCAGCGAGGCGACGATAATCGTGATCGATGCAATGGTGGTAATGACAACGCCAAGATTCACATCCTGCAGCAGATCAACCCCGAAGATGTGGAAGATGACGCGCAGGATCGAAAAGACCCCGACCTTGACCACCGCCACGCCGTGTAAAAACGCACTGACCGGAGTCGGGGCGACCATTGCCGCCGGCAGCCAGCCATGAAAGGGCATCAGGCCGGCCTTGGCAAAGCCGAACAGAAACAGGACCAGAATCAGTCCCAGAGTCGCAGGACTCGCGCCGCTGCCGGTCAGGATCCCGCCCTGGCTGAAGTCGAGGGTGCCCGCCAACTGATAGGTCAGCAGCATCGCCGGCAGGGCAAAGCCGATCGAGGTGCCGAGGATGTAGGTCAGGTACTTGCGCCCGGACTTCTTCGCTTCG
Organism: Geopsychrobacter sp.; assembly: GCA_012974425.1. Classification (GTDB taxonomy): domain Bacteria; phylum Desulfobacterota; class Desulfuromonadia; order Desulfuromonadales; family Geopsychrobacteraceae; genus Geopsychrobacter. Next base: position 31,432 of record JAAXQE010000318.1, read on the forward strand.
GCGTCCTGGTGATGGGCAACCAGCGGGTAGGTCGAGAGCGAGAGCATCTCGTAGAACAGGTAGAGGGTCAGCAGGTTGGCCGAAAAGGCCACGCCGATGGTCGCCGAGATCGCCACGGCAAAGGAGGCAAAGTAACGGGTCTGGTCGTGCTCATCCAGCGCGCGCATGTAGCCGATCGAATAGAGCGAGGTAAAAAACCAGAGGATTGAAGCGACCAGGGCGAAGAACATTCCCATGGCATCGACCCGCAACTGAATCGGCACATTGGGGATGACTTCGGCGATGGTAAAGACAAAGCCGCCGCCGTTCAAGACTGTTGGCAGCAGCGAGGCGACGATGATGACCTTGGCCGCCGCGATGAGCAGCGTCCAGCTTTCGCGCAGGTTTGGCTTGCGGTCAGAGGCCAGGATCGGGATCGCCCCGCAGAGGGAGACGAGAATTGCCATCAGCGGCCAGATGGAATATTGATAAATCATTGCAATCGATGCCCTCGCAAAATCAGAAGCCAGCAGGCAGGGCCAGCTTGATGACCCCCTGGACCAGTTGGCCGGAACCGAGGCCGATAATTATTAATGCCGCCGCGCTCACCAGCAGAGACCCCTGCATATACCAAGGTGCTGGGGGTGTTGGTTGTAGGGTTTGGTCATGTCCCTGGTCGCCTTTGCCGAAATAGGCAATT
>JAAXQE010000178.1 GCA_012974425.1 Geopsychrobacter sp.
GGGAAAACGAACTGAAACATGGCTTAGGCTAGCTGAAGATTCGTACTAATCAGGTCATTTTTTGATGCAGGTCATAGAAATTTGCCGCAGGGCAGACTAGTATAGGCGGATGAAAAAACGAATTCTGAAGATGTTGGGTGGTCGGCAGCCGCTGATTAGTTTACGCTTCCTCGTGCAGTGGGGAATGTTGGGTTGGTGTCTACTGATGGGGGGGCAACTTGGCCTGTTTGTCCGCCATTTCGAATCTGGTGGCAGCGCTGCCTATTATCCACGCTTTCCCGGGGTTGAGGCTTTTTTGCCGATCGGCGCGCTGGTCAGTTTGAAGAACTGGCTGGTCAACGGCGAGGTTGACGCCGTTCATCCGGCGGCGCTGGTCCTGTTTCTGACCTTCGTCGCCATGGCGCTGCTGACTCGCAAATCGTTCTGCTCCTGGTTGTGCCCGGTCGGTACCCTCGAAGAGCTGATGCATAAACTGGGGCTGAGGATCTTTGGCCGCCTCTGGCATCCCTGGGCGTGGCTCGATCGTCTGCTCCAGAGCCTGAAGTATCTGCTGCTGATTTTTTTCGTCAAAATCATCTTGATCGACATGCCCGCCGCCGCCCTCAAGGGGTTTTTGGCCACGCCATACTGGGCGGTGTCCGATATCAAGATGCTCCATTTCTTTACCGGCCTGGCCGGGATTCCGCTGCTGACCATTGGCGTGCTCTCGGTCTTATCGCTCTTCTTCCGCAATCCCTGGTGCCGTTATCTCTGCCCCTACGGTGCGCTGCTGGGGGTGCTGTCGATCTTTAGTCCATCCCGCATCCGCCGCGATTCACAGCAGTGTATCGATTGCGGCGCCTGTAGCAAGGCCTGTCCGGCACGCCTGCCGGTTGCGACCAAGGCCCAGATTGTTTCGCCGGAGTGTACCGGCTGCCTGACCTGTGTCGAAAGCTGTCCTCAACCGGGGGCGCTGAATATGGCGCTGTTGCGCAAGCCCTTGCCGCGCTGGCTGTTCCCGCTACTGGTGCTGGCGGTATTCAGCTGCGGGGTAGCCTCGGGCATGCTGAGCGGACACTGGCAGACCTCATTGACCTACGCCGATTATCAGCGCCTGATCCCGATGATCCCTTTCCTCGGCCACTGATTGCAGGCTTCAGGCTGTACCGAATATAATGAGACTATGAAACCGATCCTGATTCTGAAAACCGGCAGCACCTTTAGCGCGATGGCGCATGAGTTCGGGGATTTCGAAGACTGGATCATCGCGGCAACGGGTGAGGCACCGGAGATTTTTGTGATTGCCGATGGCGTGGACGAGGCTATTCCACCGCTTGAGCAGTTGGCCGGGGTTATTATTACCGGGTCCCATTTGATGGTCTCAGACGGAGGGTCACAGGTTGAGTTCTGGGCACAATTGATGCGCGATGCGGTTGCGCTGCGCTTGCCGGTGCTGGGGATCTGTTATGGCCACCAGCTGTTGGCCCAGGCCTTAGGCGGTCTGGTCGCGGATCACCCCGGTGGGCTTGAACTGGGCCAGGTTGAGATCGAGGTGACGGTAGCCGCTCAGGATGATCCGCTCTTTTCGGCCTTGCCACGCACGTTTTCTGCCTATGCAACCCACCTGCAATCGATCCAGGCACTGCCACCCGGCGCTTCTGTCTGTGGGGGTAATCAGTTTGAGCCGCATCACGCGGTGCGTTTTTCTCCCTCTACCTGGGGAGTACAGTTTCATCCTGAATTCAACCAGCAGGTTATGCGCGCCTATATTGGATACCAGCGGCCTCGTCTCAAGAGTGAGACTGAAATGAACGCACTGCTCGAAAAAGTCGAGCCTCTGCCTGAGGTAGGCCAGCTACTGCAGCGCTTCTGTCAGTTGGTTGCTCGCTGATAACGGATGGCGAGGCCGTTCCGGGTTTCGGCCGAGAGATTTGGGGGTTTGGTCAGACCAATTGTTGACCGAAAAGGCGATCTTTTCAGTTGACAGGCTTCGCCCGGCTCGGCTAGAGTTCTGCCCAAGGAGTTAAAACAATGTTTCGAACTTTTCTAGATATTAACCCGCTGCTGGTCGTCGTCGTCGCAACCTGACGACTCGCGGCTACCCCGGTTCATACTTAAGAATCGAAAGGGAGCTCGGGTCACCACCCCGCGCTCCCTTTTTCATAGATGAAAAGGCCGCGGGGCAAAGCTTCCGCGGCCTTTTTTATTTTATGCAAGGAGAATGACATGAAGAACGGCGCACAGATTTTATTGGATTGTCTCAAGAAAGAGGGAGTGGATACGATTTTCGGTTATCCGGGTGGGCGTTCCCTGCTGGTTCACGATGCGTTGCTGGATGATCAGGATATTGGGCATATTCTGGTGCGACATGAGCAGGGCGCCGCTCACGCTGCCGATGGCTACGCACGGACCACCGGCAAGGTTGGTGTCTGTCTGACCACCTCGGGACCGGGGGCGACCAACCTGGTGACCGGGATCGCCACGGCCTACATGGATTCGGTGCCGATGATTGCTCTGACCTGTCAGGTTCCGACCGCCGAGATTGGCAACGATGCCTTTCAGGAGGCCGATATGGCCGGGATTACCCGTCCGATCACCAAGCACAACTATGTGGTCACCGACATCAAGGATCTGGCGCGGGTCATCCATGAAGCCTTCTATATCGCGCGGACTCGCAGGCCGGGTCCGGTACTGATCGATCTGCCGAGTGACGTCCTGGGGGCGAAGATCAAGCCGCTGGTTGCCGAGGCAGCCAGTCGCCGTGGTTATCAGGAGAAGCCCACCCTGAACCATAATCAGATCAAGCGCGCGGCCAAAATGATCAATAACGCCAAGAAGCCGCTGATCTATGCCGGGGGCGGCATCACCCTCTCTAATTCTTCGCCGAAGCTGCGGGCGCTGGCCGAAAAAGCGCAAATCCCGGTGACGCACACCCTGATGGGGCTCGGTATCATGGACCCTGAATCTCCGCTATCGGTTGGGATGCTCGGCATGTATGGCGCATGGTATGCAAATCAGGCGGTCGGTGCGTGCGATTGTCTCATCGCGATCGGGGTGCGCTTCGATGACCGGGTCACCGGCAAGGTTGCCAGCTTTGCGCCGAATGCCAAAATTATCCATTTCGATATCGACCCTTCGAGTATCCGCAAGGTCGTCCAGGGCGGGCTGCCGATCGTCTGTGATGCCGCCGAGGCGTTGGAGCAGTTGATCGAGCTGCTCGATGAGGGGGATCACACGGACTGGCTGGCAGAGATTGCCGGTTACAGGGAGAAGGGGCCGCTGCCGCGTCCCGAACGTGATCACCTGGTGCCGCACGAGGTGATGGAGGCAATCTCTGCCGTGGCGGGTGACACGCCGGTGGTCGCCTCCGATGTCGGTCTGTCGCAGATGTGGACCGCCAACTATCTGCCCTTCGCCGGGCCGCGTCAGTACATCACCAGTGGCGGACTGGGGACCATGGGTTATGCCCTGCCAGCAGCTATGGGGGCGGCGATCGGAAATCCCGAGCGCGCCATCTTTGCCATCAATGGTGATGGCGCCTTCCAGATGAACTGTCAGGAATTGGCGACCTGCGCGCAGTACAATATACCGGTCAAGTGCATCATTCTCAATAACGGCAAGCTGGGGATGGTCCGTCAGTTCCAGAAGGTTTTGTTGAATAACCGTTATGCCTCAACCTGCCTCGGCAACCATGTCGATTTTTGTAAGGTCTCAGAAGGCTTCGGGGTTACGGCATTACGGGTCACAGATAAGTCAGACCTTCAGGCGGTGCTGCAACAAGCCATGGATATCGACGGGCCGGTCGTGGTTGAGATTCCGATCCACCCCGATACCTATTCATTCCCAATGGTTCTGCCGGGCAGCGATGCAACTGAAATGATCTTTGAGGCGGACTGAGCATGCGCGATGATCTGCTCAATCATCCGTTGATCAGCGGCGGCTACTTCTTCCCTCAGGTGGGGAATCTGGCAGATCCGTTCTGGATTGACGCGGGCGATGCGAAACTTGCCTGCAGCTACCATGAAGTAGATCCCGCGGCGAAAACCCTGGTCCACTTCCATGGCAACGGTGAGATCGTCGATGATTATCTCGGCCCCTTTGTCGAACAGATCCTGGCCTGTGGCTGCAACTGCCTGTTGGCGGAATATCGCGGCTACGGCCGTTCAAGCGGACGGGCCGAGCTTGGGCGGATGCTGGAGGATGTCGCGACCACGATCAAAGCCCTCGGCTGTGATCCGCAATCGTTGATCTTCTTCGGCCGCAGTGTCGGGTCGATCTTTGCGCTGGAGGCGGCAAGGCTCTATCCGCAGGCGGCCGGCTTGATCCTCGAAAGTGGCATCGCCGATGTGCTGGAGAGATTGCTACTGCGGGTTGAACCGGCCGAACTCGGGGTCGATGCGCAGGAGTTTTCAGAATTGATCCAGCAGCGCTTCGCTCATCGCCAGGTTCTGGCCGGTTTTAGCGGTGCACTGCTGGTGATGCACGCCCAGCATGACGGCTTGGTCGGGATTGAGCATGGCGAGCAACTCTACGCCTGGGGGGCTGAACCCAAGACGCTCAAGCTCTTTCCGGTCGGCGACCATAACAGCATCCTGTTTGCCAATTTCGAAGAGTATTTTGCGCAGGTCGCGAGCTTTGTCGCCGGGATTTAGCCCAGGCGGTGAATGCCGAGGGTGGTAAAGAATTTTTGCAGCAGGCGGTAGCTGATCCCCCACAGGAAATGTTCACAGTACCCCTCCAGATCGAGGATCGGGTGGGTATGGTGATGGCCCCGATAGGCGAAGCTTCTCTCCTGGTTACGTGACGGGTCAAGCAGGTTCGCCAGGGGGACGTAGAAGGCTTCAACGACCTCGTTGTTCGCTACGAGCTGGGGTCGCTCAGCCAGCTGATAGAGATGGCAGCTGATCTGGACCGGCAGGTAGGCGCCATTGATCGAACCGAGTGTTCCAAGATAGGCCTCGTCTGAAAGGACGAGGCCTATCTCTTCACCTGTCTCACGTTCCGCGGTCGCGCGACTGTCGGTATCCTCTGCTTCGACCCCACCCCCCGGAAACGCCACATCCCCCGACCAGGGATCGCCTGGATAATCAGCGCGTCGGATAAACAACAGCTCTTCGGCCTGGGGCACGCCAATCAGGATCATGGCGACCGCAGCACGCCGACCCTCTTGTGGGTCGGTCGCTACGGACTTCTGCGCCAGCAGTTTGCGCATGTAGGCAGTGGTGAAACGATCGACTGACAAGGTGGTATTAGGCCCGCGAAACGAAGCGACATTCTCGCGTGTCGACCTTGATCCGCTCGCCAGTCTCCAGGTAACCCGGAACCTGAATGCTGATGCCGGTCTCTAGGATCGCTTCCTTGGTCTGGGCCTGGGCGGTGGCATTTTTAATCGCTGGAGCCGTATCGGTGACCAGCAATTCAACCACCATCGCCGGTTCCAGACTGACGACCTGCTCGTTGTAGACCCCCAGGGTCAGCTCGGTGCCGTCGAGCAGATAGCCCTTGACCGCGTCATAGACCTCGCCGCCAACCTCGAACTGCTCATAGCTCTCCAGATCCATGAAGACCCCGTTGTCACCATCGGTGTAGAGAAACTGGCCCTTGCGTCGTGCAAAGTCCGCCTCGATCACGCGCTCAGATGATTTAAGGGTCTCGATCAAAACCTGCCCGGTCAACAGGTTGCGGTACTTGGCCTTGATCAGGGTGGTGCCGCCGCGCGCAGACGGTGATTGGGAGGTGGTGTCGATAATCGTGCAGGGGGCATCGTTGAGTTTAATCACGATGCCACGTTTCAAGTCTGATGCGTTCATGTTCGGTTTAGCTCCTTCTGATCCAAAATTGTTTTTGAGCGTTCTGTCGCTGAGGATCATAGCATAATGCAGGGAGCGATCAGGAGCAAGAACAGGCAGGGGGCAAAAGTTCTGAATCAGGCAAGAATAGCATTGCTTTTGCGATAGGCGGTCCCTTGAAACTGGGCGATCAACCTGCCGTCCTGATCGGTGATCCGCACCTGATAGCTGCCGAGCTTGTTGTTGAGCGAGATCTCCTCGGCGGCGGCGAAGAGGGTTCCGCTGGTGGCAGGGTTGACAAAGCTGGTGCTGGTGTTGATCCCCATAGCGAGAGTTCCATGGGAGTTGGCCGCTACTGCGAAGGCGAAGTCGGCCAGGGTAAAGGTTGCCCCACCGTGCACCGTCCCGGCGCCATTCAAGTGCCAAGGCTGAATCTCCAACTTTGCCCAGGCTTTCCCTGCATCTACCTTAAGTAGCTCAATCCCGCTGTGTTGCGCGAACTGATCCTGTTCGGTGAAGAATTTTTTGATCTGGTCCATATCTTTATCCTGCTCCGGAGAGGGCTCAGCCCCAGAAATTATCGCCTGTCGATTTTTTAAGGGGGAGGGGGTTGTGCAGGTATTCGGCACGATTGGCCTTACGCCGACACTTGGCGCAGACAAACTCAGGGTTGCTGCTGCGCCTGTCCGCTTCTTCCATCAACCCGGCGGCGTGGAGTTCACATAGTTTACGTTCGTCGCTGCTGTTTTCACTCATGGGTTCTCCTGAATCTGGGAAAACGCCCTCGAACGTGGTTTGGTTTTCAGATATTCCCAGTTCGAGAGTTAAAAAAATCGGGGTGGGCTCAAATAAATACCGAGTCGCTATATTCTGAACCATCTCCGGGAAAGTGCAAGGTCAAACTTCCTAAGCCGCTGAAGTTAAACGAAATAGATTGATTGTGGCGGCTGCTCGATATTGTCGCTCCAGGTGAGAATGGGCGGATAATCTCCAGTTTTGGTCGCAGTTCTCAGCAAACCCGGTTCTAAAGAATCTGGAACATTATTTTAGTAAAAAAAGCGCTTGACCAGCCCTGCTGATCGCTTTAAATTCCGCGCCAGTTCAGTAACTTCCCTCTCTCTGCACGGAAATTAAACTTTGATGCTCAAAGCTATCATGCGCCATCTGGGACGCCACAACGCGGCAAAAGCCAGCTGCTCGCTTCAATTCGGTTCACGTAGCCTGCGCCGCATGCGCTGGCAAAGCCGCCTCCTCCGCCTCCGTTAAACCCGCCACAGCATGACTAAAATCAGGATCCAGAGGGCCGTTTTTCTCTGCCAGCTCTGCGGTTTTTCAGGTCGTGGGTGTCGCGAAACCTTGCGAAAGATGCCATCGCTGCCACGTTGATAGCGCTGCAAGATGTTGCGGTTTGTTGCCTGCCTCAGGTGAAAACCGAAGTCGGGTGGGGAGCGTTCCGGTTTCTGCCTGGCTCGAGCCTCTGCCCGGCAGGCTTGCTCGGCGGTAAAGAATCGTTTGCAGGAGAGATTTACGCTCACGAGGATTTTTTGCCACCCGAGTAGGATTTTGCGCGGATCAACAAGCCGGATCCTGTTTTTGACTGGTGGTTGCTGTTCTGGCTGGGGGGGGCGATTGTTTGTGAGCTGTCTGTCGTAGGCAGCCCGTTTTTTGGGGTCACAGAGCACCCGACCCGCGGTAATCACCTGCAGCAGGTTCTGCTCTCCTCCGCGACTGCCAGCGTTGGCGTCCGGATGATAACGGCGCAGAGCCCGACGGTAGGCGGTGCGGATCGTCGGGCGGTCGGCATTCTGTTCGATACCGAGAAGTTGATAGTGGTCGTAGATCGGCAAACGGAAAACCCTTCAATTCTCCGTCCCTGGAGTGTGAAAAGGGAGTCTGCAACATCATGTGGCAAACCCCCTCTCATATCGACCGTTGTACACTAATAATTTAGGCTCAGTTTTGGGAAAAATTGACCTCGATATCCTGGCGGTGCGCGGCGTCGATCTTCCACAGTTGCCGTGACGTAAAGTTGAACAGACGGGCGACGAGAATATCAGGGAACTGTTCGAGCCGGGTATTGTAGATGGTCACCGCGGCGTTGACCAGTTCACGCCGGTCGGCGATCTGATCTTCAAGTTCGGTGATGCGGTTTGAGAGCTGCAGGAACCCCTTGTCGGCCTTGAGATCCGGGTAGCGCTCTACCACCATGAAGAGTGATTTCAGGGTTTCACTCAGGGCATTTTGGGCCGCCAGCTTCTGGGTATCACTCCCCGCATTACTGACCGCTGAGCGGGCCTTGATCACGGCTTCGAGGGTCTTCTGCTCATGCTGCATGTAACCTTCGCAGACCTTGATCAGTTTCGGCAGTTCGTCGTAGCGCTGCTTGAGCATGACATCGATATTGCTCCAGTCGCGCTCGATGCTGTTTTTCATCGCGATAAAGCCGTTGTAGATGACAATGCAGTAGAGCACCACCAGGGCAATCATCAATACCAGTACGCCAAGTACAATCCATCCGGCCATAAAATTCCTCCTCGTTGCGGCGGGATCAAACCCGCGAGTTTAAAAACTGTTTGACCGATCTTCTTAGAAATTCTGCAACAGCAGCCAGATCGTCAGTCCGCTACAGACTGCAGCGGCGCAAAAAAGAATTCCGATTCCCCAGGTGTACCCGCCCGTCAGTTTCTCCTCCGAGGGTGTTTCGGCTATGACGAAGGGCACCCCGCGGTGACTCGACTTGGTAATCACAACCAGATCTTCCTGCCGCCTGCGCTGCTTGCTATCGCCCAGATCCTCGTGAAGGAGTTGCTCATCGACCTCATCGCGTGCAGCTTGCCATTCGCTCTCATCGATATTGCCGTCATTATTTGTGTCGTAAGCAGATAGTCTTTGTTTGTCCTGCTTGATGCGCCGCAGTGCTTCTGCGCGGCGTTGTTGACGCGGTGCGCGCTGGTTTTTTTTGACCTGTGCTTCGCCCAGCACATAGACCAGGGCGCCATCGTAAATCAACTCTTCGATCCATTTTTCACTGGAGTCACTAAAACCAGCGAAGGCGAGAGTTCCTTCACCCAGACTCTCCTGACGATGGTCTGATTTAATTGTCGCGCTGCCTGGGTCAACACTCACCCGGCCGGATTCATCCTCTAGCCAGAAGGGGACATGGCCGCTGCTGGTAATGCTGCTGACGACCCAGTGGTTTTTATGATTGCGTTTGTATTTTGACAATCGGTAGTAGATGCAGGCGCTGTGGGACATCGGAGAAACCAGCGCATACTGGCGCCGCGCCCTGCCATGAACCTCGACCCGGCCCATAGCGATCGAGCGGATCTTGCTGGTCGGGGTGTTTTCGATCAGTCGTTTAATATGCAGGCGACGAAAGCCGGCAGTAAGCAGGGCTGCTGCGAGGACGCCGCTGAGGGTTCCAGATGAAAAAGCTTTGCTGGCCAGCGGGGTGAGCCAGCGACCGATGTCATCCAATGCGGAGAGAAGGGTGATTATTGTCGCCAGGCCGTATCCCGCGATCGCCCCTGGACTGGTCCAGATGTTGTGGCGCTGAGCAGCGGGTGGGGTTGGTAGCGCCTGCGTTCTGTTTGAGTCTGTCTCCTCTGCTTGTGAGGCTGGTGAGGATGAGTCGATTTTGCGGCATAGCCCGGCAGCCAGCTCCTGTTGTAGGGGAAGGTTGGCGGCAAGCTCCGGGTGCAGGGCGGTCAGCAGGCCGGTGGTTGCCATTGCAATTGCTTCTGCATCTGAATCCTGCGCGGGAATCTTCTTTTGTGAGTCGATATCGGTCTGTAGCCAGGCATAGCGGGTCAGATTGTGCAGGTTTTTTTTGAGACCGACGAGGTCGTCTGCTTTAGCTGGTTGCAGGCTGGCACCAGGCAATGGTGAGATGCCGAAGCGCATGTCGAGTCGATGTTGAGCGGCGTAATTTTCGGACAGTTCGACCAGCTTAAGCAGGTTCTGGTTGGCGCTCAGGGTCGCGTGTTCGCCGAGACCGCGATGGTCGAATTTCCCCGGGAAGGCGCGCACTGCTCCTGTTGGTATGCCCTGTTCGTTCAGCAGGTAGATATCGAGCACCGGGCGGCCCTGCAGGATTGTCCGTTGCCATTTCTCGAGAGGCAGCCCGGAATTGTCAGAGTTGCCGGTGTAGCGATGCGCCGAAAGAATTTGGCTGAGATTGCGCTCGACCAGACTTCCGGAGAGTTCTGCCAGGATAATCAGCACCCGCGCGTCGCGTGGAATAATGAGTGATTTCTCCCGTCCGAAAAAACTCAATTCGTTGTTGTTGATTTCGACACGCGTCAGAATGAAGGGCGCGAATTGGATCTGGCTGGGGGTGATGATATGGCCGTTAAAATTATAATTTGTCAGGGTCGTATTGATCTTTGCCAGCTTGTCGACGGGTCCCCGGGTGAGGAGTGCCTCGGTCTGCCCAAGCAGCTGTTGGCGGCAACGGTAGCCATCAAGGTCATGGCGGGCAGCTAACTCTTTGAGCAGTTCTGGCATTTGAGCACTGGGGCTGCTCTGTTGGTCGATGATGAGGTAGGCATCTGCAGGCATAGGTGTCCAGCTGAGCGAAGAGTTAAGATTAGGGTTAATTTAGCGCTGAGAGATGTTGCTGGCAAGGAAAAAGGCCGCAATCTCCAGCGGGGGATTGTGGCCTTTTCGTTCTAATGATTTTAAGCGCAGGGCTCAGCCCATGCCGAGCATCGCCTTGTAGTCGGCTTCAACCATTTCGAGGTGGTGATGGGTTGAGGCTGCGTTGCTCAGATAGACCTGTTTGATCGCTGGATCATCAATTGTTCCAGCGATAACAAGCAGCTCCTTGGCCAGCAGGTCTTCCTGTTCGATCGCCAGTTCCAGGGCGAGGCGCTCATCGAAATCACTGAGCATCGCTTTTTGCAGGGAGAGGAACCAGGAGGAATCTGTCGCCGGGGGGGCCGCCATCATGTCGTTGAAAGAGGGCAGATCCCCAAATGAATAGGCGTTGTAAAATGAAAGGGCATGCTGGCGTTCTTCGCGGGCCAGAATTTCGAAGGTCGCCTTGGCGCGTTCGTCAAAGATTTTGCTGGCGCCCAGGTTATAGAAGTCCATCGCGTCTTTCTCGGTCTGGATCGCCTTGCGCAGGGCTTGTTTCAGGTCTTGGTCAGTCATCTGTTGCTCCTCCTGTGATCAAAATAGAACACCGCCGGGAACGTAGGCGGCGGTAATTGCTGGTTGTTCGGACATCTGGATTGTCTACTGTATACAAATTAACACAGCCTGAAGTGACGATCCAGAATTTTTTTCCAGGAGCCTGTCGGGCCATGCATAGTCCGCCAGACTCCTGGCCTCTCGGGCAAAGACCGCGGCGCTTAAAAATCAATAATAGAGAAGCAGGAAGAATATCGGGATAACCACGCCGGTCATGCTGAGCATGAGTGCGCGGCGCTTAAGGTCGCGCCGCTTCGGCAGCAGCAGCATGCCGGTCAGGGCCAGCAGGAAGAGTCCTGCGGCGTAGATATCGGCAACCCAGGTCCAGGCTTTTTTGGCGTGGTTCAGGTGCAGAAAGTTGAGCCGGTACCAAAAAGGCCTGCGTTGCGGCTTTTCGGCCTGAACATTCCCGCTCGGCAGATGGACCCGAATCATCCGTTTGTCGGCGTAGAGCCAGAGATTGTCAGGGTCGGGCTGAAAATGCTTGTTTGAGATCTTGGTTTCACCCAGTTGGCGGAGCACCTGCGGGATCTGGGCGCTGCTGACCACGCCGGACGGAAGCGGGTCGATCTGCAGGCTGACCCGCTCGATGCTGTAGTTCGCATTCCAGTCTTGCAGGTGATTGACCGCAATCCCCGACAGGGCATAAATCAGGGTCAGTCCGACACAGAGGAAGCCGATGTCGCGGTGCAGAGCGTGGTTAAGGCGCCGCCAGTTCATGGGAATTAGAGCCCTTCGATCTGTGCACCTAGGCCACGGATTTGATAAAAGATTTCACCGCCGCTGACCGTAGTGGGGTCAAACTCTTCACCGCGTTCTTCGGCGAGATGGCGATTGCGCTCGATAACCTCTTCACGACTGAGGTCAAATTTCTCCAGGGTTCCCTCAATGACGGCTTCGTTACCGCGCGCTTCAAGCGGGAAGACGATCTCACCATCTTTAACTTTGACCCGAATTTTCTCAAACGGCCTGTCACCAGCGACATAGATCCAGCAACCGCGCGATTCGCAAACGTCAGCGATCATGCCGCGCACCCGAACGCGCTGACCGACATAGGCATCCCCATTGTCAATGAGTTCGCTGACAAGGGTTGTTTTCTTCAGTGATATCCCGTCCCCAAAATCTTTTGCCAGGGCAGTACTCGCCGCCAGGCAAACGAGCAGAATTACCAGTAGTTGAATGACAGACTTAAGCATAGATTCCTCCAGGTAGGTTATCGCGGTTGATTGCCGATGTTTTAATAGTGTTGGGCTGCGAGAAAATACATTAAATTGTGTGCCATTGCAAGGAGGATGCTTAGCTAGAGGAATTGCCTGGTCGCTTGCGGATTGAGCATTGTTTGATGGTCCAAATTGCTGACGACTAGGTGCCACTACCCAGGTTTTTGTCAGCATCAAACGGGGAATTTAAATTGGAGTTGGCCGGCAGAGGAGAGTTCGTAGGCCCCAGCATTGGGGAGGCTGATGGCGTTTTTAATCTGAAGGCTCTGGTGCTCGGTGAGGCACATGAAGGCCAGGCATTTTTCGATATCGTAAGAGATGAGAACGCCGGTCCGCGAATCGCTGGCGAAGGCTGAATAGGTGCGGGCCAATCCATAAGTCAGGGGGTCGCGCACCAGAATAGCCAGGGGGCCGGTGCCGGCATTGGGTCTTTCCTTTTCAAGCGCACCGGCTGGATTCAAGGTTTCTGAACTCGGTTTGCTGAAGTCGGCATCGCGTGAAAAATTGATTATTTCGCAGCAGGTTTTAAATTCCCTAAGCTCGGCCTTCAACTTGTCCGCATAGGCCCGTACCTGAATGTCGTCAATACTGCCGTAATAGTAGGTGTAAACAAAGTGATATTGTGCAAGAAGAACGTTTTGAATTGACACTCAAGGACCCTTGCTGTGGGTAATGATTTTGTCATCAAAGGGTATTTTTCTATATAGGCAACACTGGAAATTAGTTCATTGGACGACGCTAAAGCAAGGGGTAGGTTAACAATGGCGCACGCTAGGTTTTTACCTCATCCATGGCGGGTTAAGCTCTTTAACTATCTGGAATGTTGGACAGTCTGGCTGATGGGCGCCTGGCAGGTAACCGGTACTCATCAAGAACTCAGCCGTGATCTCGCCACCGGTAAAACGAAAGGTTTGCTTGAATAGCTTCACCCAGTCTTGCTTGGCTAGGGGGTGGTGATGATCGAGCCAGGCGGCAAAGCTGCCATATTCAGAGCGCAGTCTCAACAGGCGTTGGGCATTGGCAATGGTTGCATCGATCTTGAGCCGATTCCGGATAATTCCGGCGTCTGCCAAAAGCCGTTGGCGGTCCTCGTCGCCGTATGCCGCCACCCGATCAATATCGAAGCCCTCGAAGGCCCGCCGGAAGTTCTGCTTCTTCTTTAAGATAGTCAGCCAGGACAGACCCGCCTGATTGATTTCAAGCACTAGGCGTTCGAAGAGCAGATGATCATCACGCAAGGGGAAGCCGTACTCGCTATCATGGTAGGAGCCATGCCAGGGGTGATCCGGTGCGATATCGCAGTAACTACTCATGCTCTCTCCTCTTGGATGGGGTGGGGACAGGATATAGGGCGCGGAAATGTTCTGCCGGCGGACTTAATCCGTTTCGTTTTTATGAATAAAAAAGGAGCGCAGACCGTTGCCGCGATCAGCATATGTTATGCTTGAATTAACCCAAACGTAGAGGAGGAAGACTTTATGACCGTCTCTGAGCCACCAGGCCACCTGGGCGTAAATGATTACAGATAATGTGGAAATTAACCGGCAATTCTTAGCCGGAAGAAGGTTCCCCGCGGGAACCTGCACAGCTGGATGAAGATAAAAGGAGGGCCTCCGTTGCAATGATGGGGGCCTTCTGTTTTTCTAGGAGTCGATCTCGCCATCCAGATAGACCCAAAGCTTGCGATAGCGTTTGAAACGGGACAGCTCGCTGAGCTGCCGATCCTGGCCCTGCTGACGATAGGAGGCGATGAATTCAACCTTGCCGATTTTGTCTGTCGCCTGACCCTGGCGGGTTGAGAGAATCTCCAGCCGATAAAATTCGCTCTGAGCGGCCCAGGCGCTGATTGCCTGGCGCAGGTCTGTGGTGCGTTTCTCGGGGTGGGTGGTCTCAAGCAGATAATCGCTGAGCTTGAGGGCGTAAGCGCTGTAGCGTGAGCGCATCAACTGTTCGGCGGTCTGCGCCCTCGTCTTGCCCAGATGCAGCCTCTGGCAGCAGTCGGCATAGCTTGCGGAGTTGCCACAGGGACAAGCTTGCTCAGGGCCACTCACCGGGGGCTGGCCGGTTGCAGCTGGATGTCACCCGTCTCTTTAATCCGGATGCTCGGCAGCATGCTGCCAATATCGAGCTTGGCCTCAAGCGCGTAGCTGAAACTATCGCGCGGTTGCGCCATTAAATCACTCAGCAGGCGTAGGCCACTGAACAGATCGACCTTGGCCTGCAGCAGCAGATCTCCTTCACCATAACCGGCAATGACCGGCAGGTCATTGGCCACCCCACTCAACAGTTTGTGCCCTTCAAGTGTGACCCTGTAGGAGATCCCCTTGAGGGGCAGTGGAGTCCGATTGGGATTGATAATATGCAGTCCGATCTCGAAACTGGGTGCCATCCCTGCGGAGGGGAGCAGCCGAAATGAGGTTAGACTGAGGCTGGGCGGCTCAAGGCTGGGTCGCAGGCCGGCACAACCGCCCTGCAAGAGCAGCAAGAGCAGCAGAAGCAGGCACGGCAGAGTTCGTTTATTTATCCGACGCATAGAGAATCTCTTCCAGATCGATAAGCTTGTCCTGCATAAAATCGTGGGCATCGCTGATGGCCTGATTATAGATCTCTGCGCCCAATTCCTTGATGAAAAAGTCGATGATCAGGCTGGCCTTCAACTCTCCAATCGGGTCCTCATGTTCATTTCTGAAGTAGACCTGGACCTTTTCAGAGAGGGTCTTGAGGCGCTCGTCTTTAAGCTCGATCTTCATTGATCGGTTTCCGGGGCGGGACTGGCTTCGGTCTCCACATCCGCATCCGGGTCGCTCCCCGGACGGTATTTCAGCTGCATCCCTCGCAGGAAATTCCGTAGGATCTGATCCTGGCAGGCCCGGTAATGCTTATGCCCCGGCTTGCGGAACAACGCGCTCAGTTCGTGCTTGCTGATGTGAAAGTTGGCCAGATCCATCAGCTCGGTGATATCTTCGGCCTTCAGATTCAAGGCGATCTTCAATTTGATGAAGATGATGTTGTTGGTCAGGCGCGACTCCGGCTCAGGCTGCGGGCCCTCTTTCTTGCCGCGCTTCTTGTTGATCAGGCCATTCAGAAAGATCGCCATCTCCCGGTCGTGACATTTTTGATACGCCGGGTCCTCCTCTTTCTTAAGCCAGTCGCTGATCTGCTCGCGCGTGGCCTCATGTCCGGCTGAATCGAAGGTTGAAATCATTTTTGAGTCGTTCAGGTCGAAAACATAGCGCAGGCGGCGCAGGATATCGTTGTTGGTCATAGTAATTCAGTTCCTTTTGTGGCTCGGTTACGTATGTGAAGGAGTCTGAGCATGGGGTTCTAGCTTAACCCGTTAAGTCGCTCGATTGCTTGGTTAAAATGTTCAATTCGCGCGAACGCCAGGAGAGGATTGCGGTTTTGCGATGCATGCGTTCGGCAATCGGTCGTTGATGAATCTGCATGCATGACCCCCTTCAGAACGCGCAATTGGTTGAACTATAGCCAATTTGCCGGTGCTGTGGGCTTTAGGCTGGCTTGGGAAGCTTGTTCAGGGCGGCGACGTAGCGCTCAATATTGAAAGGCTTGCCATCCTTCATCACCCCGAAGACCTCTGCGATGACCACGGTTCCGAGCAGTTCCATGGCGACCTTCTCAGAAAAACCCTCAGAGATAAGTCGCTCAAGGGTCTGTTTTGTTTCGGGTGGGTCGTTGGTTTCAATTTGGGTTTCGACGACCTGAATAGTCGCGGCACTGATCCGGTTGTTACTTTCCATCATGCTGTCCTTGGGTTGAAATGGTTGAAAGTGGCGCTATCGCTGCGACCGATGAATTATTGAAACTGTTACCTACCACCGGTGCGCCAGAATTTCAAGGTGACAACGGATTCGGGTTTAAACCTTCCTTCCGCGTTGATTCGATTGATCTGTGCACTTTCTTGTGGTACCGCCAACAGTCCAAGTACCTGAAATGTAGACGTACATGGAAGCTATTTCATATGCCAATGCACGAAGCAACCTGGCCAAGACAATGGAAAATGGCTGCGCCGACCACGATCCTGTCATTATTCCCCGCCGGAATGAAAGCTCGGTCGTTATGATGTCTCACGAAGATTTTCAATATTGAGTTTTGCTTTTCGGGAAGTACAGCTATTGTTCCATCCGGTTGATTTTCTTGTTGATTTTGTTCTTGGATACTTTGTGCACCCTTCTACTGCCTAGCCTGACCCTTTAGAGCACTATCTAGATACCCTTTGGTGTCTATGCATTCAAGATGATTTTCAAAAAGATCCATAACCTCATCGTCGGTTAAAGTTCCTATCCATTCCTTTTTTTCAGAAAAGGGCTTTTTCCTGAATTCATGTAATTGGCAAGATTCAGGGTTCCCACCCTGCGGGCATTCGATAGACAGGGCCA
>JAAXQE010000179.1 GCA_012974425.1 Geopsychrobacter sp.
TAGTATTGTCGCTCTCGGTATCATTTATTTGTACTTTCCTCCCTTGCCCAACGGATACGGATTGCCGGCGACCGGATATCAATTCAAAATTTGAATAATTGCAGGAATTTTTTTTTGGCTATTTTTTAATCGAATTTGGATCGGTCGCGGCCTATACAAAATAACAGGAGGGGATTCATTTCATAAAAATACCGCTTGAGCCCAGATCTTTCGACTGCTCCAAAACGGGTTCTCATCTCTTTAAATATCGCCCCTCAGTATGGTACATAAGGCTCCAAATTCATTTGAATAAGTTTCACTTTACAGGTGCGCTAGGCAAATCGTCAAGGAGTTCGGTTGGTTATCTTTTGACGTTCTGTTCAGGCCTTGTTGAATGGGCCTGTTATTATACAGGGGGGCCATCAAGGAGGCGGTTATGGTTGATATCGAAGCGATCCGCAGTGCTGCTGAGCTTTTGCGCGGCAGGGTACGTAACACCGAGTTGATATCATCCCATTATTTTTCTGAGCGGATCGGTTCTCCGCTCTGGTTCAAGTGTGAAAACCTGCAGCGCACCGGGTCGTTTAAGATCCGGGGGGCCAGTAATTACCTGTTGCGTCAATCGGCGGATGCTTTAGCAGCGGGGGTGGTTACGGCTTCGGCCGGCAACCATGCTCAGGGGTTGGCTTGTGCGGCGGGGCAGGCCGGGATTGCGGCGACGGTGGTGATGCCCAAGACCACGCCGCTGGCCAAGGTGATGGCGACCAAAAGCTACGGCGCCGAGGTGATCTTGCATGGCGCCGGGTTCGACGATGCGGTGGTGCTGGCCCGGCAGCTTGAGCGGGAGCGGGAGCTGCTCTACGTGCCGGCCTTCGATGATCCGTTGATCATCGCTGGCCAGGGGACGGTCGGACTCGAGATTATTCAGCAACTCCCCGAGATCGATACCCTGCTGGTGCCGATCGGCGGCGGTGGTCTGATCGCCGGGGTGGCGCTGGCGGCGCGCTCTCTGGGACGCAAGCTGCGGATCATCGGGGTTCAGGCGGCGGCCTGTGCCTCGGCCGTGGCGGCGCGGCGTGAGGGGCAGCCGGTGGCGCTACCGTCGGCAAAATCCTTGGCCGATGGCATTGCGGTCAAGCGTTTGGGCGACCAGACCTTTCCCTTGATCGAAAAATATGTCGATGATCTGGTCACGGTTGAGGAAGAGGAGATCGCCCAGGCGATTGTCAGCCTGCTCGAGATGGGCAAGCTGGTGGTCGAGGGCGCCGGTGCGGTATGCCTGGCCGCATTGCTTTTTCAGCAGCGCACGCTGGCGCGGGGCAATACGGTCTGTGTGCTCTCGGGGGGGAACCTCGATGTGCAGACTATGTCGCGCGTGATCGAGCGCGGGATGTTGGGCGAGGGGCGCTTCTTGAAGGTGCGGATCGACCTGCCGGATATCCCCGGCGCCCTGGCCGAACTGGCGACGCTGCTGGCCAAAATCGAAGCCAATATCCTGCATGTCAGCCATGACCGGCGCACCGTCGATGTGACCCTGGGGCATTCCGAGGTGCGGCTCGAGCTGGAAACCCGCGGGCCTGAGCATATTGCCCTGGTCCTTGCAACGCTGCGCGAGCAGAACTATGCGGCCGCGGTCGAACCCTGAGCCTGGCGGCCGGGGATTATTCTTCCTGGATTGAGCGCAGACGCTTGTCGCCAGTCATGCCTAAAGCGACACCGCCCAGAATAATGATGGTCGAGACGATTAAGCGCGCGCTGAGCTCTTCTGCGAGGAAGAGGGTCCCGCCGATGGCGGCTAAGACCGGCACGGCCAGTTGCACGATTGAGGCCTTGGTCGTTGTCATCCCCATGACGGCCAGGTACCAGAGCGCGTAACCGAGCCCGGACGCCAGCCCCCCCGATAGGACCGCCAGCAGAATCCCGCTTAACGAAAGATGACTCTGGCTGATAAAGCAGAGACTCAAGAGCGCAACAAAGGGGAGCGAAAAGGCAAAGTTCATGGCCGTTTGCGCAAGGGGGTTTACTGTGTTTCTGCCGCGCAGGGAATAGATCCCCCAGGAGATTCCGGCGCCAGCCATCAGCAGGGAGCCGGTCAGTGAGGGCGCCGTCACCCCTGGGAAAACCAGATAGACCAGCCCGCCGAACGCCAGTGAGACGCCCAGGTACTCGCAGCGCTTGAGCCGTTCGCCAGCCAGCAGGGCGGCCATGATCATGGTCATTTGCACGGCCCCGAACAAGATGAGGGCCCCGGTGCCGGTGGCGAGTGAGAGGTAAGCGAAGGAGAATGCTGCGGCGTAGCTGAAGAGAGCCGCGGCCGAGATCCAGCTTCCTCGCCAGGCGGCGGTGGTTTTTGGGGAAAATAATTTCAGGGCAAGGCACAAAACAACTGCGCCGGAAACGAGGCGAATACTTGTGAAGCTGGCCGCATCAATCTCGCCACTTCTCAAGGCCAGTCGGCAGAGCACCGAGTTGCCGGCAAAAGCGATCAGGGCGCAGCTGGTATAGAGTCCCAGACGCATGGGCCCAGGTTTGTTTGCTTGATTGTTCAATGGCCACCCTTGGTTGAATTCCCCTATTAAGTCATTTCAAAAAGCCCGGGTCAATTAAGTATTTAATCATCAAGAATTGGAGCCACTCGCAACTTGTTCTCCCGATCCGATAATGGCATAGTGTGCGCGGTCGAAGTCGATATTTTATCTTTACTTAGAAAGGTCTAAGTGGATGGTCCCCTCATCTGTCAGTAATGCCTGGAACGAGCTTCCGGAAAATAGAAAAGCCGCGGTTTGCCGCTTATGCGCCAAGCAACAACCGACAATTTTTTCGCGCTGGGTTGATGCTGCCGGGCTGAAAAGTTTCCGTCACGACTCGCTGGTCAACCGCAAGGTCGGCTCGGCGACGCGGCTGGATGCGGTGTTGTTTAAGGCCGAAGAGGGTCAGTTGGCGGCGGATGTGTTGGTCTCCTTCTTTACCGAACTGGCACCGGAGATCAATGACCAGTACCTCGCGCAGATCGAGGCGGCAGGTAACGAAGCGGCAGAAACCAAGCTGAAGATCTACGCGCAGCTCGCCAATACCCACCAGGAGTCGCCTTTTATCAGGCTCTATCTGGCTACGGCGCTCTGGGTAGAGGAATTTGCTGAAGAGGATATCGAGGTTGTTGACAGCCTGGCTGCGGAGCTTGCTTCGCCAGCCTAGGGTTCAGTCCGGGCTCAAGGCCGGAATGGCAGCGTTTATGACATCCTCGATCTGCGCGGCGAGGATAAACTCCATTTCGGCCCTTACCGGCTCCGGCAAGGTTGACAGGTCTTTTTCATTCTCGTGCGGCAGAATCACGCGCAGGATCCCCGCCCGCCGCGCGGCCAGAACTTTCTCCTTGATCCCTCCGACCGGCAACACCAGCCCACTCAGGGTGATTTCTCCCGTCATCGCCGTATCGCTGCGCACCGCATGGCCGCTATAGAGCGAGGTCAGGGCGGTCGCCATGCACACCCCGGCCGAGGGGCCGTCCTTGGGGATGGCGCCTGAGGGGACGTGGATATGCACCGCGTCGATGCTGCGCGCGATGCCGAGGGCCTGGCACTGCGAAATCACATAGCTGTTGGCGGCCAGCGCCGATTCCTTCATGACCTCACCGAGATGGCCGGTCAGGGTGAACTTCTCGCCGGCCGGGAGGGCAAGGGCCTCGATATACAAGACATCCCCGCCTGCTTCGGTCCAGGCCAGGCCGGTGGCCACTCCGGGGGGGAGTTGCTTGCGGATCTGCTCGACGAAGAAGCGCTCCGGGCCGAGCAGCTCGAACAGTTCACCGACCTCTATGCTGACGGAGTTGGTTTGCCCCTCGGCAAAGCGGATCGCGATCTTACGCGCCAGGCGGGCCAGCATGCGCTCAATCTCACGCACTCCGGCCTCACGGGTATAACCGCGAATCGTCGCGGCCAGGGTTTCATCCGGCACTTCCAACTGCTCGGCCAAAAGTCCCGCCTCGGCCCGTTGGCGCGGCAACAGGTAACGTTTGGCGATGGCCATCTTCTCTTCGTCGCTGTAGCCGCTTAAGGAGAGGGTTTCCATGCGGTCGAGCAAGGGCTTGGGGATGCTGTCGAGGCTGTTGGCAGTGGTGATAAAGAAGACCTTCGACAGGTCAAAGGGCAGGTCGAGGTAATTGTCGTGAAAGCTATTGTTCTGGGCCGGGTCGAGGATCTCCATTAGCGCGGCGGCCGGGTCGCCGCGAAAGTCGTGTCCCATTTTGTCGATCTCATCGAACATGATCAGCGGATTTCTGACCCCGGCGCGGCGGATCGCCTGGATAATCCGACCCGGCATGGCGCCGATATAGGTGCGTCTGTGGCCGCGCAGTTCGGCTTCATCGTGCAGGCCGCCGAGGCTGAAGCGGTCAAACTTGCGCCCCAGGGCTCTGGCGATCGACTGGCCGAGCGAGGTCTTGCCGACCCCCGGTGGCCCGACGAAACAGAGGATCGGCGATTTGGCCTGGGGGTTTAGTTTCATGACCGCCAGCTGTTCGATGATCCGCTCCTTGACCTCCTTGAGGTTATAGTGGTCCGCGTCGAGCACCTGGCGGGCATTGCTCAAGTCGAGGTTGTCGGTGGTGACCTCAGCCCAGGGGAGTTCCATGGTCAGCTGCAGGTGGGCCAGGCTCACCTGATATTCGGGCGAACTCGATGGGAGCTGTTCGAGCCGTCCCAGCTCTTTTTCTACCTCAAGCTTGACCGTCTCCGGCAGACTGCAGTCTGCGAGTTTCTTGCGTAACTCCGTCGCTTCATTCTCTGCCCCACCTTCACCCAACTCCTGCTGCATCGCCTTGATCTGCTCGCGCAGCAGGTATTTCTGCTGTTCCTGGTTCAGTTTGTCTTTGGCCTGCTCGGAAATTTTCTTGCGCACCTCAAGGATCTGGATTTCATGGCTCAGAAAATTGTTGAGCAGTTTTATCGTCTCCTTCTCGCTGGGCGCTTCCAGCAGTTCCTGTTCTTTAGACAGGTCGAGCGGTAACAGCTTGGCGACCGCATAGACCAGCGGCATGATATCTTCGCTGGCGGCCGCGACTGACGGGAAGTTGAGCTGCATTTCAGAATGGCTTATGGCGAAGAATTTTTCGGACAGATCGAGCACTTCACGCCGCAAGGCCTCGGTTTCGACGTTTTGTCTTATGTGCAGCGGGAACGGCTGTACCTGCGCCTTGAGAAAGAGGGGCGAGGGGATTGCATGTAAAATTCTGACCCGTTCTATGCCGTGAATGATGATCTGCATGGTTGTGCCGAAGCGGGAGATGAGTTGGACGTTTGCGACCGTTCCCACCTCGTAGAGATCGGTCACTTGCGGGAGCTCCTGGGTTGCATCCCGTTGGGTGAAGATCGCAACGATCTTGTTTTCACCCTTCAGCGCCGCACTGATCGCCTTGACCGATGCTGGCCGCTGGATGCTGATCGGCATGGCAAATGTCGGAAAAATTATGACACTCTTCAAGGGTAATATCGGCAGGCTGTATGACTGACTCTCGGTTCCCATGCTTGCGGCCCAGGGCAATAGTTTCGAATAATCTGTCCCTTTAGGGATAAGTTTATCACTCCGGATTTGATGCGCCATACCCGCGCAGGATCAGCCCAGAAAATATTGCTGAGATAAAAGCTGCAGCACCCTCAAAAAGGAAAAGGCCCGGAGCAATATTTCTAGCTGCCGGGCCCTTGGACGCTGTTTTCAAATCTGGATCTGCCGGATTATTCTTCCGTCGAAAACTGCAGGTCCTCCAGAGTCAGAATCGATTCAATATCCCGTCGTGCTGATTTATTGATGATGACCGCTGTACCGATCAGGTTCGCCTCGGCCTGGGCAATCATCTCTTCCATCGCTTTTAAGGTCGCGCCCTTGGCGAAGAAATCATCGATAAAGAGGATTCGCTCTCCCGCGCTGAGCATCTCTTTGGCGACGTAGAAGCGGGTCGATTCCTGCTTGGTAAAGCTGAAGCTGTCGGCTGCGTAGTAGTCGGTCATGGTCAGCGGCTGCTTCTTCTTGGCGAAGACGTAGGGCACGCCGAGCATCCCGGCGACCGGTTGGGCGAGGATGATGCCGCTGGTCTCGGCGGTGAGCACCTTGTCGATGCCTTGCTCGAGAAAGCGGGTCGCAATATCGGCGGCGAGCAGGTCGATCAACTGCGGGTCGACCATGTGGTTCAGAAAGCGGTCGACCTTGATAATTTCACCATCGACCCGTCCGTCGCGTTTGATCCGTTCAAGCAGGGTTAGGGCGGCGTGATTCATTTGCGGTCCTCGCGATCATAGGGCAGGCCGAGATTGCCGGGCTGCTGGCTGGCGCCTTTTTGCAAGCGCAGGGTGGAAATGACCAGCACGACAATGGTGAAGATGTAGGGGAGCATCTGCAGAATATGCACGCTGACGGTGGTGCCCATTGCCTGGAAACGTAACTGCATGGCGGTGACGCCGCCGAACAGGTAGGCGCCGCCCAGGGCGCGAAAGCTCGACCAACTGGCGAAGATGACCAGCGCCACGGCGATCCAGCCGCGCCCGGCGGTCATATTCTCAATCCACATCGGCGTATAGACAAGGCTCAAGTAGGCGCCACCGATGCCGACGAATCCGCTGCCGCAGGCGACGGCTAAAAAGCGGTAGAGATTGACCGGAATACCGCAGGCGTCGGCTGCGGTCGGGTTCTCGCCGACGGTGCGCAGGTTGAGTCCCCAGCGGCTGTGGTAGAGGAAGAACCAGATCGCTATGACCAGCAGGAAGCTGAAGTAGATCAGCCAGTCCTGGTTGAAGAAGGCCTTGCCGACCAGCGGCAGTTGCGCGAGCAGCGGCACCGCATGACGTTCGAAGCCCTCGATGGTTTGGCCGACCAGGCCGCGGCCGAAGAGGGCGGTTATGCCGACGCCGAATAGGGTCAGGGCGAGGCCACTGACGATCTGGTTCCCGCGCAGTTGCACGCAGATCAGGGCGTGGATGCTGCCGGCGATAAAGGCGGCGACGAAGGCGGCGACTACCCCCAGAAAAAGGCTGCCGCTGGCGAAGGTCGCCGCGAAGCCGCTTAGGGCGCCGATCAGCATCAGCCCTTCGATCCCCAGGTTGATAATCCCGGCCCGTTCATTGATGATCGCGCCTAAGGTGGCGAACAGGATCGGCGTGCCGGCGCGCACTGTGGCATCGAGCAGAATCTCAAGCATCGTCCGTCTCCTTGACGCGGCGCAGGCGGAAGTTGATAAAGAAGTCACTCGCCAGCAGGAAAAACAGAATCAGGCCCTGAAAGGCGTAGGCGAAAGCCACCGGTAGTTGCCAGGAGAGTTGCAGACTGTCGCCACCGACCAGCAGAATCCCCATCAATAACGAGACGATGACCACCCCTAAAGCCGAGCGGCGCGCCAGCCAGGCGATGATGATTGCGGTATAGCCGTAGCCGGGCGAGATGCCATGCTGCAGGCGGTGTTGCAGACCGGCGACTTCACTGAACCCGGCGACACCGGCGATGGCGCCACTCAAGGCCAAGACCAAAAAGATCGCCAGACCGGTCTTCATCCCGGCGTAGCGTGCGGCGGCCGGATTGCTGCCGATCGCCTTGACCTGAAAGCCCCAGATGGTGCGCTCCATCAGCAGGTAGACGGCCAGCGCGCAGAACAGCGCGAGGAAGAAGCCGCTGTGCAGGCGGGTATTGAAATACTCGGTGAGGCGCGCCGCGTCGCTGAATTGAGCGGTCAGCGGAAAGTTGTAGCCGTCGGGGTTTTTCCAGGGGCCGAAGATCAGATAGTTGGTCAGCAGAATGGCAATGTAGTTCATCAGCAGGGTGACGATGACTTCGTTGACCTGCCAGAGTGCGCGCAGCAGGCCCGCGACCGCGGCCCAGAGACCACCCGCAATAAAGGCGGCGGCAAACATGGCGGGCAGCATCAGCGGGCTGTCGAGACCGGAGAAGAGTGCCACCCCGGTTGCGCCACAGGCCCCCATGTAGATCTGGCCCTCGGCACCGATATTCCAGATCTGCATACGGAAGGCGATGGAGACCGCCAGGCCGGTGATGATCAGGGGGGTCGCCTTGACCAGGGTCTCCGACAGGCCGTAGCTGGAGCCGAGGGATTCCTTGAGTATCTCGAGATAGGCCGCGGCCGGATCGACCCCGGCGAAGAAGAGCAGGAAACCGGCGAAGAGCAGGGCGCAGAGCAGCGAGGCTGTGGTTGTCAGGCTACGGAAGAGCGCGGAGCCCTGCTCGCGTTTTTCGATGCGCAGGATCATGCGGGCACCTCGCCACTCATCATCAGACCGATCTGCTCGCGACTGGCGGTTGCCGGGTCGACGTAGCCGACCAGTTGGCCCCGAAAGATCACGGCGATCCGATCGGAAATTTTGTAGAGTTCATCGAGGTCCTCAGAGATCAAAATGGTGCTCATACCATCCCCGGCGCCCTCGGCGATCACCTTGTGAACGTATTCGGCCGAGCCGATATCGAGGCCACGGGTCGGATAGAGTGCGACCAGCACCTGGGGGCGTTCGGAGAGCTCACGCGCGATGATGACTTTTTGAATGTTGCCACCCGATAAGAGCCGCACCGGGCTGCCGCTGGGACCGGCCTTGATGGCGAACTGCTCGATCTTCTCCTGGGCGTTCTGCCGGATGGCGCGGCGGCTTTGAAAGAAACCATTGCGGAAGCGGGCAGAGCGGAAGCTTTTCAGGATCAGGTTCTCGTCGAGACTCAGGTCGGGGGCAATGCCGATCGCCTTGCGGTCTTCGGGGATATGCGCGATGCCGGCAATATAGCTGCTGCGCGCGCAGCTGCGGGTGATATCTGCTCCTGCGGCCAGCACCTTGCCACTGTCGACCCGGGCCAGCCCGGTCAGGGCTTCGGCCAGCGCTTTCTGGCCGTTGCCGGCGATACCGGCGATGCCGAGAATCTCGCCCTTTTTGAGCTGCAGGCTGAAGTTGTCGAGATCGGCCAGACCACGATCATTGCGCACCGCGAGATTTTCGATTTCAAGCACCAGCTCATCGCTGAAGGGGAGTGACTTCTGCCATTCGGGGATGCGATCGTTGCCGATCATCAGCGCCGCGAGGCGATTCTGGTCGAATTCACCAGACTCCAGGGTCGTAACGCTGCGACCTTTTTTGAGGATGGTCACCCGGTCCGAGATCTCCATCACCTCGCGCATCTTGTGCGAAATGAAGATGATGCTCTTGCCCTGCTGCTTGAGTTTGGCGAGGACCTTGAAGAGCTTTGCCGCTTCCTGAGGGGTGAGAACCGCAGTCGGCTCGTCGAGAATCAGTAGACGACAGTCGCGCATCAGCAGCTTGATCAGTTCGATCCATTGCTGGGCACCGATCGAGAGTTTCCAGACCGGTGAGTCGAGGTCGAGCTCGAGACCAAAGTCGGCGATGGTTTGCGCGATCTTCTCGCGCAGTTGACGGCGTGGAAAGAGCAGCGGGACATTCTGCAGGGCCACCAGGATATTCTCAAGCACGCTGTGGGCGGGGACCAGCATGAAATGCTGATAGACCATGCCGATCCCCTGTGAGAGGGATTCACGTGGCGAGGCGAAGCGCACCGGTTGGTCATCGAGCAGGATGTTGCCCTGATCAGGCGCGTAGAAACCGGTCAGCACGTTCATCAGGGTACTCTTGCCCGCGCCGTTTTCACCGAGCAGGGTATGGATCTCCCCTGCCGCGATAGTGAAGGAAACCTCATCGAGTGCCACCACGCCGGGGAAGGTTTTACGGATATGCTGCAGCTGAAGGAGGTTGGGCATAGTGTCCAGTTATTTGTGAAATGCTCACGCGAAACAGGCTGAACTGGGGAAATATGTCTGTTTGACGCCGGGAATAAAAAAGGCACGCATCACAAAAATGGCGATGCGTGCCCTGGGAGCTCTATTGGGTTTACTTGGGGATAGTCCCCTGCACGCCTTCGACAAACCAGTTCATACCGAGGAGTGCGCCGTCGTCGAGGGTGACGCCAGCGGCGACGGTCTCCTTGCCGGTCTGGTCCTTGAGTGGGCCACTGAAGGGGTGCAGGCTGCCGGCGACGATCGCCTTGCGTTTCTCTTCAACCAGTTGCCGAACCGCAGTTGGCACCCTGTCGCTTAGGGGCGCAAGCTGAACCAGCTCTTCCTTCATCCCCCACCAGATCTGAGAGGTTTTCCAGGTGCCGTTTTGGACCTCTGCGGCCGTCTTGGTGTAGATCGAGGCCCAATTCCAGATCGGTGCGGTCAAGAAGGCATTGGGGGCAAATTTGCGCGTATCGCTGTTGTAGCCGATCACGTAGGCACCGCGTGCTTCGGCGGCCTGCAGGGTGGCCGGAGCATCCTGGTGCATGGTGAGAACATCGGCACCGACGTCGAGCAGACTGTCGGCGGCGTCACGCTCGATGCCTGGATCGAACCAGGTCTGGGTCCAGACGACTTTGACCTTGGCCTGGGGGTTGACGCTGCGCACACCCAGGGTGAAGGCGTTGATGCCACGGATAACCTCGGGGATCGGGAAGGCGGCAACGTAGCCGATGCTGTTGGTTTTGGTCATTTTGCCGGCGATAATCCCCGAAAGGTAGCGCGGCTCATACATGCGACCGAAGTAGGTGCCGACATTTTCGGCCGACTTGTAGCCGGAGCAGTGCATGAAGACGACATCTTTATTTTTGGAGGCGACATCCAGGGTCGCATCCATGTAGCCGAAGCTGGTGGTGAAGATCAGGTTGTGGCCTTTTTGGACCAGTCCGTTGATGACCCGCGCCGATTCGGCACCTTCCGGGACCGATTCGATGAAGGTCGAAGGGGTCACGTAGTCGGCCTTTTCCATGGCGACCCGGCCCTGATCATGTGACCAGGTCCAGCCGGCGTCGCCAACCGGACCAACATAGACGAAGCCAGCTTTGATCTGTTTGGCGCCAGAGGCCTCAGCAGCCGGTTCGGTTGGTTTTTGATCGTTGGAGGTACAGGCCGTCAGCAGTGCGAGTATTGCCAGGGCGGCACAAAACTTTTTCATCGGGTTCACCTTTCGTTTGATGACATGGAATTTAATTGAAGAAACAACTCTTGTAGTGCAGAAGCTCTTCTGCTGTCAAGCAGATCACTCGGCCTGCAGTTTACTGGTGATATTGTTCCTGAGCCAACTGGCATCCCACCATTCGAGGGGTTGCACCGGGACCCCTGAAATAAATACGCCGAGGTGCAGATGATCGCCGCCAGCCATACCGGTGGCCCCGGAGCGTCCAAGCGGCTGGTTGCGGCTGATCTGATCGCCGACGCTGACGTCAAGCTGGCTCATATGGGCGTAAAGGGTCTGCAGACCCAGGCCGTGGTCGATGACCACGCATTGGCCATAGATGCCGAGGTAGTCGGCAAAGACCACCTCGCCGGCATTGGCGGCAATGATTTCGGCGCGCGCGACCGAGGCCAGATCGAGGCCGAGGTGGGTCGCACGATCGACCTTCTTCCCTTTGTACATGTAGTCACGCGTATCGGCAAAAATCGCCAGGGTCGATGCGCCGGGCTGGCGGATGAAGGCGCCTTCCCACAGCGGCAGGGGGGCCGTTTGGCGTGAAATCTCGACCATTTTTTGGCGGTTGGCGGCCCGCACATCCCCATTGACCTTGAGGAAGATGTCGAGTGGATCGCTCAGACCAGGGGCCAGGGCTTCAAACTCGGGGGCTTTCTGCTGCAGAAAGCTGTCGGACAGCTGGATCTGGCGCTGTCGGAATTTACGTTTAATCGTGTTGAAATAAATACCGGCCTGCCGCTCATTTCCGGCTAGATCGCGTGCGGTGACGCGCGGCACAAAATCGGCTTCCTCCAGGTTCCATGGCCAGCTGCCGAGCACAATATAATCCCCCGAATCCTGCTTGAAACCAGGGAAGAAGTGCTCACCGACTATCAGTCCGGAGGCTTCGACCTCTTCGTTCAACTGGTAACGCACTAGCCCGCCACCGCCATGCCGGAAATAATGGGTGCGGCTCAAAACGGAAATGATCGGGGGGCGACTGTCGTAGGTCAGGTCGAAGCTGACCTTGGCGCTGTTCCCCTTGCCCAGATGGTAGATCGCACGGTCGCCACTGGTGACCTCGATGCTCAGTGGCCCTTCGCTCAGTTTTTTATCGGCAAGTAGCAGATCTAGTTGGGCGAGCAGGGTTTGGGGCGGAAATTCCCGGGTCAGCAGGACCTGGCGTTTCTCGCCCTGCACGGCTTCGACCGTCACCGTTTTCAGCCCGGTGCCCTCATCGCTCAGATCGAGGGCCAGGATGGTTTTATGCGAGATCGGGCCCGATCCGGGGGTCAACCTTGCGAGGGGGGCGCTGGTGTCACGGAAATAGGTGAAGGCGGCCGCGATCAGGCCGACGATGATGAGCAGGAGTAGCAGTTTCTTTAGTGATTTCAATGCAACCTCGATTTGTGGGGGAGTTTTGTAGTCTTTTGTCCTTAAATCAGTTCAGGCCGGAGAAGCTAGATCTCCGGCCTGAACTGATTTTGGATTCTCGCGGTTCGACCAATTTTTGTCAAGAGAACTTGGCTGAGAATTGCTGGTTTTAATCAGGCGTGGATCGCCTCCTTGGTGACGGCCAGGGCGGCCTCGCGCAGAGCTTCGGCCAGGGTCGGGTGGGCGTGACAGGTGACGGCCATGTCATGGACGCTCCCCCCAAAATTGATCACCGTGGTCGCTTCCGCAATCAACTCCGAGGCATGCGGGCCGATGATGTGGATACCCAGGATGCGCCCGCTCTCTGGATCGGCGAGGACCTTGATGAACCCCTCGCTGTCGGCCATGGCGAGGGCGCGGCCGCTGGCGGCAAAATAGAATTTGCCAGCCGCAAAGGGGATATTGTCTGCCTTTAGTCCTGCTTCGCTGCGGCCGACACTGGCGACCTCGGGGTGGGTGTAGGTGACGGCAGGAATCGCCTGATAGTTGAGACTGGCCTGCTGGCCGAGCATCCGTTCGACGCAGACCACGCCTTCGTCGCTCGCTTTGTGGGCCAACATCGGTCCGGGGATCAGGTCCCCGATCGCGTAGATGCCGGCAATCTGCGTCTGGTAGTCTTCATCGACCTCGAGAAAACCGCCCGCGTTGGGGGTCAGTCCGATGGCTTCCAGTCCCAATCCCGCGCTTTGCGGACGGCGACCGGTGGCAACCAGAATGATTTCTGCCGCGACCGTCTCGCTGCCCCTTTTATTGCTCAGAGCGATATCGAAGCCACTCTTGGCCTTTGCTGCCGATTCGACTTTGGTTTCGAGGCGGATTTCGAGCCCCTGCTTTACCAGGTTACGCTGCAGCAGTTTGGCGATCTGTGGATCGGTGCCGGGGATCAGTTGGGGGAGCATCTCAACCACGCTGACCTTGCAACCCAGACGACTCCAGACCGAACCCATCTCCAGACCGATTACGCCGCCACCGACCACCAGCATCGATGCTGGCACCTCTGGCAAGGCCAGGGCCTCGCGGGCCGAGATAATCGTCTCGCCGTCAAAGGGGAGGTGGGGCAATTCGATCGCCTCACTGCCGGTCGCCAGCAGCAGACGTTTGCCCTTGAGGGTCAGGACTTCGGCGCCGGAGACTTCAACCCGTTGCACCCCCTCTGTCGCGCCCAGAACTTTCGCGCTGCCGGTGAAGGAGTCGACCTTATTCTTCTTGAACAGACCCGCAATGCCGCCGGTCAGTTTGGCTACGATCTCCTCCTTGCGTGTCATCAGTCTCTGCAGATCGAAACGGATATTCTCACAACTGATCCCGTGTGTATCGAGTCCGTTCTGCATCTTGTAGAGCTGCTCACTCGATTCGAGCAGGGCCTTGCTCGGGATACAGCCTTCATTGAGGCAGACGCCGCCGAGGGTGGCGCGCTTTTCGATGACCGCAACCCTTAACCCGAGTTGCGCACCACGAATGGCGGCTACATAGCCTCCGGGGCCAGCACCGATTATCAGCAAATCATATATTTGATCACTCATTGAACACTCCTTCTATGCAAACCGTTCGAGGTTCCATGTTCGATGTTCGACGATGAAAGTCATGAACCTCGAACCTCACATTTCCAATAACATCTCTTCAGGATCTTCGAGCAGCACTTTGATCCGTTTGAGAAAACTGACTGCTTCGCGGCCGTCGATGATGCGGTGGTCGTAGGAGAGCGCCAGGTTCATCATCGGGCGGATGTGGATTTCACCCTTCACCACGACCGGGCGGTCCTGAATGGCATGCATGCCGAGGACCGCGCTCTGTGGCGGGTTGAGGATCGGGGTCGAGAGCAGGGAACCGTAAACCCCGCCGTTGCTGATGGTGAAGGTGCCGCCCTGGATCTCTTCCAGAGCCAGTTTGCCGGTGCCTGCACGTTCGCCGAAATCACGGATTTTCTTTTCGATATTGGCAAAGCTTAAGCTGTCTGCATCGCGCAGGATCGGGACCACCAGTCCGCGTTTGCCGCCAACCGCGATGCCGATGTCGTAGAAATCCTGATAGAGAATATCCGCGCCATCGATCTGGCCGTTGACCGCTTCAAACTCTTTTAAGGCTTCAACGCTGGCCTTGACGAAGAACGACATCAGACCGAGTTTCACCTCGTGCTTTTTGGCAAAGCTCTCCTTATGCTTGGTCCGCAGGTCGAGCAGGCGCTTCATGTCGACCTCGTTAAAGGTGGTCAGCATCGCGGTCTGTTGACGCGCCTTCAACAACTGCTCGGCAATTTTTTTACGAATCGGGCTCATCGCCACGCGGCGGCTACGTGGATCGTCTTTTCTGGGCGTGGAAAGTGCGGGTGCGGCGGGAAGCGGGTTTACCTCAGCGAGTCGAGGAGCCGCGGTCGCTGGTTGTGGAGTCGCTTGCGTGGCGGGTTGCGGCTGTGGGGCCGATTTCAGATCGTCGACCAGCACCCGGCCATCGCGACCGCTCCCCTCCAGTTGAGCGGGGTCGAGACCTTTTCCGGCGGCGAGCTTGGGTACCGCAGGATTGAGCGGTTT
Source organism: Geopsychrobacter sp. (assembly GCA_012974425.1). Classification (GTDB taxonomy): domain Bacteria; phylum Desulfobacterota; class Desulfuromonadia; order Desulfuromonadales; family Geopsychrobacteraceae; genus Geopsychrobacter. The sequence goes on from JAAXQE010000179.1 coordinate 14,918, forward strand.
GTTCGTGAGCGCTGTCGCTGCGGGTTCAACTGTAGTGGGCGGGGCAGCATCAGTTGCTGCTGCATTTGCCACTCCCCCTGCCTCGATCCGCCCCAGAATCGCGCCGATGGCGACCGTATCACCTTCGGCCGCCCGAGTTTCGAGAATGCCGGCAGTTTCGGCCAGAATCTCAATATTGATTTTGTCGGTTTCCAGCTCGACCAGCAGATCGTCAACCGCAACCCGGTCTCCGGTTTTCTTCTGCCACTCGCCGACGATCGCCGCGACGATCGACTCGCCTATCTCAGGTACCTTGAACTCCATATCTATAATCCCCTTGGTTCAGCTGCAAATGCCTGGGCAATAAGGTGCTGCTGCTCTTCGTTGTGTGTGCGGTGCGAGCCGGAGGCGGTGCTGGCTGATGCCCTGCGCCCAACATATTCGAGCGGATGCCCCAGTTGCGCAGCGAGTTCATCGCGGATCTGTTGCCAGGCGCCGCCGTTGGCGGTCTCCTCCTGAACCCAGCGACAGAGAGTTTTTTTCGGATAGCCCTCGAGCGCAGTCTGTAATTGCGCGCTATCGAGGGGGTAGAGCTGCTCGATTCTGATAAGCGCGGTGTCGCTAATTTTTTGCTGCTGGCGATACTGCAGCAGGTCGTAGTAGATACGGCCGCTGCAGAAGAGCAGCCGTTTGACGCCATGTTTGGCTAGGTCGTCGGCAATGATATTCTTAAAATGGCCGGCAGTGAAATCTGTAATGGTTGAGACGCACAGCGGGTGGCGCAACATCCCCTTGGGGGTGAAAACAATCAGCGGGCGGCGGAACGGTTGATGCAACTGACGACGCAGCAGGTGAAACAGTTGGGCCGGGGTGGTCGGGTAGACGATCTGCAGATTGTCGTCGGCGCACAGCTGCAGGTAGCGCTCGATGCGCGCGCTGGAATGTTCGGGCCCCTGACCTTCGTAGCCGTGGGGCAAGAGCATGGTCAGGGCGCTGAAACGTTCCCACTTGGTGCCGCTGCTGCTGATGAATTGGTCGATGATGACCTGGGCTCCGTTGGCAAAATCGCCGAACTGCGCCTCCCAGATGGTCAGGCCGTGGGGGTTCTCGACCGAGTAGCCGTACTCAAAGCCGAGCACCGCAAACTCCGAAAGGGAACTGTTGTGGACATGGAAGCGGCAGTTGTTGTGGGTGGCGATCTCTTCGAGGGGGGTCAGCCGTGCAGCGCTCCGCATATCGATGAGGGTCGCGTGGCGGTGATTGAAGGTGCCGCGCCTAGAGTCCTGCCCCGAGAGGCGGATGGTCTTGCCTTCAGCGAGCAGGCTGGCGAAGGCCAGGGCTTCGCCGGTTCCCCAGTCGATCTGGTCGCCTTGGGTGATTTGCGCGAGGCGCCGTTTCATCAGCCCGGCAATTTTCTTGTGGGGGGTAAAGCCGGCTGGAATGCGGGTGATGAGCGCCCCGAGCTCCTTGAGTTTTTCCTGGGCGACGCTCGTCGCAACCGGGGCAAAGCTGTAATCCCTTAACACCCCGCTCCATTTGAGTTTAAAGGGCTCGGGCAGCTTCTGCTCCGGACGCTTAAGGGCTTCTTCCAGTTCGTTTTCAACCTCGTTGCGGATCTGAGCGAGAATATCTGCTGCGATCCCCTGATCGAGCAGTTGCTGAGAGTAGATATCGGCTGCTGGGGGATGGGTTTTTATCTTCTCGTACATCAGCGGTTGGGTGAAGAAGGGTTCATCCCCTTCGTTGTGGCCATGGCGGCGGAAGCAGAGGACTTCAATGACGACGTCGCGGCCGAATTCCTGTCTGAAGTCGAGAGCCAGGTCTGCGGCCTGCAGCAAGGCCTCGGGGTCATCACCATGCACATGAAAGATAGGCGCCATCAGCATCTTGGCGATATCGGTCGGATAGCAGGTTGAACGGGAATCGGCCGGCAGGGTGGTGAAGCCGATCTGGTTATTGATCACCAGGTGCAGGGTGCCGCCGGTGCTGTAGCCCTCGAGCGCCGAGAGATTGAGGGTCTCTGCGACAACCCCCTGACCGGCAAAGGCGGAATCCCCATGAATAAGTAGCGGGAGGATCAGTTTGGGGCCGGCGCTGCCAAGAGCGTCCTGGCGTGCCCGGCTCTTCCCAACGACGACTGGATCGACTGCCTCGAGGTGGCTCGGATTTGAAGCCAGGGAGATGTGAATCTGCCTGCCGCCTGCAATGTCCCGGTTGGTTGAGAATCCTTTGTGGTACTTGACATCGCCTTCACCTACGACCTGGTATTCACTGTTGTCCTTAAATTCGGTGAAGATGTTTTCGAGCGGCTTGTCGAAGATGTTGGCCAGCACGTTGAGTCGTCCGCGGTGGGCCATGCCGATGATAATATCTTGTAAACCAATATGTGCGGCATGATTAATCAGGTGATCGAGCAGGGCGATGACCGATTCTCCTCCTTCGAGGGAGAAGCGTTTTTGGCCGAGAAACTTTTTATGCAGAAAACGTTCGAAACTGGTCGCCTGCTGCAATTTCCTTAAGACGGCCAGCTGCTTATCTCTACCGAGATGGGGGTTGTTGCGACTGGTTTCCATCCGTTCCTGTAACCACCCTCGCTCGGCAGGAATCGGGTTGTGCATATACTCGACTCCGATTGAACGGCAGTAGGTATGTTGCAGGATCTCGATGATCTCTCCGAGTTTGGCCTGGGGCAGGATGAAATCGGCGGGAGCGAAGACACAATTCAGGTCGCTATTGCTTAAACCGAAGAGTTCCAGTCGTAACTCGGGGTGGTTAAAGGTGCAGGGGCTGAGGGGGTTGGTGCAGGCCAGGGTATGGCCAATTTCGCGATAGCGGCGGATCAGGGTCTGGACTGCGGCCGGCCGGTGATCCTGGGTACACTGATGGTCCGAATCCGCTTGACAACCGAGTTCGTAGCCTTCAAAGAACCCGCGCCAGTCGGCGGTTACCTTGCTCGGATCATCGCGCCAGAGAAGGTACTGGGCTTCGAGCCACTGGGGTCCGACATTGATCGCAAAACTCATACTGGCTCCAACATCTTTAAAAGTGGCAATGATTTCAGGGCTTAGGGACCCGCACATGGTTCGATGAGTATAAAACATGGGCGGTAACTCCGCAATCGCCGCCATGGATTGGATTCTAATATTAGAACTTTCAGGAGGGACTTGACCTGGTGAAGGAACGAATGTTAAAGATGCCTTATATTTAAGGGTAGGTCCACGAAAATTACTCCTGATGCAACGGCCAACCTCCAAGGGCCAGGGTACGGGAGTTTTTTTATGAAAGGATATCAAATATGGAAATCAATGCATCGGCCTCCATTGCCAGTCAGCAGATCGGCACCAATAAGGCTCAGACCGGCCTCGATGTTTTGACCCGGACTGTCGCCAAGACAGAACAGGCCGCGCAGACAAGAGAGCCACAGCCCGAAGCTGTGCGCTCGGATATTGCTCAGCAGACCGGTAAGGGACAGAATATCGATATTAAAGCCTGATCTCCAGGCAGGCTAAAATATTGATTACTGGCTTGTTACTGCCCAGCTTTTTCTGGGTAGCTGCGGGCCGGTTTTGTTTTAACCCGCCGGTAAGGGCAGCGGGCGGCCGTTGTCATCCAGGCGGACAAAGGTGACGCGGGTTGGAAAGACCTCTTTTTCTGTTTTAGCTCCTGGCTCATCGGCAAAAACTTCAACGGCATATGTGACCGATGTCTTGCGCTGTTGCTGGCGATCGATTGAAAAACGCAGGATCGACCCGTTGTCGACCCGATTTTTGAAACGGATATCATCCATGCCGATGGTTACCAGACTGCAGCCGGGGTACTCGCGTGTGGCGACCATCCAGGCGTTTTCATCGACCCATTTGAGCATGACCCCACCAAACAGATAGCCATGATGGTTCAGATGCTCGGGGCGCACCAGGGTGAAATTATTCACTCAGCCTCTCTCTCTGCCTGCTCAGCGGCATGGTAGGAGGAACGTACCAGCGGTCCGGCCTCCACATGTCTGAAGCCTATCTTCTGGCCCTCTTTCGCCAGCTCCCTAAATTCATCGGGGTGTACATAGCGTTTAACCGGTTCATGCTGTTTGGTTGGAGCCAGGTACTGCCCCAGGGTGAGGATGTCGCAGCCGCTATCACCTAGATCCTGCATGACCTCGATAACCTCGTGAATCTCTTCACCCAGACCGAGCATCAGTCCAGATTTGCTGGTAATTTCGGGGGTGGTCTCCTTGATGCGTGCCAGGAGTTCGAGGCTGCGCCGATAATCGGCTTCCTGACGGACCTGGGGATAAAGGCGGGGCACCGTCTCTATGTTGTGGCCAAGAATGTCAGGCTGGCTTGACAGGATGGTTTTGAGGGCCGGAAAGTCTCCCTGCAGATCTGGAATAAGCAACTCCACCCGGCAATCACATTTTTGGCGAATACTCTGGACAAGATCGGCAAAAAATGAGGCCCCGCCGTCGGCCAGATCGTCGCGCGTCACCGAGGTGATTACCGCATGGCGCAGCCCGAGTTCGGCTATGGCGGTGGCAATTTTTCCGTTTTCGGCCGGGCCTGGTGGCTGCGGGGCGCGCTGTGCAATATTACAGAAGCGGCAACCACGACTGCAACTGTCGCCCAGAATCATAAATGTCGCGGTGCCAGCGTTCCAGCATTCACCCAGATTCGGGCAGGCTGCACTGCGACAAACTGAATTCAGACCATACTCGCGGTGGTAGTTGGCGATACGGGCATGGTTTTTTCCTTTGGGTAGTTTGATCTTGAGCCAGTCGGGTTTGCGTTTTGGAAGAGGGGGGTTGCGCATAGTCGGTTGCCTGCTCCGAAGACTGTTAGAATGAAAGTGCTGATGCTAAAGGGCTGACTCGGAGTCCCGGTCAAGTCGTGATTGTAGCTAATGTAACAGAGAAGGCCCGAACTTGATGACAGGTTCGGGCCTTCTCGGCTTTATTCCGGGTTTCTTTCGATGCTCAAATGACTTCAAAGTTTGACTTGTCGACGCCGCACAGCGGGCAGACCCAATCTTCGGGGATATCCTCAAAGGATGTTCCCGGTTCAATGCCACTGTCTGGATCGCCAGCAGCGGGGTCGTAGATGTAGTCACAGATGACGCAGCGGTATTTATCCATTGGTTCCTCCCTTGGGTTTTGATTTTGCCAAGTCTAGCAAATCCTACTAAGTATGACAAGGTCGGTAATGAATGCCGATTACTCTTCTCTTTAGATCATTTCCATGAGTGCTGCGACGGTTTTTTCGATCCCTTCGGCCGCCTGACCAATACTGCCCGCAAGCATATAGGCCGGAGTTGAAATTAGTTTGTTGGTCGGGTCGACGACAAAATTGCTGACCGGGCAGTCGATATGCTCAGTCCCCATTTTTACGAGGGCATCAGCCGTCCCTGCATCGGTGCCGATCGTTAATTTGTGCGCCAGATGATCATCGCCGAGGATGCGCGAGATAAGCGCTGGCGCGATGCAGATTGCGGCCAAGGGTTTTTTGGCCGCAATAGTTTCGCGGACTAGGCGAGCGACCTCAGGGTGGGCCGAGCAGTCGCTCCCCTGGCTGGCAAAGTCGCAGAGATTCTTGGCGGCCCCGAAACCGCCGGGGAATATCAGGGCATCGATTTCATTAATCTGGACCTCGGCAATATCGCGAATCTTGCCGCGCGCAATCCGCGCCGATTCGATAAGGACATTACGGGTCTCTCCTTTGGCCGCTTCACCGCTCAGGTGATTCACGACTGCAGCCTCCATATTGGGAGCCATACAGACGGCCTCTGCCCCGGCCCGATCAAGAGCGAGCAGGGTGATGACTGCTTCGTGGATTTCGCTGCCGTCATAAACACCGCAGCCGGAAAGAACGACACCAACCTTTGCCATGGAATCCTCCTGATTTTTAAGTGTGGATGATTGAAGTCTGAGGTAGATCTCTTTGTCTTGGACAAAGCATAGATGCCTGCACCGGACTGTCAAGTAGAAGTCATTCGGCTTGCCATCTGCATAGGTGGGCAGGTCCGTCAGTTGCGGGTGATGAGGACGGCGAGACCGCGTGCTAGCTTGTCGCCGACAGCGGTCAAACTGTGTGGCTCGCTAGAGTCCCAGTAGACCGAATCGCCGGGTTCAATCAGGTAGGTTTCATCGCCATGGCGGAGTTCGATCTGCCCTTCAAGCAGGTAGAGAAATTCTTCGCCAGGATGCTGGACCGGCATGGTCTGCTCGGTCTGGTGTGGCTCAAACTCCATCATGAAGGGTTCCATGAGCTTGTGCTTCTTGCCGTAGGCCAGCGAGTGATAACGGTACGGCTGTGGGGCCCCGCCCTGCATGGGGCGGCGGTGGAAGGGGTTCGCATCCCCCGCCCGCACGACTAGACATTTTTGGGTATTGTCGTCTTCTTCAAAGAAGGTCTGCAGTGGAATCTTGAGCGCTTTGGCGATGCGCAGCAGGGTCGCAAGCGGCGGGATGACTTGTTCGTTCTCTATCTGGGAGAGAAGAGGCTTGGACAACTCAGTTTCGGTTGAGAGGTCCTGCAGGGTCATACGTCTGCCCTGGCGCAGGTCGCGAATCTGTTGCCCAATTTTTAATTCTTTGACTTCTGCCCTGTATTCATCCATGCCGAGACCTATTAATTGCTACGTTTGATAATTTGATTCGACTTACTCCTGGAGACCCGGGAATAACGAAATGTCTTCTTTATGTGCCGCCAGTATCTGAAATTGTTGTTCCTACTCCCTCGTTCCGGAGTGGATAGGCAACCTATTTAACTCGCTTTGATTTTTAGCCTTGTCTGGTGAGAAGGTCAAGGATTATCAGGCTTGAAAGAGCACTCTCTGCCGTTGGTTCCCGGCCCTAGGCGAGCGCGCCTTTTCTGGTGATGAGAGAGGGACTGTGGTAGGTTTGGTCAGAGATTTAACCTATACCCATTGGATATTCAGACATGGCTTCTTCATTTCGTGCCGTACTCTTTGACCTTGACGGAACCTTGTTGCAGGTCGAAATGCGTTCGTTCATCTCCCGCTATATCGCAGGGTATCATGCCTGCTGTAGCGATCTGGTTGAATATGGGCCGTTGCAGCGCGCCATGCGCGCGGGGATTCATCTGCTCCTCGAAACCGAGTGTGGTGAGCGCAGCAACGAGGAGCGCTTGTTTACTTTTCTGGCCGGTCACCTGCAACAGGATGAAGGGGTTCTGCGCGAGCGATTTCAGCGCTTTATCGACGCCGGACTTGCCCCTCTGTCCGTGGGCATTCAGGGGATCCCGGAGGTTGCTCAGTTGCTGGAATGTTGCCAGCAGGCTCAGGTTCCTCTCGTGTTGGCGACGAATCCGGTTTTCCCGCAAGCTCTGATTGAGGCGCGTTGTCGTTGGGCTGGAATCGATCCGCAGCATTTTGTGCTGGTCACCAGCTTCGAGAATAGTCGCTACTGTAAGCCCCAGCCCGGCTACTTTGTCGAGGTCACCACAAAGCTTGGCCTCGACCCGCAAGATTGTCTCATGGTTGGAAATGACACCAGTCACGATTTGTCTGCGACCGAAACAGGGATGACAACCTGGTTGGTAGATCGTTACCTCCTCGAACGCGAGGGGCCAACCTGGCGGCCCGATTATCGTGGTTCTCATCAGGAACTCCTCGACTTTTTACGGGTTCACTTTGCGCTCTGAAATGAAATTTGAATTTGAGTTGCTACCCGCTTTTCTTGCCGGTAGGGCGGAATTGACTTGCTGATTTTGCTGGGAATTAATACACTCACAAAGATAGTCCCAAGCAGCCTGCCCACTGGCAGGCCTAGATATGGAGGCCGCTTTAATGGCACGTCAGGTAGAAAATCCCGATTTAGCATTTAGGCTCGCGCGTGCGATCGTTTCGGATGTTGCTCTCTACAACCAGAGCAAGGTTGAAGAGGGGATTAAGAATGACAGTATTTTTACTTTGCTGGAAGAAGAGCTGGAGGAAGGGCGCGAGCATTTCTTCTCGCGAGTTTCTCCAGACCTTGAGAATCGTGAGCATATGTACGAACGTGCGATAGTCGACGTCATGATTAAGCAAGCGGGCAAAATAGAGAGTTCTATCTGGTAAATGGATTCAGAACTGAAGGTTTTTTTTTCCGAAGAGCGTCAGCCCGAGCGGCTGGATCTGTTTCTGGGGGGAGAGTTGCCCGGAGTCAGCCGGGCGCAGATAAAACGCCTGATCGATGAAGGCCTGATCCTGGTCGATAGCGCACCCTCTAAAGCGTCTCTCCGATTACGCGGCGGTGAGGAAATTTGTATCCGCCTCCCTGAACCACAGCCAACGAAGGCCTTGCCTGAAGCGATTCCGCTGCAGGTTCTGTATGAAGATTCTGACCTGATCGTGATTGACAAGCCTGCGGGCTTGGTGGTACACCCGGCGGCCGGCCATGCCAGTGGAACTCTGGTTAATGCCCTGCTGCATCATTGCGGAGACCTTTCGGGGATTGGCGGCGAACTGCGCCCTGGTATTGTGCATCGTCTCGACAAGGATACCTCGGGCGTGATGGTCGCGACCAAGAATGATGCGACCCACATAGCCTTGGCCGCCCAGTTCAAGGCGCATACCGTCAATCGCAGATATCTGGCATTGATGCATGGTCTTTTGACTCCGGCGTCTGGCCGAATTGAGTCTGCCATAGGTCGTCATCCTAATCATCGCTTGAAGATGTCGAGCCAGGCACGGCAGACCAAAGCTGCAGTCACCCATTGGAAGGTTCGCCACTTGTATGAGGCGGACCGCTTGAGTCTCGTCGATCTACGCCTGGAAACAGGACGTACCCATCAGATCCGCGTGCATTTTTCAGAACAGAATATGCCGTTGGTTCAAGACCCCCTCTATGGTGGACGCGTGCGCACCGGCGCGTTGCAGGATCTGCCATTGAAGAAACTTGCGTTGCAATTGCCCGGACAGGCATTGCACGCCAGATTGCTCGGATTCATCCATCCACGAAGTCAGCAGTATCTCGAATTTGTCACCGAACCGCCACCGGCATTTATCGAATTGCTCGACTATCTTATGCTGAAATACACAGAAGACAGGTTGTGAGCAGGAGTAGTTATGAAGATAAACCGTGTTGAGAAAATAAGTTACCTTGCGCCTGATTGGGCGGCACAGCAGGGCCAGTTGGCCGCCGGATTTTCTACACGTCATGGTGGCGTCAGTCGTGCGCCCTATAATTCACTCAATCTTGGTTTTGGAACCGAGGATCTGAAATCTCATGTTGAGGGGAACAGGGCCAATTTTTGTCGTGCATTTGACCTGCAACCCCATCAACTCCTGACGATCAAGCAGGTTCATGGTAGCAATCTGCTGTTGATTGATGATGAGAATCTTGATCTCTCTCATTTTTTAACGGTGGAAGCCGATGGGATTATCACCAATCAACGCGGTTTTATGATCGGAGTATTGGTCGCAGATTGTGTCCCGTTGCTGTTGCATCACCCCGGCAAGGGCGTAGTTGCTGCCGTGCATGTTGGCTGGCGCGGTGCCGCCAACGGCATAATTGCGCGCGCCATTGAATCAATGCAGGCGCATTTTCACTGTGCGCCCGAGGAGATTTTTGCTGCTGTTGGTCCAGGGATCGGGGCACATCGTTTTGAAGTAGATCGACCGGTACGCGAGGCCTTTCGGGGTGGTAGTGGTTTTTGGGACCTGATTGCCAAGGAGGTCAAGCTGGGCCATTGGCAGCTTGACCTGCCGTTAAGTTGTCGCTTGCAGTTGGAATCGCTCGGAGTCCAAAGTGAAAATATCGAGATTGCCAAAGAATGTACCTGTTGTCATCAGGAACTGTTCTTCTCGCATCGGCGAGACGATGGGCAGACTGGACGCCAACTCGGCTTTATCCAGCTCAAGTAATATGGAGCCCCGCTTGTTCTCAGGTGGGGCTCTTTTTTTCTTGCGAATGTGACAATTGTATCATTTTGGTTCGTCGCTTAATCGCAATAAAATGTGATTTTAGTTTGACAGTGTCGATTGTTTTCAGACCTTGGTCAGAGATTAGGACTATAATTTGCGAATAACAGTTGAAATAAAACTCAGTTTTCTGAGTCCCCGGAGGGGGGGGGCCCCCATCCTTTGAAAAGGATGGGGGCTTTTTAGTCTCTAGCGACCCGTGCGATTATTTCCGCCAGAAAGAGGGGAAGAACAGGACCAGCACGGTGAAGAGTTCAAGCCGGCCCATCAGCATACAGACAATCAGCACCGTCTTGGCAAACGCCGGGACATGGGCAAAGTTGTCGACCGGTCCGACCGAGCCGAGTCCCGGGCCTATGTTTGACAGGCAGGCGATAGCTGCCGCGCCGCCAGAGACAAGGTCCATTCCGCTGGCCGCAAGGAGCAGCGAAGCGATGAGAAATATTCCGATATAGAGCGCAAAAAAGCCGAGGACTCCGGCGAGAACTTCATTGTCGACCGGGCGTTTCCCCAGTTTAACCAGGCGCACCGCGCGGGGATGGATCAGACGGAAAATTTGAACCTGAGCGTGCTTGAACAGCAGTAACACCCGCGCGACCTTCATTCCACCACCGGTCGATCCTGCACAGCCCCCGACGAACATCAGCATAACCAAAATGTACTGGGTAATGACCGGCCAGAGCTCGTAGTCGGCTGTGCCGAACCCGGTTGTTGTCAGAATCGAGACGACTTGAAAGGCGCTATCGCGCAGGTTGTCGGTCAGCGCTACATAGGTTCCGGATGTGTGGTTGAAGAGTATCAGCAGGCAAATCGCTCCGAATGTCAGCCAACTGTAGAAGCGCAGTTCCTCGTTTTTGATGCACGTATCCAGCTTGCCGCGCAGTGCTTGAAGGTGCAGGGTGAAGTTGACTCCGGCCAGAAACATGAAAAAGATGATCACCCATTCGATGTAGGCACTATCGTAGGCCGCAACCGAGGCGTTGCGGGTGGAGAATCCACCTGTCGCCAGGGTCGCAAAGGAGTGACAGAGGGCATCGAAGAATGTCATCCCGCCCAGCATCAGCATCAGGGTTTCCAGGCTGGTCAGCAGCAGATACACCCCCCAGAGGAGTTTGGCGGTATCCTGGATGCGTGGCTTGAGGCGGTCAGCGGTCGGCCCTGGGACTTCGGCCTTGAACAGCTGCATTCCCCCAACTCCGAGCATGGGAAGAATTGCCAGCGAGAGGACAATTATCCCCATCCCGCCAAGCCAGTGAGTCAGGGCGCGCCAGAAGAGCAGGCTTTTGGGCAGGGCTTCTATATCGGTAAGAATGGTCGATCCGGTCGTCGTGAAGCCACTCATGGTTTCAAAGACGGCATCCAGTGAGGATGGGATTGCCCCCGAGTAGATGTAGGGCAGGGCTCCAAACAGGGCAAACAGGGTCCAGCCGAAGCAGACGACACCAAAACCTTCGCGCACGGAGAGCTCTTTGCGGCTGCGGCAGAAATAGAAGAGTGTCCCTCCACAACTGGCGGTGGTCAGCGCTGCAAACAGGAAACTGGTCGCTACACCATCCTGATAATAGAGCGAGAACGGGATCGGGATCAGCAGGGTCCCGGCCAGGTAGAGCAGCAGGGCGCCTAATATGCGTAGGGTGAGGATCAGGTTCATTGGGCTTGAGAATTCTCCACTCGCGTCAGGCGAAGAAGCGTTCGACTTTCGCCAGGGAGCCGGGCAGGGTGAAGATGACTACCCGGTCACCGGCAGCCAGGCGACTTTCCCCGGTCGGGATCTCGTAATCCTCGCCGCGCACGATCGCGCCGATAATGGCACCACGTGGGAAATGGAGATCTTTTAGGGGCGTATCGAGGATGCCGGTGTCGGATTTGACCTCGATCTCCAGTACTTCCGAGTTGCTCCCCTCTATGGTTGCCAGTGAGATGATCTCACCGCGCCGGACAAAGCGCAGGATTGTAGAAGCGGCCGCCAGGCGGGGTGAAATACAGGCGTCAATCCCCAGATCAGAGGCGAGGCCGAGCAGCTCCGGTTGATTGACCAGTGCCAGGGTGCGCCGGACTCCCTGCTGGCGCGCGAGGAGGCAGGTCAGGATGTTGGTCTCATCTTTTTCGGTGACAGCGATGAATACGTCGGCACCCTCCAGGCCTTCATCCTTGAGGGTTTCGATATCGCTCCCCTCGGCTTTAATCACCAGGGTTTTCTCGAGTTCCCCCGCGAGTATCAGGCAGCGCTGTTCATCCTTGTCGATCAGTTTGACTTCGGACTGAGCTTCAAGGTTGCTCGCGATCTGCTTGCCGATATTGCCGCCGCCGAGGATGAAAACGCGGCGGTTGCGGCGCTTCTCTTCGCTGCCGGAATGGAGCATATACTGGATAGAGGGCAGGTCTTTCTGGTGCGCAATAAGGTAGATTCTGTCACCTGCCTGGATGATGTCGTCGCCATGTGGGATAATGGTTTCTTCACCGCGACTGATCGCAACGATGACGAAGCGGTACATGCCGCGCAGTTCGCCCAGCTCAGCCAGGGTCAGGTCACACAGCGGGTTCTCCTTGCTGATCCGGTAGCCGAGAAATTGGACATGCCCCCCGGCAAACTCGGCGACATCGAAAGCCCCGGAACTGTCGGCGATCTGCACCAGCTCCTCGGCGACCGCATCCTCAGGATTGATCAGCAGGTCGATGCCGAGTTTTTCCTTGGTGAGTTTTGCGCGGTTGCCGGTATATTCTATGCTTTTGGTTCGCGCAACCCTGGTTTTCACCTGATATTCACGGGCCATGAGGCAGGCCAGGATGTTGACTTCATCCAGATCGGTGACGGCGATGAAGATGTCGGTGGTGGTGATGCCCGCCTGCTCAAGGACTTCGGCACTGGCGCCGTTGCCGGTGATCCCGAGGACATTGAGACGGTCCTGGGCGTGTTGAATCTTTTCTGCGCTTCGGTCGACAAGGGTGACTTCGTGCCCCTCACGCGACAAGCGATCACTGAGAAAGTAGCCGACCTGGCCAGCTCCTACAATCAGTATTCTCATGGTATCTCTGTGTCCCTCGCTAGCTCATCCTTCAGTGCATGATCTTAAGCAGTTGAACGCGCAACAATCGCACAAATCGGCCAATTGCGCAATAATCCGGACGGCCCGGATCCCCCCGCATTTTAGTCATCACGCCACACAAGGACTCTGCTTTTTAGCTGGCGGAGCGGGCGAAGGGGAAGCTCTGGCTGCATGGCCCTGGGAATTGAATTCATGCTGATCTCAATGGAGATGCCAGCGTTGGACCTTTATAACCTCAGTTGCAAGCGCCAGGGCACCAAGATAATCCCTATGGACGGAAAAGGATCTTATTCGCCAACCGGTACCTTGCCCCATCCGGGAAGGAGTGGAAAAGCCGCCCCCTTGTCCCTTTAATCTGGCCTCGTTGCGGGTCCAGATTCGGTAGAAGGCCCGCCTGCGTCTTTTACGTGCATACTGGCCCAGACATACGACTTCGGCGGGAGAAAAGACCAGGTCGGCCATTTTTTCATACTCCAGTTGAGAGTCAATTTTCTCAATGTCGACGCCGACGACAAGCCCTGAGGCCACCGCCAGCAGCCCCCAGTTACCGGCATGGGAGAGGTTGAAGGAGAGCTGTTGGTCGCTTTCAGCGGCCAGGCGGGGTTTGCCCTGTACTCCATAGCTGAATTCTATGGCTGCAGGCTGGAGATCGAGGTAGCGTGCCAGGATCTGCCGCAAGCGCCCGCGCGCCGCAACAAAACTGATTGATTTCAGCGGGTCGAACAGGCGCTCGGCCCGCAGCAGTTCGTCGCTGGACAACAGCGGCTTCAAGCCGGCAATCACATCTGCGGACAGATCGATGCGGAAACGCCAGAGATGAACCTCTCCGCGGGCAAGCTTGATTGTTGAAGGAGGATCTCCCCAGGGGCTCAGCAGAACAGACATTGCGCAAGATCCGTATATAATCGTGGAGCGAGGATTGCTTATCGACCCGCAACCGTTTCATCTGGGCTTTCGCGTTCCGAGAGCCATTTCTTTAGGCGGAGCATCCCCTCGTCGAAGGAGACCTGCGGCGCGTAGCCGAAGTCTTGCTGCGCAGCCGCTATGTTGAACCAGTGGGAAGTGGACAGTTCGCGCGCCACGAAACGGGTCATGCGCGGTTCGCTCTGCAGTCTCAGCAGACCGTAGACCTTCTCCATGGTCCAGCCGATGGCGTAGGCCAGTTGCGGTGAGATGGTCCCGGAAACCGGCGGCACACCCCCGGCGTCGAGGATCCGATCGACTATGTCCCACAGGGGCAGAGGTTCGCCCTGGGAGAGGAAATAGGCTTTGCCGGCCACGACAGAGGCAATCTCGAGCCGGTCGGCGGCCTGAATATGGGCTCGGGCCGCGTTGTCGATATAGATGGTGTCGGCCAGGCACTCTCTCTTGCCGATGCGGCGCAGGGCGCCCTTGGCACCGCGTTCAAGAATCCGCGGCACCAGATGATTGTCTTCCGGGCCCCAGATCAGGTGCGGCCGCAGGGCGACGGTCGCCAGCGACTCGTCATTGGCCTGCAGCACCAACCGCTCGGCCTCGGCCTTGGTCTGCGGATAGAAGGCCTCATAATGCTCCGGGTAGGGGACCGACTCGTCGACATCTTCCATGTCGCTGCCGTCAAACACAACGCTGGGCGAGCTGGTATAAACCAGACGCCTGATGCCATGCTGGCGACAGGCCGCGATGACATGCCTGGTACCGAGAACGTTGGCCTGGTAGAACTCCGCATGGGGTCCCCAGACACCGGCCTTGGCGGCGACATGAAAAACCAGCTCGCAGTCTCTAGCGGCCTGCTTGACCGCTTCGGCATCGCTCAATTCGCCACGACAATGCTCAACCCCCAGTTCGGCCAGGGCCGCATGTTCACTGCGCGAGAAGGAGCGCACCTGGTCACCGCGTTCACGCAGCAGCTTGACAATCGCCTTGCCGAGAAAGCCGCCGCCACCGGTCACCAGCACCTTCATGACAATTTCTCCCCGGCCCAGAGAGCCAGTTTCTCGCGAAAGATCTTGGCATTGTGCCTTATGTCCACCGGGAAATCCGGATGGAAGAGGATGGTCTCGATATTGCTGGTGATGGAGTGAGCGGCACCGATGGCCAGCAGTTCCTGCCTGATTCGATCCTGTCCGGCACTATCGACCCCTTTTTCCAGCTCGACACAGAGGATCGGACGCTGACAGCCCGGCTCTCCGACACCAACCAGGGCGCTACGAAACAGATCATCATGGGTATTGAAAATCGCCTCGCAGGGGATGGTGAAGAGGGTCTCTGCGGCCGTCATGACCCGGTGGGCCTTGCGGCCACAAAACCAGATACGGCCCTGCTCATCACGGTAGCCCAGGTCGCCCATGCGATGATAAAAGCCGCCCTGATCCGGGTCTGGTATTTTTCCCAGCTCCATCGACTGCGGGCGGTTGAAGTAGCTCCGCGTCACCTGCGGCCCCTTGACGACAATCTCGCCAACCTCACCCACCGCAAGACCTAAGTCTGCATGCCATTGTGCGATCGGGGCATCGGAGATGGCAATGATTTCCAGCTCAATCCCGGGGACCGGCTTACCGACACAGACACCACGCCCCTGGTCGGTGGCCTGGCGGGTCTCAGCCAGAATCTCGGCACTGCCGATCGAACAGACCGGCAAGGCTTCGGTGGCCCCATAGGGGGTAAAGACCTGGGCTTGGTCCGAGAGCAGGTTGGTGAAGCGCTCCAGGACCCTTGCGGGTACCGGCGCCCCGGCCGAAATAGCCCGTTTGAGACTCGGCAGCTTGATCCCCTGTGCTTCGCCAAAACGGCCGATCCGGTCGATGAGAGCCGGAGAGCCGAACATGGTCGTAATCTCAAATTTTTCAATCGCCGCGATAATCTTGGCCGGGTCGACATCGGCCGGGCGGGTAAAGTCCATCTCCGGTACCACCGAGCTCATCCCCAGCGCCGGAGCGAAGAGCGCAAAGAGCGGGAAGGTCGGCAGGTCGATTTCGCCGGGGCGGATGTCGTAGATCTGACGCAGCATCTCGACCTGCGCGGAGAAGTTGCCGTGGCTGTAGACCGCGCCCTTCGGCACGCCGGTACTGCCGCTGGTGAAGAGAATCGCCGCAATTTCGTCGGCCTCGGTATGCGCCATCTCGTACGGTTTATCCCGGGGGATCGTTTTCAACAGCTGCTCGAGGCTGGAACCGCCCCAGCAGAGCCGTCGACCGACGGTCAGGAGGATCTTTAGCGTCGGCCTGGCCCAGCCGAGCAGCACGCGGGCCAGGTGCGCCTTGGGGATGCCGATAAAGGCCTGGGGTTGCGCTTCGGCGAGACAGGTCTTGAGGTTCTTGACCCCCATGCCCGGATCGACCAGTACTGGTACCGCACCGATCTTGAAGAGGGCGAAGGTCAGGGCAAAGAATTCGAAACCGGGAGGCACCATCAGCACCGTACGCACACCGCGCCTTATGCCCAGAGACTCTAGGGCCAAAGCCATGCGACTGCTTTCGCCATCGAGTTGGGCAAAGCTGTACTGAGCGTAGTCGGTCTGCTGTTGACGGTCGGTCCCCCGGGGAATGTAGATTGCCGGAGCCTGCGGCTGCAGTTGCGCCATCCTGGGCAGGTGCGCTGCGACATTGGCCGAGCAGGGCGGAGATGCTGGGGAGCTGGCCGCCTGGTTCATTGTGCGCTACCGACCAGCGCTACGGCCGGCGTTTCAGCCAGTGGATGCGCGGCCAGGAATTGTTCGATAATCGGAATCACCTCATCCTTGGCATCTTCCAGAATATAGTGCCCGCAATCGGCAAAGGCATGGACTTCCGCCTTGGGGAAGCGCCGCTGCCATTCCTTGAGGAAGTGCCGGTCGAAGACAAAATCCTTCAGACCCCAGCAGATGGTCATCGGCAGTTCGGCGAAACGTTCGAGCCCCGCCTCGACCTCACTGATCAGCTCATAGCCGGGATCTTGCGGCGCAAGCGGGATATCCTGGACAAAGCGCAGGGTGGCGACGCGGTTGGCGGGCGTATCGTAGGGCGCACAGTAGGCTTCGCGCAGCTTGGCAGCCATCGGATTGCGTTTGCAGCCGACGCGGGCGGCCATCGCAGCAAACATGTTCAGCTGCTGCACCAGGAAGGAACCGATCACCGTATCGCGGCAGATCTTCAGCGCCAGGGGAAATTTCTTCCCTGCCGGCAGATGGAAGGCGGCGGTATTGAGAATCACCAGGCGGGAGATCCGTTCGGGGTGCCGCGCGGCGTAGGCCATGCCGATCATGCCGCCCCAGTCGTGCACCACCAGGGTGATCCGTTCGCGCAGGCCGAGATGCTCAAGCAGGGCCTCGAGGTCATCGACCCGTTGTTCCAGGCGGTAAGAATAGTCGGCGGCAGCCGGTTTGTCCGACAGGCCGCAGCCGATGTGGTCGGGGACGATGACGCGATATCCGTTCCGCAGCGCGCGGGTCAGGTTGCGGTAGTAGAAAGACCAGCTCGGGTTGCCGTGCACCATGACCACCGGGTCGCCCTGACCCTCGTCGAGGTAATGGTATTTGAGGCCGCTCAGCTCGAGGAAGTTATTCTTAAAGGAGTTGAAATCGTTCATTACCACTGAATCCCCAGCATAAGACAGTTCAGGCCGCTGCCGATTCCGAGAAAGCCGACCATGTCGCCGGGCAGCAGAACATCGCGTTCCTTGGCGATTGCGGCGGTGACCGGCAGAGAGACCGTCCCCATGTTGCCCAGGAACTCAAAGGTGGAGAAATCCTTTTCCTCATCGATCCCGATGGTCTGCAGGATCAGTTTCTGATGGGCCTCACCTACCTGGTGACAGATGACCTTGTCGAACCGATCGGTGGTCAGACCCAGTTCCCGGGTAAAGGCGTCCCAGGTCCGCTTGCCCAGTTCAACGCCGTGCTTCATGACCGCTACGGCATCGGTATGCATATAGGGGACGTGATTCTCCGGATCCTTGGAATCGATCCCCCAGCGACAGAGGCTGTGGTGCTGCGGCTCGGCCAGGTTGATGCCCCCGAGCAGACGTGGCCGTCGCGCGGGGGTGAAGGAACCGTCGGTCAGCAGGACGGCGGCCGCCCCCGAGCCGCCGGTCAGGGTCGCCAACGACTTGGTGAAGGTTTCCATGGTCGGATGATCCAGCATCTGCTGAATCATGACCTCGTTGATTTCGCGCGAACTCTCGCAGGCGACCACCAGACCGGCCCTGATCTGACCCAATTCGATACGGTTGGCGATATCGAGCACCCCGTTGAGCACGCCGAGACAGGCATTGGAGGTGTCGTAGATCGCCGCGTCTCCCCGCACCCCGAGGGCCGCAGCCACCTGACAGGCGGTGGCCGGCTCGAAGTGTTCGCGGCAGACCCCGGCGTAGACGACGGCGCCGATATCGGCCGGGGAGATATTGCGTTCGCGCAACGCCTTCCTGGCTGCGGCGATGGCCCCTGCAGAGACCGGCGTGTTCGGTTTCCACCAGCGCCGTTCCCTGATGCCGGTCAGAGCTTCCAACTGTCCGAGGGGAATATGCAGGGCGTCATACATCGGCTGCAACCGGTTTTCCAGTTCCGTCGAGGTAACGACGATCGGCGCCAGTTCATAGCCGACCGCTTCAATATAGACTCGTGAGTACTTCATTTAGACCACCATTCTTACCGTTAATAGCTGCTTGCACAGGGTTTCGCACATGATATCTGCTGAGGCACAGGCAGGCAAGTCTTTGCTGCCTTCTGATTTTCAGCGCATCCGGATGGAAAAATCATTCATCTGATAGATCACCTTGCCGTCGACCGACAGGTAGCCCTTGGCACTGAGCAGCCTCTTTTCATCATCCACCGCCGTGACCAGCGCTTCGACCCTGACCCGCTCATTGGAGGGGATGATCTGACCGCGATAGTTCCAGCTGTGTTTGCTGCCGAGAACCAGGGTCTCGAAGACCGTCTCGGCATCGACTCCCCAGCGCTTCATGGCGACCAGCTTGAGCAGTTGCAGGAACGATTCGAGGCCGAGGGAACCGGGGCAGACCGGATCCTGATAGAAGTGGGCCTTGAAGAACCACTCGTCGGCATCGACCAGCTTGCTGCCGCGGATGAAACCGAGACCTTCAGGGCCGCCGTCGGCGATGAAGAGCTCGATCTCATCGATCATGCGCAGCCTGGTCTCCGGAAAGGGAGCCGCGCTCGGGTAGGCGAACTGCTCAGCCCTGGCAATCTCCGTAGCGCTCGGCTCATAGGGTTTGGCCTCGCGCACCCCGACCTGTTGGGCCAGGGATGCTGCCGAGAAGAAGCCGAACACCGTATCACCGCTATAGATCGGCCCCTGAGAGTCGCTGATTTCGAAGTCGTAGCCCTGAATGATCATGCCGCCGCTGTTGGCGATGCGGGTGATCTTGACCCGGGTGGTGAGGGTGCCCGATTCCGGGGTGACAGGGCGATGTTGCACCGCATTGCCGTCGAGATTGCGAAACTTGAGGTCGGTGTTACTGGTCAACGCCGAGCCCAGATAGGCGGCCAACCAGCCACAGGGTTGCAGGCCGGTCTCAAGCAGGACACTGAAGGGCATCTCCGGTTGCCGCGCCGCCTGGAAGTACCAGGCATCGGTCGGCACGTCGTACTCCGCCTCGACCCTTGCCCCCTCGATCAGCTTGAAGGGCTCGCCGCTGACGTCGGTGATGCGGTCCAAAAACTGAAATGGCGGGCCGGGCAGGCGCGCAATCTTGCGCTCTTGGTCGAAGACCCGGTAGGGCTCACCGAAGGCCTCCGAAGGATTGCCCGTCGAATAGGCCAGGATGCTCTGGTAATCATAGAGCACCCGCTTAGGGAC
>JAAXQE010000180.1 GCA_012974425.1 Geopsychrobacter sp.
TGCCCGTCGAATAGGCCAGGATGCTCTGGTAATCATAGAGCACCCGCTTAGGGACTGTCCCGTCCACGGGGACTGTCCCTTTTTCTGCCCCCGATGAGGTAGCCTTTTGTACCGTATTCAGAGGGACAGTCCCCTTAACACCGGGGACAGTCCCTGACCACAGGCCTTCAACCTTCTCACGGCTCAAGCCGGAGAGTTGGATCGACATGTTGGGGATCTCGACAATCGGCTTGCCGTCGGCAAACATCAGCGCATCGACAATCGCAAAGGGTTCAGGCCGGTAGCCGAACTCCTTGATGCTCACCTGATAGGTCACGGTCTTGGTCGTTTCTATCACCTGACCACGGCATTTCAGACCGCTGTCGACCCCGGGAACCGGCTCGCACCAGGTCTGGCCCTCTTCGCCGATCCAGCCCATGCGCAGCAGGTAGATGCGCAAGGTATGCATGCAGCACTCGTACATGAGG
Source organism: Geopsychrobacter sp. (assembly GCA_012974425.1). Classification (GTDB taxonomy): domain Bacteria; phylum Desulfobacterota; class Desulfuromonadia; order Desulfuromonadales; family Geopsychrobacteraceae; genus Geopsychrobacter. The sequence continues at coordinate 468 of JAAXQE010000180.1, forward strand.
GTGCCGGGCATGACGTTGTCGTCGCAGAAATGAGAGGTCAAGAACCAGTCGTCCGGATGAATATCCATCTCGGCCCTGATCTGACCGAGAGCGTAACGTCCGCCCTGCGGATCGAGTTCGACCACCCGGTCGACCAGTTTCAGCTTGCCGCCCGGCAAGGTATAGGGCCGTGCGAGCTTGAGGTCGGCGAAGAGCGGGCCGAAGGCCGCCCCGAGATCGCCGGCATAGATGGCATCGACCTGGGCTTCAGCGTAAGACTCCAGCGCCAGCGGTGCCAGCTCGCGCCAGTCAGCGGGTTTGACTCCGGGCTGCGGCATCAGGTCAAACCTGGTGTGGACTATGCCCTGTCCGCTCGCCAGTTCCTGTTCGCTGAAGAAGCCGGCGCAACCATCCTTCATCGACAATAGCGGTTCACCATTGACGCTGCCCTCGAAGCTGAAGCGGAACAGGTAGGTCTGGTCCTGGCGGAAGAAATGATCGATCTTGATATCGTAGCGGATCACATCTCCGGCCACCGGCAGGCCGCGGTGGAAGGTGACCACGGCGTCGAGCAATCGATAGACCGCCTTGCCCTTGCTGATAAAGTCTATGCCCAGGTAGCCGGAGAGGAAGAGGTCGGCCTGGCCGGCCTCTACGGCGATGCAGGTCGGTATGCGACCGCCATCGAGATACCAGCGATCGGCGGTGACATCATGTTCGGTGACCACCCGACCGCTGGTCATGGAGCGTGGTTCGCCCTCGACGCTCAGGATACGATCGACCAGCATCAACGGCTCATCGGGCAGCCGGACCCGGGTCGGGTAGCTGTCAATCTCGGCGAACTCGGGTCCGAGCATTTTAGCGATGGATCCGACGGCAAATTCCATGCACATCTCGCGGTCAAACAGCGGAGCCTCTGTCGGGGACTGGCTCCGAAGGTGCCTGTCCCCGTCGTTCAGACCGCTGTCCCCGCTGTTCAGCCCGGCCACTGGTCCGGGCAACGCCTCACCATTAGCTGCCATCTGCTGCAGCAACGACATCTGCCGGG
>JAAXQE010000181.1 GCA_012974425.1 Geopsychrobacter sp.
CCGGGCAACGCCTCACCATTAGCTGCCATCTGCTGCAGCAACGACATCTGCCGGGCAATATTGGCCGCGAAAGCCTTCTCCATGGTGCCGGCAAAGCGCAGGTAGGCCTCATGGGATTGGGCCTGCTGCGCCATGGTCGCGGTCATCTGCACCAGCAGCGGGTCGGCCACAGCATCTGATCCCTGCAACTGCGTGGCAGAAGCGGCCATCCCGGCAAAGTTTTCACTCGGCTCATCCTTCATTTCCGGTTCCGATCTTTGTGAAATCTGAGCAGCCGGCTGTGCTGCTTCGGGCGCCGGCGCGGGTTGTGCCGGTAAGGCCGGTGGCACAAAGGGGGCGCCGCCAATATGAGTCTCGATCCGCGGCCCGTTCGGCTTCGCGGCCATCTGGATGCCGGTCGGATAGAGCCGGGATAGGTCGACCGTTACGCGCTGTGCCAGGCAGTTGGCCAACAGGCGTAGCAGCAGTGAACTGGGCTTCTGACCAGGAAAGCAGGCCGCCCTGACCATATGGGGCCTGCCCTCCAGGATGTTGCCGATCATGCGGCTACAGGAATTACCCGGGCCCATTTCCAGGAAAATCCGCACGCCGTCGGCGTAGGCCTGCTCGATGACCCTGGTGTAATCGACCGACTCCAGCGCCTGGGCGAGAATGACATCGGCGGCGCTGTCGGTCGTAACCGGGTAGCTCTCACCGAGAGCGCAGCTGTAGAAGCTGATGCCATTCGGCGCAGTCACCGGGAAGAGATGCAGATCACGATAGGCTTTTGCCACCGGTGCGGCAACTTCGCAATGAACCGTCGTCACGCCGCGCAGGGGGAAGAAATGACCACCGGCTTCCTTAGCCGCGGCTTCAACCTGTTCTCGATCACCACCGATGACGCACTCGCGGTGGGTGTTGACAATCAGCAGGTAGGCCTTGTCCTTGTCGGCCAGAGCCTGCTTCACCTTGGTTACGGGGGCGTCGACGATGCCGAGCACCCAATCGACCTTTTCGCCTCTTTTCAGACCCCAGACCTGGCGCGCGGCCTGGCATTTGCCGGCAAGATCCTCGGTAAAGAGGCTCGACTCGCTCAGGCGCTGCGACATGCCGTCACGGTCTCTCCAGGCCTGAAAGGAGAAGAGCCCGGCCGACTCACCGAGACTGTAACCGCTCACCACCTGAGGTTCGATACCGAAGCTGCGTACCAGATCGCTGATCGCCGTACCCAGGGATACCTGGCCTATGACCAGGGCATTGTGGTTGTCATGCAGGGTCTCAGACAGTTCGGCTTGCCAGAAATGCTCCGGCAGGAACTGACGCGCCAGAAACTGACTCTGTTGATCCTGATGACTGTAGATGGCTGGCCAGCGGGCCGATAGCTCACGTCCCATGCCGGCAAAATGATTTCCGGAGCCGGGAAAGATGAACGCCAGCTTGCCCTGTGCAGCCAACGGCTCAGAAGCATAAAAAAGCCGATCCCGAATGCTCGCCGAGACTGGCGTGGCGTTGCTTCCATCGCCTCCGAGTGCTCTCGTTGGATCACTGCGCAGCGAATGCCGGGCATGGTCGAGTTGCTCGAGTAACTCCGAACGACTCGACGCCACCATCGACAGACAGAGCTTGCGCCCTTGATCGAGGGCGACTTCTCTGTACCAGTCTGCCGCCAATTCATCGATTCCGCCGCCTGCAGCAAGGGCGATAAAATCCTGCAGCTGAACTATCCGGGTCAACAAACCCTCGACATGGTCGGCTTCTAGAGCAAACAGCCCCTCGTCCAGGGCTCCGAGGGGGCGCTCGGCAAAGAGCGATGTGGTTCTCCCCCCCTTATGCTCCACCCCCTCGAGCAAGAGATGGGAACAGCTGCCATCGCTGCCGAGACCGCTGACCAGTGCCCGGCGCGGGCCCTCGGCCCGGTTGCGCAACCAGTATTGAGCGGCCCTGGGCGCGATGAAACTCCGCTTGGACCGCACCCAATCGTAGCGCAGGGTCTGCAGGTTGCGCAGCGGCGGCAGGATCTGTTGTTCCAGGCAGAGAGCGGCCTTGATCAGTGACGCCAGTCCGGCGGCGGCACCGGCATGGCCGATGTCGGCCACCGCACTGCCGATGTAGCATGGGTTCCGGGTCTGCTTGCCGGCGAAAAATGCTCCCAGGGCCTTGGCTTCGAGTTCATCCTCTTTCGCCAGGCCACTGCCGTTGGCTGCGAGATAACTGACCGATTCAGGGGTGATGTCGGCCTCCCGGCTGGCTCGTTGCAGGGAGAGCGCATAGACATTGCTGTCCGGCGCTGTCGCCTCAACCGGGCCGCCGGTTGCGGTACCGACCCCCTTGATGATTGCATAGATCCGGTCGCCATCCTGTTCGGCATCGTCCAGACGCTTGAGGATTACCGCCGCCGCGCCCTCGCCGATCATGGTGCCATCGGCATGTTTGTCGAAGGGGCGCACCCTGCCGCTGGTGGAAAAAGGTCGGGTCGCGTGCCGGCCGAGCACCGCCCGCAGATCTCCCGCCATATCGGCGGCGCCGACAATCGCCCGATTGATGGAACCCTCCTGCAGGGCACGTATTCCCACTTCGAGGGCCCGCAGACCGGAATTTTCTTCACTCGAGAGGGTGAAACTGGGGCCGCCGACCCGGAACTCCTTGGCCACCCGGCTGGCAACGATACTCCCCAGGGCGCCCATGACCCCGTTGGCACTTAAGGAGGGCCCGACCGACTCGCGCAGGGCGGTAATCCATTCCTCGAGTTCTGCATCGGAAAGCTGGCGGCCCAGCTTGTGCGCCCATTGGCGGGCGAACTTCTGAATGCCCCAGCGGAAACTGAAGTTGGTCGCGTTGAGGTCCAGGCCGGTCCCGATGAAGACTCCGGTAAAGAGCAGGTCATCCTGCTTCAGCCCGGCATCTTTCAGCGCCTCGTCGGCAACCTTGAGCATCAGCAGCTGACGGGGCAGCATCTGCTCCATCTCTTTGGGTGGAATGCGGAAGGTTCCGGGTGCGGCAGTGACCTCGGGGACGAAGAATCCCTTGAAATCGGTGCGATTGAAACCCTCTTCCTGGAACCAACGGCTCTGTTCTGCGCCCCACCAATGTGCGGGACGCTGCGGTTTCACCTCTGATTCGGCACCCAGGAAGCGGCTGCCCAGGGTTTTGAGCGAATCCCAGGGACCGAAATGAGCGCCCATGCCGACGATGGCCACCGGCTGAGTCTTCTTATTGAAGGACGGAAGGTAGGCAAGGGAACTCTTCGCCGGTTGTTGCGGAATCCACTCCTCGATGAGCAGATGGGCGTTGATGCCGCCGAAACCGAAGGCGCTGACGGCGGCTCGCCGTGGCTGGCCCTGTTTGCGGGCTTTCCAGGGTTTCGCCCGCTGCAGGATGTGAAAGGGACTCGTCTCCAGATCAATCCCCTTGGCCGGGGTCGAAAAATTGGCGGTCGGCGGCAGGGTGCGTTCCTTGATCGCCAGCAGGGTTTTCATCAGCGCGGCGGAACCGGCGGCGGTGAGCAGGTGACCGATATTCGATTTTACCGAACCGATCACGCACTGTCCCGGCTGCCAGCTATCTGTGGCCCAGAGGCTTTTCAGACTGGAGAATTCGACCAAATCCCCTACCGGGGTCCCGGTGGCATGACACTCGATCATATCGACATCGGTTGGCGACCAACCGGCCTGCTCATAGGCCGCCCGCATCGCCCGCAATTGCCCCTCGGAAGCCGGCGCCAGCAGACTGCCGCCCAGGTCGTTGGAGAGGCCGATGCCGCGGATCACGGCATAGATATGATCACCATCGCGCACCGCATCATCGGTGCGCTTGAGCAGGAACATGCCGCTGCCTTCGCCGACCACCAGGCCGTCACCCTTGCTATCGAAGGGCGCACAGGTTCCGGATGGCGACAGGGCGTGCAGCTGGGAGAAACCCATCTGGGTGTAGAGTGAATCGGGCCGCGACAGGCCACCGGTCAGCATAGCATCGGCCCGTCCGGTCAGCAGCTCATCGACGGCCAGTTTGATGGCGTAGAGTGACGAGGCACAGGCCGCATCGAGGGTATAGCTGGTCCCGCCGAGGCCGAGGGCCTTGGCCAGCAGACCGGCCGGTAATCCGGCCACATACCGATTCAGCGGAGCGACGGACGGCAGTTCCGATTTGTGCTCGGCGCCGAGCAGTTTCTCTTCGAAGCTGCGGCCGAGATAATCCCGGGCCATGGTCGAGGAGTACTCACTCGGCAGCGCCAGGTTGCCGATGATGATGCCGACCCGCTCGCGATCCAGCCCTTCGGTTCGCGCGTCGCTGAAGGCCTGATGACCGGTGCGCAGCAGCAGGCGAAACATCGGATCCAGGCCGGCCAGAAAATCGGCATCGATGTCGAGACCGGCAATCGACGAAGGATCGCTCTCGTCATCGATGAAGCAGCCCTTCTTCGAATAGATCTTGTCGGCAACACCGACCCGCGGATCGAAGGCTTCCTCGGGATCGAGCAGCCAGCGTCCCCGGGGCGGCTGACGCGCGGTATCTGTTTTAGCGCTAATCGTTTCCCAGAACCGGTCCAGGGTTGGTGACAGGGGAAAGATGCCGCCGATGCCGACAATTGCAACTGATTTTCCGTGCTGCATCCTCAGGCAACTCCCTGCAGTTTGTTGCGCTGGAAACTGGCATTAAGTGAGGCATCGATCACACATTCGTAACCTTCAATCCGGGCGATGAGAGCACCGCTGGTCGGATCGACGAAATCGATATCCGCGACCGCCTGGCTGGCACTCTGGCTGGTCACCCGAACCCTGATCTCTGCACCGCTCTCAGGGAATTGCTCCCGGTACTGGCGATAGCGCCCGGCAAAGACGGGCAGGGAGGCGGCCTGATAGCGTTCGAAGCTCCAGAGAATCATCAACTGGAAACTGCTGTCGAGGGCCAGGGGATCAGCCAGCCAGGAGTTGCGCAGGGGCTGCTCGATCCAATCGGTCGGCAGTTGCGCCGGACGGACCAGAGCGGCGATGTCATCATTGGAGCAACCCATGACTTCGCGAATACCCTGGAAATCTGGGCCGTGGAACAGCCGCTCCGGATGGTATATCTGCTCCATGGGACGGTTATAAACCGGCATCTCCTGTGACTTCATGGCCGGCTGGCTTTGCGGCAGTTTGGCCGCCAGCACCATTTTTGCCCGCGAATGGACAAACTGCTGGCCGCTGGAGCTGACGCCGGACAGTTCCACCGGCACCACATAGACCCCGCCACTCTTGAAAACCGTGCCGGTCGTAAGCTGCAAGGCGTGAGTCTGACCCTGCTCGAGGGAGACTCCCTTGAGCACGCGCAGATCGTTGAAGCCGTGGAAGCGCAGACCCGGATTGTTGTGGATGGCAGCGTGGGCCATCCATTCGATCATCAGGGCCATGGGCAGAACCGCCTTGCCATCGATGACATGGGATTTGAGAAAGGGGTACTGCTCGATGGAGATATCCAGCTCAAATGCTCTGGAGACATAGATGTTTTCATGGCTCTGGGCCGGGGTATCGGTTGCGGCCTCTTCCCGGCCTCCCAGAATCACCAGTTCTACCGGTCCGCCGGGCTTTGTTGCAATCTCCTCAATCAGATAATCGGCCCCAGCCTTGAGATCGATGACGGCGACGCCTTCCTCGGCGAAGAGCTTCTTCAGCGCCGGAGTCACCATGCCGCCGTCCCAGGGACCCCAGTTCAGTGAAAGTACCCGGCAGTCGGGACGCAAACCGGCCTGCTCATGGGCAATCTTATTGAGGATTTCGTTGGCCACGGCGTAATCGACCTGGCCGGTTCGACCGAAGCGACCGGTCGACGACGAGAACATCACCATGAAGCGCAGGTCATCTTCGGCAATGGCCGCAAGCAGGCTGCGCAGACCATGGATCTTGGTGCTGTAGACCTGCGCGAACTGCTCTGCCGTTTTGTCCACAATCAAGCGATCCGCCAGCACCCCGGCACCATGGATCAAGCCCTTGATCGGACCGTATTCCTCACGGATCTCCCTAATCACAGTCAAGACCGCAGCGCCATCGCGCAGATCGACGGAACGATAGATCGGCTGGCCGCCGGCCTCCTTGATGCGTTGCAAGCTGCTCCGTATTTCACGCTTGGCGATAATTTCCTGGTACTTCTGACCGATCTCTCTCGGTTTGAGTGGAACATCGGCATGGGCGCTCAGCGCCTTTTTGATCTCGGCCTCAGCGGCCAAGCCATCGAGCCAGGCCGGTTCCGCCTGCGGCGCAGCGCTGCGGCCGAGCAGCAACAGGGTCGCTTGACTGGAAGCCGCCAGGGCAATTGCCACTTCGGCCGTTACCCCGCGGGCACCACCGCTGACCACCACCACATCGCCATAGCTGACCGGCGATCTAAGGGGTTCAGTGGCCAGGGATTCATCAACCAGTTTGAGGCTAAACAGCCCCTCGTTCGAGAAACCGATCTCCTGCTCACCATCGACCAGCAGTTCGGCCACCAGCATTTCAGCCGCCTTGTCCGCGTCATCCATATCGGCGGAGAGATCATAGGCCTTGCAGGCAACTTCAGACCATTCGTGCCCGGCGGTCTTGGCCATCCCGGCCAAGCCACCCGAGAGGGCATCCTTGAGCGGCCCGCCGACCGGCAAGCCGAAGCGACCGTTCAGGCGCGATACCGTCGCCAGGACTGCACCACTTTTTTGTCCTGCGCTATTTAAAGCCGGTTCCGCCAATTGCATGAGACGGAAGGAGTTTTGCAGGCAGAGATCGTCAACCCCCGCCTGCGGAGCCAGGATAATCAGCCCGGCTAATTCCGCCGGTGGTGTCAGTCCATTGAGCCGGTTCAGATCGATTTTCTCGGCCGACAGCTCGCGTAGCGCCAGCTGTCGGCCGACGGCCGACGGCAGGGCCGAGCCATCATCGCTGACCCAGATCACCGAACCCTGCGGCAGCTTGAGTGAAGCAGGGTCCTTTTCACCTTGGAGTGGAACCGCCTTAAGAACCTTACGCTCGACAGCGCTGCCCACCGATGGCAGTTCGAAGGGAGTTTCGGCCTTTTCCGCAGCTTCAGCGGCACCGGAAACGCTCGCCAGAAAATCGACAATCTGGCCGACGGTCTGCAGCGTGCCGAGATGTTCAGGCTTGATCGCCGGTGCCCCCGGCAGCTTGTCCTGCAGGGCGGAGAGGATCTCGACCCGCTTGATCGAATCGATACCGAGATCGGTGTCGAGGGCCATCTCCAGTTCCAGCATCTCCATCGGATAGCCGGTCTTATCGGCAATCACCTCGAGCAAGCAGGTCGCCACGGCATCCTTATCGATGGAACTGGCTGCTGTCGGCGGGGTCGCCGATACCGGCGCCTTGCTCCCGGCAGCGGCAAGGTGGTCGACGATCTGACCCAGAGTCTGCAATACGCCCAGATCCTCCGGCTTGACCGCCGGCGCTTCAGGCAGTTTCTCTTGCAAGGCGGAGAGGATCTCGACCCGCTTGATCGAGTCGATACCGAGATCGGTGTCGAGAGCCATCTCCAGCTCAAGCATCTCCATCGGATAGCCGGTCTTCTCGGCGATCACTTCAAGCAGAACGGTTGCGACCTGGTCGCTGTTGATCGTTGGGGTCGTGACCTGAGCAGAGGGCGACGCAAGGGGCGCAGAGGCCATCCCGGCACTCAGGTACTCGACGATCTGGCCGAGAGTCTGTAGCACACCCAGGTCTTCCGGCTTGACCGCCGGTGCCTCAGGCAGTTTTTCCTGCAGGGCGGATAAAATTTCGACCCGCTTGATCGAATCGATACCGAGATCGGTATCGAGCGCCATCTCCAGCTCGAGCATCTCCATCGGATAGCCGGTCTTCTCGGCAATCACCTCGAGCAGCACAGTTGAGACCCGGTTGCCGTCAACCGCTGGGGTCCCGACCTGAGCAGCGGTCTCTGCAAGGGGCACAGAGGTCATGCCGGCACTCAGATGGTCGATGATCTGACCGAGGGTCTGCAGCGTGCCGAGATCTTCCGGCTTGACTGCCGGTGCTTCGGGCAGTCTCTCCTGCAGGGCGGAGAGGATCTCGACCCGCTTGATCGAGTCGATGCCGAGATCGGCGTCGAGGGTCATCTCCAGCTCGAGCATCTCCTCTGGGTAGCCGGTCTTCTCGGCGATGACTGCGAGCAGGGTATTTGAAACAACAGTGCTGTCAACGACATGGGTTGAAGCGGCTGCGGACGGCGTCGCCGGGGCTGAGACCTCCGCTACAGCAGCCTGCACCGGTTGACTCGGCGCAACGGCTGGCGGTCTCTGCGAAATCGGCGATTGAAAAGGCGCTGCGGCAACGGGACCCGGCGGTTGACCCTGCAGCAGGCGGTTCTGCTGCTCGACCAGATTGGTGAAGGAGATTGTGGCCGACGCCTGACCCTCGAGGAACTGCTGATGCAGACGTGAGGTCTGCTCCTGCAGATTCTGCAGGGCCTGCATGCTCTGCCGGGTGAGCTGCAAGGCATCGCGCAGGTTGGCCGTATATGGAACGGTTGTCGGCGCTGCGCTCCGATCTGTCATCGCTCCCATCCTTTGTGACACCGGCGGTTGCGGAGTTGTCCCGCTTGCCGCGGTTGTGACGGCAGCCGACATTGTTGCCGACGCCGCTGCCGGCTGAACTTTCACCGGCGGACGTTTCTTGGGCGCCTTGAAATAGTTGGCGCCGGTCAAGGGGATCCTCATGCCCGGTTTCTTGGACTGCGTCGATTTAAGTGTGGCGGCATAGCCCTCATCCCAGCGGGTCAGATCGACCGGGTGGCCGAGGACCGTCAACTGTGCCAGGGCGCGGGCCAGATCATTGATGCCCGAACGCTTGCCGTTGGAGGCATCAAGCGCCAGCGCCTGGTGCTCACGCTCGCCGAGGATCGCCTTGACCATTCCGGTCAGGCGGGCACCGGGGCCGACCTCGAGGAAGGTGCGCATCCCGGCGGCGTACATCGCCTCGATCTCGGCCACAAAGTTGACCGGTAGGGCCAGTTGCGCGGCGAGAATCTCACGGGCTTTCTGGGCGGACTCGGGATAGGATGCGCCGCTGGTGTTGGCAAAGACGCTGGCGGTCGGTTTCGTGAATTCAATCGTCTGCAGGCGCTCACCGAAGGGTCCACTGGCATCCGCCACCAGTTCACTGTGGAAGGCTGCGGCCACCGCGAGTTGCTTGTAACGCATCCCCTGTTCACTGAGCAGCGTCGCCGCTTTCTCAATCTCGGCCGTGGCGCCGGAAAGAACGCCCTGCTCGGGGGTATTGCGGTTGGCCAGCACCAGCTTCAGGCCGGAATCCTTGAGGAAGCTCTCCACCCGCTCAAGCGGCGCGGAGACCGCCAGCATCGAGCCGCGATCGCCTTCACCGGCTGCCATCAGTTCGCCGCGCAGGCGCGACAGCGCATGCAGGGTGTCGCTATCAAAGTAACCGCCGGCACAGAGCGCGGTCAGTTCGCCATAGCTGTGACCGGCATAGGCTGCGGCAGTCACATTGAAGCCGGCGAGCAGCTCACATGCTCCCAGACTGACAGCGCCGAGGGCGGGCTGAGCGACTTGGGTTGCCTGGAGGTTGGCCTCGTCCCGATCCCTGCCCGCCTGATCAAAGCTGGTCCTGGGATAGACGAATTCGACCAGCCGGCCCTGTTCGCCGCCAGTGTTGGCAACAAAGGCCCGATCGGCCATCTTAAGCACTTCGAGAAACTGCGGGAACTGGAGCGCCAGATCCTTGAGCATCCCCGCGTACTGGGCGCCCTGACCGGGGAAGAGCATCGCCAGGCTGCCGCCTGCTTCACCCTTGACGAAGAAGGTCCCGTCCGGAGTGCTCCAGGAGTTCTGGCCTGGCTTGTTGGCCAGCATGCTCAGGGCCGTCTGCACCAGGGCGGCGGTATTGGACTTCGCTTTGTCCAGCACCAGCACCAGGCGACAGGCATGCTGCACATCAAAATCGCTCCGGCTTTGAGCGGCCGCGAGACGGAGATCATGCCAGGAGCCGGTTGCGGGGAAATTCTGCAGCGCCGTTTTAAGACCCGCCTCCTCGGCGGCGCTGAAGGCGACAATCTGCACGTCTCCCTGCCAGTCGGCCGCCGTCTTGCGCGACTGATGTTCCTCGAGCAGACAGTGGAAGTTGCTGCCACCGAAACCGAGCGCACTGATACCGGCCCGGCGCGGATGATCGCCGCGGGGAATCCATGGTCGTGCTTCGGTGTTGATATAGAAGGCTGAGTCCGCCGAGGTTACGGCGTCCTGCGGTTGCTTAACCTTGATCGTCGGCGGCAGGGTCTTGTTGTAGAGTGCCATCGCCGCCTTGATCAGACCGGCAGAACCGGCCGCGGCCTTGGTGTGGCCGATCTGGGATTTGATCGAACCTATGGCGCACCAGGGGCTATCGGCCTCACCGAATACGGCCTTTAAGGCAGTCACCTCGACGGCGTCACCGACCCTGGTGCCGGTGCCGTGGGCCTCGATCAGTTCAATGGTCTGCGGATCAACCCCGCCCTGCGCGTAGGCCCGCCGCAAGGCCTTCTGCTGACCGGCAGCACTCGGCTCGTAGATCGCTGCGCCGCGACCGTCGCTCGACGAACCGATCCCCTTGATGACCGCGTAGATTTTATCGCCGTCGCGTTCGGCATCGGCCAGACGCTTGATGACAACGATGCCCAGGCCTTCACCCAGGGTGGTACCATCGGCATCGGCGTCAAACGATTTGGCGTGACCGGAGGGAGAGAGTGCCGGCGTCTTGCTGAAGCAGGTGTACATGAAGATGTCGTTGAAGGTGTCGATGCCACCGGTGATCACCATGTCGGACTTGCCGGCGGCGAGTTCCAGGGCGGCCAGATTGAGCGCGCTCAGGGAGCTGCCGCAGGCGGCGTCGACCACACAGTTGGTGCCGCCGAAATCAAAATGCTTGCTGATCCGACCGGCAACCACATTGCCGAGCAGGCCGGGGAAAGAGTTCTCCTGCCAGGGCACATAGGTATCACTGATGCGCTGCATGACATCCTCGGCGATGGCATCGGCGATGCCGGCATCTTTCAAGGCCTCGCGCCAGCGGGGATGACCCAGACGGGCGCCTAAGGGCACCACCAGTTCCAGGGTGCCGGTAATACCGAGAATGACGCTCACCCGGTCGCGATCGAATTCTTTCGCGTCGGTGTAACCGGCATCCTTGAGCGCCTGATCGACGGCCACCAGACCCAGCAGCTGTGAGGTGTCGATCGCCTCCAGGGCATTGGGCAGTATGCCGTATTCCATCGGGTTGAAATCGACGGGAGAAAGAAAGCCACCATGCTTGGCGTAAACCTTGTCGGGAGCCTTGGGGTCCGGATCGAAATAATCATCGGACCGCCAGTGGGTCTCCGGAACCTCGGTGATCGCATCGACACCATTCTTGATGTTGGTCCAGAAAGTGCCATTATCGGCTGCCTGAGGAAACAGGCAGCCGATCCCGACAATGGCCAGAGGTGTCGTTGCCGCTGCCTGCTGGTTCTGTTCTCCGCCGTTATTCTTCAACTGAGAAACTCCTTAATCTGTTCGATTTCAAGCGGGGTCGTAAGTGCGGCCTCGTCGTCGAGGCGACCCCCCTGGATTTTAAGTTGGTTGGCCCGTATCAAAACGGCCGCACCAAAGAGAATGTTCCATGCGACAGTTGCAATCCTGCGTTGTTCGGGGGCATCCAGACAAGAGTCTTTGACCCATTCGTTGAAGGCTCCCATCGACGGGCCGCACCAGACCTGATAGTCGAGTTTTCGATCCGATTCGCCGCGATTGGCCCAGACCGGTGATTGGCCGAGGTACCAGCGAAAGACCAGCGCCATCTTGTATTTGGGATCAGCTTCGGCCTTGGCCAGTTGGCGCGGGTCGCGCTGCAGAAAAAAGCTGCGCGTCTCCTGCCAGACCTGATCGAGATCTTTTCGAAACAGGGTCTTTTCCAGCTTCTGCCGCTCCTGGACAGGCAGATCTTCGATGCTGCTGTGGGCCCGATAGAGTTCGTACAGCTTGGCCGCCCGCATGGAGAACATGGTGCCCCGTTTCAGCACCTGGACCTTGACCCCCATCTCGAACATATCTCCGGATGGAGCCATGGTGATGTCGGCCTGCCGGGTTTCAGCCAGCATCTGACGAACCTCGTCACAGGTCCCCGATTCGACACAGGCTTGGTTGACCGTACCAGTCACCAGATAGGCGGCACCCAGCGCGAAGGCCGCCGCTGCGGAAGTAGGGGTGGCTATCCCGCCTCCGAGGCCGACCCTGAGGGCCTTGGTATAGCGGTATTGCTGCTGCAGTCGATCCCTTAAGGCGGCAATCGTGGGGAACAGGGCGAGGGCCGGACGGTTGTCGGTGTGGCCGCCGGAATCGGCTTCCACCGTCAGGTCCTGGGCCATGGGGATCTGCAGCGCCAATTCGGCCTGGGCCTCGCTGAGATCGCCCGCGGCCACCAGTTGCTGCAGGAACTTTTCAGGCGGGGGGGCGAAAAACTTGGCCGCAACCTCTTCGCGGGAGACCTTGGCCATAATCTGGTTGGGAGTCACAATCTGATCGTTCTCGTCGCGATGAATGCCATGAGTCCGATAGCGCACCAGCGGCAGGGTCAATGCCAGGAATGCCGAGGCTTCAACCAGGCGAATCCCGCGTCGCAGGTAGAGATCGACCAGGGTGTTTTCAAGCTGCGGCTCGTTCGGGCTGTGGATCAGGTTGAAACCATAGGCGTAGTTTCCGCCATCGGTCTCGAACTGGTCAATCGCCGTTTCAACATCTCGAGGCAACAAACCGGCCGCACCGAAGAAGCCGAGCATCCCCTCATTGCCGAGAGCCCTGGCCAATGCGACGGAACTGATGCCCTTGGCCATCGATCCGCCGACCAGAGGATAGCGAATACCGTGATCGCGGCAAAAACTCGGATCCCCCAGGCGCTCCAGCAGGCATGGCGCGACAATCCCTTCGAAAGGCCGCACCGCGCCGGGAGGTTCAGCTGCCGAGAAATTCATTCCAGCCTGAATGACAACCGCATCATCATGCCTTGCGAGAAACAGGGGCTGATCGATCCGGCGCAGCGCCTCCAGGCCGTTTAACCCGGAAGGCTGGCCCTTCGATGCTGCAGGCTGGAATAATCCGATCGCCGGCCGCTTGATATGTTCGAAACGTTTCAACAGTCCTTCTCCTGAAGAGCGCTCAAGACCCGTTTGATTTCATCGACGATTTTTTTCGGGGTAGAGGCTCCGGCGGTCAGCCCGATTATCGGATACTGCCTCAACTCTTCGAGGGGCAGATCGTCGGCCGTCTCGACATGGTGGGCCTTGGCCCCATGCGCCCTGACAACCTGGGCCAGACGCCGCGTGTTGCTGCTTTCGTAACCGCCGGCGACGACGACGAAATCGACCTTGTCGGCAATGCGGAGCGCCTCGTCCTGACGCTGTCTGGTCGCAGCACAAATTGTTTGCAAAATAGTTATGTCCAGTTCCTTGTTATGTTGCAGGTACCGGCTAATGGAATTAAAGATTTCCTTGTCCTGGGTGGTCTGGGCTGCCAGGCAGTATTTTTTGCTCGCGTCGAGCTTCAGCTTCTCACATCCGTCCTGCGAATCGAAGAGCACCACCTCTCCCGCGGCATAGCTGAGCAGGCCCTTCACCTCGGGATGCGCTTCTTCCCCGTAGAGCAGCAGGGTTCGGCCATCGGCCGTGTGCCTTTCGATGAGCAGGCAGGCTGCCGCAACTTTCGGGCAGGTTGCATCGGTGATATGAACCCCGCGAGCGCTCAATTCCTGCCGGATCTCTTTCGCGATACCGTGTGCACGAATCACCACCGTCGATCCCGTCGGCACCTCGTCGGGGGAGCGCACCGTGATCACACCTTTTTCGGCATATTCCCTGACGACCTGGGGGTTGTGGATGATCGACCCAAGGATAAAGATCTCCTTCTCTTCAGTCGCCTGAATAAGGTCATTGAGCTTGCGGAGCGCCAGGTCGACGCCCATGCAAAAACCGGCTTTTTGAGCACTGAGTACTTCCATTTCTTATTCCTGAGAACCTGCATTTTGACATGATAAGGGGGGCAGAACTAACCTGCCTCCATTAACACCTGCCTCCATTAAGCCGCAGACTATAGCGTTTTTACGCTTAAAATTTAAGCGTTAAATGCCTCCCCGGAGCCACCGGCACTTTATCGATAAAGAACGGCGAGCTTATTCCATCGGCCCGCTACGATTTTCTCCTACAATTCCGCCGACCTAGACGGAATTCGCAAAGATCAAATGGTTTCATGTAGGCCTCTCTCGTCGTATTTATGGGGGTCGGGTTGTGGCTTACCTGTGGCGCATTATCTCTGGCAACAAGCCGTAGCTGGATCTTTTGCGGCTATTGGTAAAATACGTTCGCGAGTCTGCAGCAGCATCAGAGTCATGACGATCTGATGTTCGCTTCAGCCCCGCTTAAGCTGATGACAGGGGGGATCACGCAACCCGATCACTTGCACAAAATCGAGATAAGCGGGCAATCCTGCAATGAAGTTGTCGGGCCTGCGCGATGGTGGCGGCCTTGGTACTG
This sequence comes from Geopsychrobacter sp., assembly GCA_012974425.1. Lineage (GTDB taxonomy): Bacteria > Desulfobacterota > Desulfuromonadia > Desulfuromonadales > Geopsychrobacteraceae > Geopsychrobacter. The sequence continues at coordinate 14,485 of JAAXQE010000181.1, forward strand.
GAATTGGTAGAACGTCTTGTGCCATAATTATTTCACCTCGCTGGTGATAGCTGTTTGCTCACACAAGCAGCTGTCATTCCGGTTCTTCCGGGATCAATGAGGTTCTTACCGTTTTATCGCTGGTAGATCTGAGTTTTAGCGTTTGATCCCCTGGCTTGGAGAAGAGTGAATGGATTTTTTTACAGAAGTGACCGATGAACAGATCCGCCGTGAACGCGAAAAGGCGCGCCTCTTGCGCAAGCAGGGCTGGTGGCAGAACCGCATCGCTCGAGGGGACTGTCACTATTGTGGAGAGCGGTTCGCTGCCAAGGCGTTGACCCTGGATCACATTGTCCCCCTGGCGCGCGGTGGGCGGAGCAGCAAGGGGAACTGCGTGCCCGCCTGTAAGGAGTGCAACAATAAGAAACGCGACCTATTGCCCCTCGAATGGCAGGAGTATCTCGATAGAATATAGGCTGGTTTATGTGGGAATGTTAGTAACTAGTGCGTCGTTTCGCCATGGCCAGTCGGTATAGTTCTTCATAGCGCAGCGCCGAACCTGTCCAGCTGAAATCTATGTTCATCCCTTTCTTTACCAATGACAGCCAGCGGGTGCGTTGTGGATAGAGCTCGAGAGCCCTGTCGATAGATTCAAGCAGTGCTTCCGGGGTTGCATCATCAAAGACAAAGCCATTGCCGGTCTTGCTATTCTGCTGCAGGTCACTGACGGTGTCTGCCAGCCCGCCGGTCTGGCGCACAATCGGCAGCGCGCCGTAACGCAATGCGATCATCTGGGTCAGGCCGCAGGGTTCATAGCGACTCGGGACCAGTAAGCAATCGGCGGCAGAATAGATCCGGCGTGAGAGATTTTCGTCGAACTGCAGGCCGATGGAAAATTTGTCGGTATTCTCCTCCTGGCGTGCCTGCCAGAAGGCCATCTGCTCTTTATTCCCGCTGCCGAGCAGCACGAATTGCAGCTCGCGTTGCATGAGCTGGGGCCAGATCTTTTCGATCAGGTCGATCCCCTTCTGACGATCAAGGCGGCTAACGACCGCTATGAGTGGCAGATCATGGCGTTCTGCCAGGCCCAACTCTTTCTGCAGCGCTCGTTTGCAACTGCGTTTACCCTTGAGGTTGGCACTGCTGAAGGGTTTGTGCAGGGCCGGGTCGAGGGCCGGGTCCCAACTCTTCTCATTGATACCGTTTACAATCCCATAGAGGTCACGACTGCGACTGCGTAACAGCCCATCGAATCCGTGACCCTGCTCAACCTGCTGAATCTCCTGGCAATAGGTCTCTGAGACGGTATTGATCAGATCGGCGTGGACGATCCCCCCCTTGAGGAAGCTGATGTTTCCAAAATATTCCAGATGCTGGGTGCTGGTGAATTCTGGAGGCAGTCCGAGTTTCTCGACCTTGCTCAGGGGGAAGATTCCCTGATACCCCAGATTGTGGATCGTCAGGAGAGTCGAGGTCGCAGCAAAGAAGGGGTCTGCCGCGTGTTCGGTTTTCAACAGGGCCGGAATGAGCGAGGTCTGCCAGTCATGCAGGTGCAGGATGTCGGGGCGGAAATCGGCCCGCACTAGATATTCAAGTACCGCACGGCTGAAGAAGGTGAAGCGCCGGGCATTATCCTGATAGTCGCCATCGGGGGTTCCATACAGATATTCCCGATCAAAATACTCAGGGGCGTCGATGAAGTGGTAGGGGACGCCTTCCCAAATCGCCTGGCGTAGGCTGGCGTGGATCGTCTCACCGCCAATGTTCACCTCAATTGCTTTGTGACCCTTGGCCAGGGAGAAACCATTGCGCTGAGCCGAGCGGTAGCAGGGCATGATTACGCGTACATCATGGCCCAGTTGACGTAGGGCGCGCGGCAGTGATCCGGCCACATCGGCCAGACCACCGGTTTTGGCAAAGGGGGTAGCCTCTGAGGCAACAAAGAGGATTTTCATTAAACTGGGCCCTCTGCCTGTCGAGTCTGTTGGGAGTGCTTGGCCTATGGGCAGGTCTTCTGAGAGAAGCCCTTGGAAAAAGTCATCCAGCAGATACGACGATTTTTCAGCCAGCTGCAGAATTGCGCGGTAATTAATTATAGCATTCTCGGTTTTGGACGATAATTTACCGATATCATTCTCTTTTGCCTTATGGGAATTGATTGTTTGGAGCAGGATCAACAGGATTAAATTTACCAGATCTTCCTGTTTGAACCAGGTTTTTCCATCAAACTCGTGGAGAGGGATGATGTTGTCAAGATAGGTATCGTCAAATAACTGTTTTAAAATTATTTCGGGATGGAGGTCGTCTGATACCGCCGCGCAGATGATAGCTGGCGCCGCGGCGCATATCTGCAGTGGGGCGGCGAACCAGACCGAAGCGACTTTGTGCAGCAGTTGCTCATCGGTCAGACCTATGTCTGGGGTCTCAGCCCGCAGGGATTCAAGTTGCTCACTGAAGCCTGGACCACCCACAACCGCGGAGGGGTTTTGGATATTCAGCCATTCCATCAACTGACTGAGCAGCGGGTTGATGTCGAGGATCAGCGCGCGTGCGGCGAGATCGTTCGCTCCCTGCAGACCCAGCTGTTGATAGAGTCGTGCCCAATGACCCTGATCATCGGACTGATGCTGAAAACTATCCAGAACGATGTGGGCGTAAGGCGGCAGTTCAAAGTAGAATCGCTCCGTTGCCGGTCGTAGATATTCCAGCGAATTATTGAGGCTGCGACAGCAAAAGAAGCCGGACTCTGGCTTGAGTTGCAGCGCATCCCGCAACGATTTATTCTCGGTTTTCGAGTTGACTGCAGGGCCGACAAAACCGCGAATCAGGTGCGAACTGTTGTTACATAGCACCAGGACCCTTTGGCCATCAGTTGCGTTGCTGTAGGCGAAGACCTCTTCTGCAATGCCCTGTTCCGAAACGAAATCATACAGCTGAAAATTTTTTGCGCCACTGAAGAGCGGACGTTTCTGTAACAGCGGGGCAATCTTTTGGCGGTGTTCATTGAGCAGGCGCTGATCTATTTTTTCTTGCCACTCCGGCCTGCTGAACTCCATGCCGTATTTTTCACGCAGTCCCTCGAGTTGGCCGTGAGCAAACAGCGGCAGGCCAGGCATGCTGCAGAGCAGGGTGGCGACACAGAAGTATTTTTCGCTATTCCCAAACTGTTCAATGGCGGTCTCTTCATCGGGGTTGCTCATGAAGTTGACGAAACGTTGCAGAATAGCCGGATCGAAGGCGAGGATCTCACTTAAGGTCTTGCGGTACAGGGCATTGTCTTCGCGTTTCAGCATGTTCATAAAGGCGCTGTTATAAACCCGGTGCATGCCGAGGGTGCGCACAAAATAGCCTTCCATCAGCCAGAAGGCCTCGGCGACCAGCAGGGTGTCGGGCTGTTCGGCCTTGATCCGCTCGACGACTTCGCGCCAGAATTCGACGGGGAAATGCCGGTTGAACTCGTCGTCACTCATGGCCCAGCTGCTGCGAGAGGGGATCCCCTCGCCGCCGTCAGGTTGAGGGTACCAGAGGCGTTGGAAGTGTTTTTTGGCCAATGTCATTGCCGCGTCGAAGCGGATGATTCCGAACTGTTTGGCCGATTCGAGAATGACCCCGATCATCGCTTCACGGACCTCAGGCAGTAAGAAGTTGAGCTGTGCCGTGTCGTTCCATGGCAGATGGGTTCCGTCATTGCCATGGTAGATGTAGCGCACCTCACCCGAATGAAGATCGCGGCGGCAGAAGACGACAGCCGCTTCACTGTGATTGTAGTATCCGTCCTCGATCTGGATGCACAGACGATCTTCTCCACTCAGGTCGCTGCCGGTGAAGCGATAGCCGGGGTAGGGCGGGTTTGTCGCCTGAATGAACCAGTCGGGGTGCTGGCGCACCCATTGACTGTCGATTCCGGTATGGTTGGTTACTACATCGCAGGCCAGGTGGATGCCACGTTGCAGGCAGCGTTGTTTGAGATTTTCGAGGGCGGCATCCCCCCCCAGTTCATCGGCAATCCGATAGTCGTGAATGGCATAGGCCGAGGCCGAGACATGATGTTTGCCATGCAGGTGTTTGATCCGACGCGATGCCTCGGAGCGTTGCCAGATGCCGATAAGCCAGAGCCCGCTGAACCCAAAATCACGGAGGTCATCGAGTTCTTCATCCGGGATTTGATCGAGGCGCTGTATCTCACGGCTATAGCGCTCGGAGAGTTGATGCAGCCAGACAAAGACGGCCTTCGCCAGCAGGACGGTGCGCGGCATCCAGTCGCGATCTGGGGTAAAATTGGCTACTTCGCCGGCGGCAGAGAAGCCCAGGATATCCGGAGTGAGGCCGCCAACCGGTCCACGCTGGCGGAGCTCATCATGGTGCAGGGCGAGCGCCGTATCGATTTGCGCCAGGAGGTCCGCCGGGAGAATATCGCCCCAGCTCTGGCGCAGAAAGGCCAACTGACCTTCGAGATTGTCAGGCGCCGCGGCCAGCGGTTCTTTTAGCAGATCGAGCAACGTCCTGGTCCCAAACTCTGAAGAGGCCGAAGGGGGGTGCTGGCCGATCTGCAAGAGCAACTGATCGAAGGGATGCTTATTGCGAAGTTCGTCCAGTTCAGGGTTGAAAAGCGTGCGCCCATCGCGCAGGGCATGGTTGGCAGATTGCAAGCTCAGCAGGCAGAGTTCGACAATGAAGAAATCGATAGATGCTGGCTGGCCAGCCGCAAGTTGCATAGCGGTCTCTGCGCTTTTGCCTGGTGCGATCGGGAAGCATTGCAGCAAGTCTTGTAATAAGCAGTGCAGCGAGCTTTGCAGGGGCAGAGGAAGATCGCGTCGATGTTGTTCAAGGTAGTTTCTGCCGAGAAGCTGAAGGATGCGGTTGAGGGCTCCCCAGAGTTGAAGCTCGCCAGCACTCAGCGGTGCCTCGGTTTTGCGGCGCAGTTCTTCCGCAGTCAGCTGTCGGAGGTAGAAGAGTTTTTGAGCGTCCGGCACGTGCAGAGCATCGTTCAGCTCCAGGCGCATCCAGCTATCGTTCCCGCACTGAAAGCCGAGGGGGTAGAGTTGTTCCCGTAGGATCAGAGGCATATTATCCACGTTAGCGTATCATTCCAATATCGGCATTGCGTAAGAATTCGGCGGCTTCCTCGGGGGGGGTCGAGTTCATATGGAAACCCGTACCCCATTCAAAACCCGCCACTTTTGTCAGTTTGGGAACCAATTCAATATGCCAGTGATAGTCGAAGGGGAGTGAACCCCAGTAGCCGGGGCGCCCTTTGCGCATGTGCATTGGCGGGGCCGTATGCAGGATGAAACTGTAGGGTGGATCACGCAGTACTGCACGCAGCCTTTTCAGGGTGTCGCTCAGGGCATCCCCCAGCGCCAAAAGTTGCTGATCGGTCTGCGATGTGAAGTCATGAGCGTGCTGCAGAGGGGCGATGAAGAGTTGAAAGGGGAAACTGGAGGCGTAGGGCGCATAGACTAGAATATTGCCATCGTCACGCACTACCCGGGTTTTTTCTTCCCGTTCCTGGCGTATCAGATCGCAGACCAGGCAACGCTCTTTACGTTGGTAGTAGTCGCGGCAGATCTCCAGTTCGGTTGTGATCATCGGTGGGATCAGGGGGACGGCGATCAATTGCGAGTGGGAATGAGGCACGTTGACTGCCGCTCCAATACCATGATTCTTAAAGATGAACAGATAACGGAAACGGATATCATTACGCAGGTCGATCATCCGTACGCGAAAGGCTTTCAGCACCTCGGCGATCTCGACACCGTTAAGGTCCGCCATGTCGCGTTCGTGATCGGGGTGCTCAATAATGATTTCATGAGCGCCGATGCCGTTCATCCGATCGTAAAGACCCTGAGCCCGACTGTCGAGCTCGCCCTCGATCTGCAGGGCCGGGAACTTGTTGGGGATGACCCGCACCTGCCAGCCCGGCTGATTGGATGAACTTCCGTCGCGGCGCAGGGCGTAGATTTCTGGTGGTGTTTTTTGTTCCTTGCCATAGCAGAAGGGGCAGGCAGTGACGGCCAGCCTTTGGCGCGGCGCAAGAAAATCCTGTGGTCTGCGGCCCCGTCCTTCAGTAATAATTGTCCAGTTCGCTTTGAGTGGATCCCATCGCAGTTCAGACACTTTGTAAACCTTTCTCTGCCCCTAGAGCTTGTTGGCAGGCTTGACAGGGTCAGATCGTCCAGTTCTCTTCGTTGAGGAGAGCGCCACGGAAAATCAATGGGGCATCCCCCTCGCCCGGCCAGCGTCCGCTTGGGCGGCCGTCCTTGACGCAGCAGCAGAAGAGACGTAATTCCTTATTCTCTTCGAGCTTTAATAGCTTCAAGGGGACTGAGAGTTCAAGGATAGAATTACACGCCGCGGTGCCTTGGCCGATCGCTTTGCCCTCGGCCAGAAGTTCGAGCAGGTTGCTGTGTGGATGCCAGCGCAGACACAGGTTTCGGCGACCATGGATATAGATTTCGAACACACCCGCTTTGCCACAGAGTTGCTTAAGCAGGCTCGCCTCATCCAGCCGCAGATAGAGAGCCTGGTTGTCGTAACCGAAGTAGAGTTTTTCGGGGCCCTTTTGGGCCGTATGCATGGCGCCTGCGGCAGCCAGATCGATCTCTCCGGCAGCCAGCCACTCAAAATAATCGTTGAGGCGGCCATCGATCTGCGGAGTAAAGAGTTCCCGTGGTTCACAGCTTGTCGCCTGCTTGTGTCGCGGTTTGATCGGCTGCTGTAGACTAGCCGGAGAGGGGAGTCCACTGAGGTGGTACAGGCCCTCAAGGTGGCTGCGGAAGAGCCGATCAAAGATGTCGGCCTGGGCTGTCTGATGTTCGTCGCCATACCACCAGAACCAGTCGCTCCCTTCGGCCCGCAGCAGTTCACGGAGCTGCTCGTCTGGTGGCTGGCTGGATGTTTCGAGGGACTGTTTAACCTGATCGGTCACGCAGTCACGCCGGGCCGCAGCAAGCAGTTCCCAGGCGTGATTCTCCTCCGGATGGCCGATCCAGGTCGTGAAGTCGGAGCGGATCCAGGAGCCAGCGGCCAGTTTTTCAAGCTTTTGCGGGGTGCTGGTGGCCACCGCCTGTCCAACGGTGCAGAGCTCAAAGTCCGGTTCGTCGAGCAAACTGCGGTAAAGCAGCTGCAAAAAGGGGTAACCGTTGTCGACATAACGCTCCCAGCAGTTTTCGCCATCGAGGATGATCGATACCACCCCATCGGGGGCTTGGCTGGCGATCTTCTTTAAGCGTTCGACAATATCTGTGACCGCATCTTCAGCAGTCCAGTCGGCATAGAGAAAACCGATCCGGTCTGAGATCTCACGATCACGAAAGACCAGTGGCAGGCCCGCATAACTGTAGACCCGGTAGAGGTCGCGGCGGTTTTTTAAGCCATCAGGAAGGCTACGCGCAAGAATTCCCTCATCGCTTGCTGCCCAGAGAACCTCCTCTTCGCTCAGGAGTTGGATCGCCTCTTCACTGACCGCGCCCTCGGCTGGCCAGATGCCTCTTTTTCGCGCTCCCAACAGCAGTTCGCCGGTCCGCAATCCTTCGCGCACCTGCAGCCTGGCATCTTCGGGGTGTTGAAAGTCGGTCAATGGCAAGGAGAGCCCCGGACTCGGCTCACCGGCGCGGCGCAATTCACAGAGCAGGGGCAGAATCGGGTGTGCATAGGGCGTCAGGGAGATTTCGATCTGCCCGGCGGCTTCAAGTTCGGCATGGCGGGTGATGATCCGCGCGACCTCGGTGTCACAGATGCAGAGGAGTTGGATCTTCTCTTCTTCGCTGAAGCTTCCACCACGGCGTAATAGCTCTGGCAGGAGCGGCTCCCTCTTGCGCAGATGATAGCCTGTCCAGCTCAGCAGGAACCAGACCTGCAGGTCGCGCAATTCCTGAAATGAAAAGGCCGGAGCCGTTGCGATCGGGTCGAGCCCCCTCTTCTGGCGTAACTGGTAATAGCGCGGATGGGGGAACAGATGGCGCTGGTCGTTGACGGAGAAGAAGTGTTCGAGCAGGAAAACCCGCTCTGCGGAGTTCAGGTCTTCGGTTTTTTTACGCACCAATTCGAGCCAGCTATCAGCGTCTTCACCGCGGCGATAGCGATCGAGCTGTTCGAGCAGGGTCGGAACCAGGTTGATTGTAACCGGTGCCTGGCACTCGGCGACCGTCTCGAGCATTTCGCCGTAATCCTTGACCGCATGAAGCCAGGTCCAGGGGAGCAGGGTGCGGCCGCTCGTCGGATCACGGTAGTCTGGCTGATGCATATGCCAGAGGATGGCAATCTTCAGCCGGCTCCTTCTCATTTCCCCTGTAACTCCTTCTGCCACTTTTCTACCTTGGTGCGATATTCGTTGAGCAGATTTTGGGCCAGCAACTGGGTTTTGGCCTCGCTGCGCAGATGGACCAACGGGCGATAGGGGTCGGGCACAACAAGCACCCAGCCCTGTTTCAGGTTAACCTTGACCCCATCGATGAAGGTGGTCTGCAGATCGATAGATGCTTCGTTCATCAGCCGCATGACCCCTCCCTTCTGTTCCCAGCCACAGGGCAGCTGTAGGCTGAGATAGTAATCGAACTTTATCTTGCTGCAGACATCACTGATACTGCACTCCTGCTTGCCGAGCAGTTCGAGTAGTCGGGCAATGCTGAACATCCCATCAAAGTGCGGATGGAAGCGCGGAAAGATCAGCCGGCGCTCCATATCGGCAGCCATGAGGGTCTTCTTCTCCTGGGCGGCAAGGCCTATAGAGCGTCCGTCCCCCTTGGTCCACCTGGTTTTCATCCCTCGTTCGGTCGCCATCCGTTCGATGCTCTCCGGTGCCGTAATCGGTAATACGATCTGTTCGGACTTTTTAGGATCTTCGAGAACGGTAAACAGGGCGATGGTCTCAATTTCACTGAGAGGCACACCCTTGTCGTCAAGGTAGATTGTTTTTTCACCCGAGGGGCCCACCATGAACCCGGCCGTCGCCTGCAGGCTGACAATGATCCTGCCGAGTTGATCGAGTCTTGCTTCGATTTCATCGGCTGTCTGCGGTGTCAGGGTTTCGTCGACATGTGAATTGAGTTCGATCACCTCGCAGCCGAGTTCGTTAAGAATACTCGGAAGTATGTCCGCCGCCGGGGCATGATTCAGGTCGATCACGACTCGTGGGCGACTGGCGTAGATCTGCTTTTTGTCGAGGGCGCGCAGAAAACCTTCACGGTAGTAATCCGCAATGTTCGGTAAGTCAGAGATTGCGCCCGGCTCGGCGAAGTGGACCCGGCGGAAATTTTCCTTGAAGAATATCCGTTCGATGGCCTTGGCACTGTTTGAGGAAATTTCGTGACCCTGCTCATCGAAAAAGACGATCTCGGTCACCGAGGCGTCGCGATCCGACTGACGGAAATGAACCCCGCCGACCTCGCCAAAGGTGGTCAGCTTGTAGCGCAATACCGGCAGCGGCAGGCGTTTGACGTCGCGGACATTGATCCCGGCTGAGAGCAGGCCGCCCACGAAGCTGCGTTTGAGCATACGCGATGCACGAAACGCATCACGGCCGGTTAAGACGTAGGCCCCTTTCGGCAGGGTCGAGCCGTAGGCCGCACCGAGTTTGGCGGCAAACTCCGGGGTTAGCTCGATATTGGTTAATCCCTTGACCAGCGCTCCTTCGAAGAGGCTCTTGCGCCAGACTTCCCCCCAGATCAGGTTGCCGTTGACGATAGAACCCGCTTCAATGATTTTGTTGGGCCATACTTTGACATCTGTGTTCAGTTGCGCCTGCTCGCCGACCGTTGAATGATCGCCGATGACCGTGCCGGGCTTGAGGGTTGCTCCCTTGCCGATCCTCACGTTGCTGCCAACGACGGCCCCTTCGAGTTTGGCCCCGGCCTTGACGAAGACGTTGTCCCACAGGACACAGTCTCTGAGCTCGGCCCCGTCTTCGATCACGCAATTCCGGCCGATAACCGTATTCTTGAGGCTGGCACGGCCTTGGATGCGACTGTTGTCGCCGATCAGGACGGTGCCGCTGAATTTGGCCTGATGGGGTTCAATGGCACCGGCCTCGGCGCCGAGAAACAGCCCTTTTTTCTTTTCGGCCTGCTCGGAGATTTCAACCTTGAGCTTGCCCGCGCAGAGGTCACGACTTGCGGCGAGGTAGGCATCGGTATTGCCGATATCGGCCCAGTAGCCTTTTAGGGTGCAACCGAAAAGCGGGGCCTGTTTGGCGAGCATCGCGGGGAAGACATCTTTCGACCAGTCATAATTCTCGCCAGCGGGGATCAGGTCGAGGACCTCTGGTTCGAGGATGTAGATGCCGGTGTTGATTGTATCTGAAAAAACTTCACCCCAGTCCGGTTTCTCGAGGAATTTGCAGATCCGATCCTCGTTATCGGTAATCACCACCCCGAACTGAAGCGGGTCGGCTACCGGGGTCAGGGCCAGGGTGGCCTGAGCTTGTTTCTCTTCATGGAAGTCGAGTGCCTTGCTCAGATCGAAGTCGGTCAGCAGGTCACCGCTGATGATCATAAAGCGTTCATCCAGATGCTTGGCCGCAGCCTTGACCGCACCGGCGGTGCCGAAATCGTCAAGCGGGGTGACGTAGGTGATACTGACTCCAAATTCACTGCCGTCGCCAAAGAAATGTTTGATGGTCTCTGGCTGATGATAGAGCAGCATGATCAGTTCGGTGATGCCGTGGCGTTTGAGCAGGTCGACAATATGCAGCATGATCGGCCGATTAAATAGTGGCACCATCGGTTTGGGCATGTTGATCGTCAATGGATGCAGACGGGTACCAAACCCGCCCGCCATGATAACAGCTTTCATAGACTCCCCCTAAAAGCAGAATGAGATAACAGCGAATATGGGTGGGCGTCGACCGGTTTCAGGCCCGCCGGGCTAATTGGCGGGCGATCTCCTGTTTCAATTCTCCGAGATCGGAACTCTTGACGATATAGGCATCCGCCAGCCAGGAGGAGAAATCATCCTTGTAGCAGTTGTAGGCACTACACAGGATGACAGGCAGATCTTTCTGATTCTGAACGATGTTCTGCAGCATGTCCAGACCGCTCTCCTGTTTGATCTGGATGTCGAGAACGACCAGATCGATATCGCGCGCTTCAAGCAGGCTGGTGGCCTCTTGACAATTCGCGGCAGTGACAACTTCATAACCTTCTTCGCTGAATTCTTCAGAATAGAGCAGACGCAGGCTGGCTTCATCATCGACAAAAAGAATTTTCGTCATCAAGACACTCCCTGGATAGTTACATTGAATTGATACAAGTTTTGACGCTGCAAAGTATAGCAGGGGGGCGCGGAAGCGCAATTGATACGTCGAAGATTTTAACAATTATTGACCTTGCTCCGCAGCGGACTTCTTGACATAGTGGCCGCCATGCGACGTAAAGCCTTTAATCTCTATTCGACCCACCTTAAGGCCCGCTTTGACGGGCGGGTGCACAAGATCTCAATCGACGCCGGGTTCGGCTGTCCCAACCGTGAGGAGGGGCGCCTTGGCCACGGTTGTCTCTTCTGTGCGCCGAGTGGTTCGGGGTCGGTCGGGATTGCTCATAATGAGACGATTGCGGGGCAGCTTGAACATGGCAAGGCGTTGATGCGGCGAAAGTATCGGGCAAGATGGTTTATCGCCTACTTTCAACCCTTTTCGAACACCTTTGCGCCGGTCGATGTTTTGCGCGATCGATATGAGCAGGCGCTGGCGGTCGAAGATGTGGTCGGCCTTGCGGTTGGCACTCGGCCCGATTGTCTGTCGCCGAAGGTCCTGGACCTGCTCGCTGAATATGATCAGCGCTGTTACTCCTGGCTCGAAATCGGCCTGCAGAGCATCCATGACAAGACCCTGAATTATCTGCAACGCGGTCACGACTATCAGTGTTTTCTCGACAGCTACCAGCAGGCGAAAGAGCGTGGGCTACGCGTCTGTGTCCATCTGATTCTGGGTCTGCCGGGTGAGTCCCGCGAAGATGTTCTGGCGACGGCCGATGAGATGGCGCGCCTGAAGGTCGATGGAGTCAAACTGCACCTCTTGCATGTGCTGGAGGGGACCCCATTGGGCGAACTCTACAAGCAGGGCGAGGTGCCGATGCTCGAGATGCAGGAGTATGTCGAACTCGCCGTTGATTTTATCGAACGCCTCCCCCCCGATACCCTGATTCAACGCCTCACCGGCGACGGACCACGCAATATCCTGCTGGCTCCCATGTGGTCGATGAACAAGTGGGAAGTCTTGAACGCTATCGATGCGGAACTTGAACGACGTGGGACGGTGCAGGGAGAGAAATACTGCTTCAGAAAAATCTGAAAGTTAGTTTTTGAAGTAAACGAGAATGCGTTGTTGTCTGGGTGGTTTACTGACTTGTGCTGGGGATTGATTTCGCCCAACGGAACCCGAGACTCAGGTTTTGGCAGGGGTTGCCTCAATCGCCTGAGCAGGAGAAATTGGATCGATCGGTCCTCCCCAGGAGATTAGCAGGAGTGAGGCCCAAACGAGACTGACAAATAGGAGTAAGAATTTAAACATGACGCGTAACCTAGCACTGCTAATCCTCTGAATCAACAGAAGAAATTATTATCTTCCCTCAGTTCTGAATCATGCTTGAAACTCGCTATTTCTTTCGCCTTCTTTATGCCGTTCCGATCAAAAATACCCCACTGAAAATCAGGGTAATTCCGACTAGTCTGGGGAGTGGCCGGGCCTTTTCCAACCAGATCAATGAAACTATTGTGGCGATAACAATTGAAATCTGGCGGAACGAAACAACATAGGCCACCGGTTCGCTGATCAGGGCGATAAGGATCAAACTGTAGCTGGCGAGAAAGATCAGGCCGGCGACTATCGCCTTGGGGCGTTGCAGTTCAGGGTTAGGCTGTTTGAGTTTGAGGCAGGCTAACTCCATGACGATCCAGGCGATTATGTTCTGCAGGTAGACGTAGTTTATGCCGGTCAATAACGTCTGAGCGGTGGTAAGTTCGGGGATGCCCGCTGCCGCTGTTTTATCGATTACGGCGAAGATGCTGGTAAACAGTGCGGCCAGGAGTGCCCAGGAGCAACTGCGATTCAGGTAGTTACGTAAGGCGAAGCCGTCCGCTGCGAAAGCGAAGCGGTTCATCGGCAAGATAAAACAGCCCGTCATGATCAGCGCTATTCCGCACAGACCTAAAAAGGAGGGGAAGCGTCCCCAGAGGGCCGCAACCCAGGTGACGACCAGAATCGGGAAAGAGCGGGCAATCGGGTAGGCGACCGAGATATTGCCATGCTGGTAGGCCTTGCTCAGACTGAAGAAAAACAGACCAACCGCTGTCCCTGAGCTCAGAACGCAGAGCAGGTAGTGGGTCGAATAGTGAATCTGGGGCTGGATCAGGAGGATCAGCGGTGCGTAGCAGATTGCTGACCAGCGCAGGGCCTGGCGACTGAAGGCTGTCGGGCCATTACTCGCCTTCGACAGCAGGTTCCAGGTCGCATGACAGCATGCGGAGAGTGCAACGAGCAGAATTCCCTGCCAGGACATAAAGAGAGCCTTGCCGAAAAGAGTTTCTAAAAAACCGCGGCTATTTAGCTCTTTTGCTTGCAAAAGGTCAATTGCTTTTGGCGCAGCCCGGCGATTTTGCGCAGGGTATTTTTCAGCAGCGGTTCGCCAGCCAGATGGTATGACGGCCCCCCTTGCCCTTGCCGCGCGCGCGGGTCTGCTCTTCACGGACCCTGTATCCGGCCTTGCGCAGGCGGCCAGTGAAGGCGGCGCTGGAACCGGCGGACCAGACCGCCAGAACGCCCCCTGGTTTCAGCGCCCGATAGGCGGCGTTCAGCCCAGCTATTGAGTAGAGCCAGTCGTTCTCTTTCTGGGTCAGTCCATCCGGGCCGTTGTCGACATCAAGCAGGATCGCGTCAAACAGCTGGGTCGAGGTTTTGATAATCGCGGCCACATCGATTTCACGAATCAGGGTGCGCTGATCTCTTAAGGGGTGCCCGGCCAGATGGCCCAGGTACTCACGGTTCCAGCGCACGACCGCTGGCAGCAGTTCGGCGACCTCCAGATGCGCATTGACCCCCAGCTGGAGCAAGGCCGCCGCCGCGGTGAAGCCCATGCCCAGTCCGCCGACTAAGACTCTGGGCTGCTCTGTCTTGCCGAGACCGGCGCAACCCAATTCGGCGAGTTTCTCCTCTGAGCCGTGCGCACGGCTGTTCATCAGCTCACAGTTATCGATTCGGATCGAAAATTCGTCATCACGCTGATAGAGGTGCAATTGCCCGCCATCATTGGGGATATCTGTGCTATCGAGTTGTTTCCATGGGATCATTATGCGTACTCACAGGTGTTGGGTTAGGTTGCTAAGGGTTTATATTCCCTAAGGAAAATCCTGTCAAGCCGTGTAGGGCAGCTTGGCGGAGCCGAACCCTGTCGCTGCTTGTTTCCGCAGGTCAGGCTATGCTATTTTCTGGCGTTCATTCTCTTTTCTTTGTCAGCGGCGAGCCTTATTACCCATGTTTGATCTGAATAGCCTGAACCCCCAACAGCGCCAAGCCGTTGAGCATGATCTGGGACCATTACTCTTGCTGGCTGGTGCCGGTTCGGGTAAGACCCGCGTGATTACCTGCCGCATCGCCTACCTGTTACAGCAGCGCCAGATCGCCGCTAGCCAGATTCTGGCTATGACCTTTACCAATAAGGCGGCACGTGAAATGCGTGAGCGGGTTGAGCAGATGGTCGGTCGCAAGGCCTGCAAGGGGATGGTCATCAGCACATTTCATTCGCTCTGCGTGCGGATTCTTAAAAATCATATCGAGAAGCTCGGTTTCAAGAAAAACTTTTCAATCTATGCCGCCGGTGACCAGCAACGTTTGGTGCGTGACCTGTTACGCGAGTTGATCGCCGATTCGACCGTCAAGGATGCCGACCGGGTGTTGTGGCAGATCTCCGACGCCAAGAACCGCCTGGTCACGGCTGCCGGCTTTAAAGCCGACATCAATAACCCAGACAGCTGCCTGACCGCCGAGGTCTATCCGCGCTATCAGAAGGCCTTAAAGGCGTACAACGCCGTCGACTTTGATGACCTGCTGATGCTGGTGGTGCAGCTCTTCGATGAGTTCCCTCAGGTCTTGGCCGACTATCGGCAGCGTTTTCTCTATCAGATGGTCGATGAATATCAGGATACCAATCCGGTGCAGTATCGCCTGTTGCGCCAACTTTCCTGTGGCCACGGCAATCTCTGTGTGGTTGGTGATGATGATCAGTCGATCTATGGTTTTCGTGGCGCCGATGTCAGCACCATCCTTAATTTTGAAAAAGACTTTCCCGGCACTGAAGTGATCAAGCTGGAGCAGAATTACCGCTCGAGCGGGAATATCCTGGCCGCGGCGAATGCGGTCATTTGTAACAATAAAAAGCGCCGGGTTAAGGCGCTCTGGACCGCCGATAGCGATGGCGAAAAGGTCGAATATCTGCTCTGTGAAGATGATGAGGATGAGGCCCGCCAGGTGATGGAGCGGATTCAAAACGAACGCTTCAAGCGTGAGCTCTCTTATCGCGATTTTGCGATCCTTTATCGCACCAATAGCCAATCGCGTTCATTCGAGGAACAGCTGATCTATGCGGATCTGCCCTATGTCATCATTGGCGGGCAGCAGTTTTTTGACCGGAGAGAGGTTAAGGATCTTGTCGCCTACCTCAAGGTCTTGATCAACCCCTTTGATGAGGTCAACCTGCTGCGGATTCTTAACTACCCCAAGCGTGGCATCGGCGATACCAGCGCCGATAAATTGATCCGACTCTCGGCCGAAAGTGAAAAGCCCCTCTGGGAACTGTTGCAGCAAACCGCCGAAATTGATGATTTGTCGCCCAAGGTTGTGGGGGCCATCGCGGATTTCGCCGATCTGCTCAAGCGCTATCGGAAGCGCTTTAATCAGCCTTCTCTGATGGTTGAAACCCTGCGGGAGTTGATCAAGGAGTTGAAACTCGAAGAGGAGCTCTACCGCCAGGAGACCGATCCGCAGAAAGCGCGGCGCCGGGTTGAGAATCAGGCCGAGGTGGTTAATTCGATGGCCGCATATCTGGAACGCGAATCTGAACATTCCCTGGCCGGTTTTGTGGAGCGGGTTTCCTTGTTCGATGATGATCGGTTCGGCAAGAACGACAAGGAGAAGAAACTGGCCCAGGATGCCGTGACCCTGATGAGCCTCCATTCAAGCAAGGGTCTCGAATATCCGGTGGTCTTTCTGGTCGGCATGGAGGAGGAGACCCTGCCGCACAAAAAATCGATCTATGAGACCTTCGATATTGATGAAGAGCGGCGTCTCTGTTATGTCGGCATGACGCGCGCGCGCATGCAGTTGGTCCTTGTCGGGGCCCGCAAGAGGCGGCGTTACGGTAATCTGACCCAGCGCGATCCGAGTCGATTTTTAAGCGAGATTCCCGAGGAAGTTCTGCTGCGCTTGAGCAGCGAGGTTCCGCGTGAAAGCAGTGAAGCCGAAAAGGAGCAGCTGGCCGGTAGTTTCTTCGCCGGTATAAGTAATCTGTTTGGGGATTGATATTCTTTAGAGGCGTGAGGCGTGAGGCGTGAGGCGTGAGGCGTGAGGCGTGAGGCGTGAGGCGTAAACTATAAATAATGGAGTTGAAGATGAAGATTACCTTCCCGGGTGGGGTGGCGG
This sequence comes from Geopsychrobacter sp., assembly GCA_012974425.1. Taxonomy (GTDB): domain Bacteria; phylum Desulfobacterota; class Desulfuromonadia; order Desulfuromonadales; family Geopsychrobacteraceae; genus Geopsychrobacter. The sequence continues at coordinate 31,091 of JAAXQE010000181.1, forward strand.
TTAATGCGGAATTCGATGGTTTTACGGTGAAGAGCGATCAGCCGGTCCGCGCCGGAGGCGAGGGCGCAGAACCTTCTCCGTTCGATCTTTTTCTGGCGTCGCTTGGGACCTGCGCTGGTTTCTTTGCGCTGCGGTTCTGCCAGCAGCGCGAGCTGGCCACCCTAGGGTTGGGCCTGTCGCTCGATGTTGAGCGCGATCCAGAAAAGAAATTACCTTCAAAGGTGCGAATTGTTATCAATCTGCCCGAGGATTTTCCCGAAAAATACCGGTCAGCGATTATCCGCGCCACCGATCAGTGCGCGGTCAAGCGGAGCATCGCCGATCCGCCAGAGTTCGAGGTCATCACCCAGGCCTAACTCATGACCAGAGGCTCAATTCATTCTCGTCATACGGCTGTTTCTGGGTGGGATTGGTCCCTTTCTCAAATGTCTCTTTCAGGGTGATGGCCAGCTCGCTAAATATATCCGGTTTGGCAAGCACCTTGAGGATGTCGATCTCATCAAGTTCATCCTGGTCAAGCAGGCTGCGTTGGCCGGTGCAGATCAGGATTGGCAGGTCGGGTCTCAGTTTCTTGGTCTGACGTGCCAGCTCGATCCCGGTCAACTGGGGCATGGTTTGATCGGTGATCAGCATGTCGAAGAGGTTCGGATCTTTTTCGATCAACTCCATCGCCTCACGGCTGCTGGTCATGCCGGTCACCTGGTAACCCAGATCTTCCAGAAATTCTCGTCCGATATTAACCAGGCTTAACTCGTCATCGACCAGCAGCAGGTGCTGGCCTGTGCCATGTGGGAGAGCGAGTTGGGGGACCCTTTTGTCTTGAAACTCCCCGGTGAGCAGCGGCAGCAGCACAGTAACGGTCGATCCCTTGCCGATTTCAGACTCCACTTCAATTAGTCCGCCTGAGGCATCGACACTGTTCTTTACCACCGAAAGACCGAGACCGGTCCCGGAGTCAGCACCCTTGGTGGTGAAATAGGGATCGAATATACGCTCCATGGTGTACTGATCGATACCGGTGCCGGTATCTCCCACTTGCAGGCGCAGATAAGCACCCCTGGCCAACTGCGGGTAGTCTTTGGCCGCAGCGGAAAAATGGTCCAGGGTAATTGTCAGGGTCCCGCCATCTGCGTTCATCGCATGTACGCCGTTGGTGGCCAGGTTCATCAGGATTTGATGGATGCGGGTCGAATCGGCCAGAATCCAGAAATCGGACGTTGGGATACGGGCCTTGATGTTGATCGTGGCGGGGATCCCTGCACGGAGCAGCTTAAGGGACTCCCTGACGACCGGGACGACCAGGGTCGGTTGGGTTTCCTCTTTTGATTTGCGACTGAAGGAGAGAATCTGGCCGACCAGATCTTTGGCACGATTGGCTGAGGTAAGAACTTTTTCGATACGCTCGCGGTCCTTGCTCCCCTCCTCGAACTTGCTCTGCAGAAGTTGGGAAAACCCGAGAATTGGGGTCAGAATATTATTGAAGTCGTGGGCAATACCGCCTGCCATAGTCCCGACCGCTTCCATCTTTTGTGACTGACGTAATTGATCAAGCAGGTTGACGCGCTCCTTTTCACTGGCGATCCGTTTGCTGATGTCGTTGATGAACAGTGCTGCGTGCCAGGTCCCCTCCATCTTGAAGGCTGAAAGGGACATGTCGATCGTTACCAGAGAGCCGTTTTTGATCCGAGCCTCAAGTTCTACCAGGTGTCGGGTGTTGTCCGCGGAATTCTCTTCGAAATCGGGGCAGGCATTAGAGAATGCTCGGCGACTGTGGTCAGGGATAAGCAGCTCTGCAAAGTTTTGCCTCAGTGCCTGTTTGCGGCTGTAGCCGAAGATTGTTTCAGCTGCCGGGTTCCAGTAGCTTATCGTGCCGCTCGCCTCGGTCAGGATGATGGCGCTGTTGGCGTTCTGGGTGATGGTGTGATAGCGCTCTTCGCTTTCGTGGAGCTTGGTTGTCGCTTGTTTCAACTGAGTAACGTCGGTCAATGTGCCGACATAGCCTTCAAGGGCGCCATTGCTCCAGGATGGAATCGCTTCACCGATTACCCAGCTCGATTTGTTGTCGGTCATGCACAGTGGGAATTCGGCACGAAAGGGTTTCTCCTGCTCTATCGCCATGTGCCAATCCTGTAGAACCGCGGCTCGATGGTCCGGGTGCAGGTTGCCGAGCCACTCATCCAGACTTTTTTCATAGCCGAGGATGCCGAGTAAAACCCGAGCTTTCTGGTTGTACCAGATCAGCTCACCAGTCGTGTCGGTACGGAAGAGCCCGACAGGTGAGATTGCCGTAACAGTCGTGACAAATTTGTTGTGATCGGCGAGATTTTTTTGTAATTCATGTCGGCTGCGCCAGAGGTCATTGATCGTTTCTGCGAGAACGCCCATTTCGTCGTTCTGGTGAAAATGAGTGACCTCCAGTTGGACGTTTTGGTCTGCTCCCGCCTTGAAACGGTTAAGCTGGCTGGTTAGTGTCAGGATCTGTCGGGTGAAGAGGGTATGCAGCAGGCTGTGAAAGGCGAGGGTCAGCACGAAGCACACGGCGAAATTACTGAGTAATATCGCTAGCAGATTCTGGGCGTGATTGTTGGGGATCCTGGAGTGATCGACATCAAGCTTGATTGTCCAGGCGGTCTCTGCGTCTTGAATGGTTCCAAACTGAAAAAGGTGCTGATGGGGGGCTTCGAGAAAATGCTGGTTGCTCCAGGTTTGTGGTGGGGGGCGTTTCAGATTGATCAGTTCTTTGTCCTGTTGATTAACCAGTTGAATGGCAAGCACTGGTAGAAAAGAAAAAAGACTGTTGAGGTGTTCGGTTGCGCTGGGGATATTGTTTTCAGTCAACAGTTTCTCAAGCGGGCCTGAGGTCGCCAGCAGAATATGTTGCAAGGTTAAATCTGCCTGATCTTGCAGTTGGTCAAGCTTGGAGAAAAATTGGTAGACACTGGTGCCACTTGCCAGCAGCAGGGCAAAGAGGCAGGCGACCAGCAGCTGCTTGCGGAATATACTGACAAAACGGCGCTTCTGCAATGAACCCCCTGATAGCTGAAGCAATAGGATTGTTGGACTTGGTGCAAGGCTAAATTTTATAAAAGCTAACCGTAACGTTTAACCTAATCGGTGGGACTTGTAAATGGTCCGGGATGCGGCTCGTGGCCCGTACGATAACTTCTGCCTGCGAATTAGCCGTCTTTATTTTTCATTCGACCGGCTTACCCGCAGGTGCCACTGCCATATCTATTAACCAGCGGGCGATACTGCGCTTTGGCGGTAGCTCGGGCAGGTTGTCGATAGTAAACCAGTCACCTGCTTCGAGTTCCTCTTTCTGGATATTCAGCTCACCACTGCTGTAGTCAGCAGTAAAGCCTGTCATTAATTGACTAGGGAAGGGCCAGCTCTGACTCCCCTGATAGCGGATATTAGTGACCCTGATTCCGGTCTCCTCGTAAAGCTCCCGTGCGACCGTCTGCTCCAGGTTCTCACCAAATTCAACAAATCCAGCAACCAGACTGTAGCGGCCGGCGGGCCATGAAGGCTGGCGAACCAGCAGCAGTTGATTGTCGCGCCGCACCAGAACAATGATGCAGGGATGAATGCGTGGGTAATGGAGAGCTTCACAGGCGGAGCAGCCTTTGCCCCATTCACCACTGATCCGCACCATACTGCCAGCGCAATTATCACAAAATCGACTGGTTTTCTCCCAGTGCAGCACGGCATTGCCGAGCCCGGCCAGCGAAAGAAGGGACAGGGACAGCCCTGGCTCCTTATCCAGAATATTGATGCTGCGTACTTGGGGCGGCAGTTCGGTTTTTAGGCTTATGCCGAGCAGGCGACAGGGCTCATTTTTCCAGCAGCCAATATAGATCCCCTGCTGTGGGTCGCCCAGCTCCGCAGGAAATCTGTCATGGGGCAGCTCTGCGGAATCATTGAGGAGCAGAAGTCTGGTCCCCTGGAGCAGCAACCAGTAACCGGAGACCCCCGGGTCTTGTGAAGGTGTTTGCAGTTCGAAATCGGTCTCAAGGGCCGTGCGATTAAAGGGAAGCAGTTCACAACTGGCGTAGGATTCGGGGAGTTTGTAACTCATGTGTCTGCGCCCAGTTTTTGGCGGTACGCCTGCAGGGCAATCAGGGTCTTGGCATCACTGATTTCACCTGCATCGACCATGGCGAACGCCTCTTCGGGCGAGAGGGAGATCAGCTCAATAAATTCATGTTCCTCGTGCGCGGTTACGGTGGCAGAGAGTTCGCTGGCGAGATAGATGTGGATCTCCTCGCGACAGAAACCGACAGAGCTGTAGATTTTACTCAGCAGTTCGACCCGTTGTGGTTTGTAGCCGATCTCTTCCTGCAGCTCACGCACGATGCATTCAGCGGGGTCTTCACCAGGCTCAAGCCGGCCGGCCGGGATCTCCAGGATAGTGCCACGCACCGCCGGCCGAAACTGGCGAATAAGCAGTAAACGACCATCCTTGTCGACCGCCAGCGCGGCGGCACCGCCGGGATGGTGGATCATCTCGAAGCGCGCGGGCCGTCCGTCCGGCATCTGGTGGGTTTCGATGGCCAGATTGAGAATCTTGCCAGCAAACACAATCTCTTCTTTAAGCAGCGACATCCGGGCTCCTTGATAAATGATGGAAAGGCTAGTCTACAGGTTTCATCAGACCCGGGGCAAGATTTTGCTGCCCTTGAGCGTTTTGCCAGAAGATGCCGGATTTTTCTGAGCCGTAGCCTTTGCTATTGAAAGTATCTTTGATAGTCTTTATTAGAGTTTTGTCAGGAGCGCCAGAATTTTTTGCCTTGGAATCCCTTTGTCTGGCAGGAAATGCTATATCATCTATGATATCAACGGTTTGCTTGTCAGCGCTAGTCTTGAAGGCCAGGCCGGTATTGAGAGGCGGGTGACGGCCAGGAAAATTAGCTAGGGTACTGTCGTGAGTGATCTTGAGTTTGGGAGCAGGTTTCGATCTGGTTCCCTTGCCATCAGGATGATGCAATAGAGGAGAAGGTTATGGAGATGCAGCCGGAAGGTGGTAGCGAACATATTCTGTACGTGGATGACGAAGAAGGGTTGGCGATCCTCGGTCAGGAATTCCTTGAAGACTTGGGTTATATCGTCACGCCGATCTTCAGTAGTGTCAAGGCTCTTGAAGTCTTTCGGGCTGAACCAGAGAAGTACGCTCTGGTGATAACCGATCAGACTATGCCAGAGATGACCGGGGTCGAGATGGCGCTTGAGATGGCAAAGATTTCGCCTGAAACCCCCGTGGTGCTCTGTTCCGGGTTCAAGATGTCGCTCGAATCTCCCGGAGTTGCTGACACTTCGATCTGTGAAGTGCTGCTTAAACCTGAAGTGTTCGATAAGTTACCTGAGGTACTGCGGCGCCTGATCACCAGAGGTACCTGAGATGGAAGGTGGCGGCTTGCATCAAGAACAAATTTATTGGTCGATGCTGATGACGTTTTAGCTGAGCGGTTGCAGGAGTTTCTCGAAGATGAGGGAATTGAATCGATCCTCGAGGATTCCGATGATATTACCACTGATTCATTGGAGGGGACCGAAAGAATTCGGCGATCGTGATGTGGATGAAAAAGGTGTTTTGGGGGGTGGTTCCGCAGCGAACCCCTATCTATCGGTAGCTTAAATCAACAACCAATATGTTTTGTCTTTGCCTGGTACTCTGGCAACCACTCAATCAGGGCTTTGTTTGTCATCGGCTTGGCGAAGAGGAATCCCTGTACTTGATCACAGCCTTCTTTCCGCAGAAACTCAAGTTGTGCTTCGGTTTCCACTCCTTCCGCAATGATCTCAAGGTTCATGGCCTGGCCCAGTTGGATGATGCTGCGGGCGATTGTGGCGTCACCCTTATCGGTCGTGATGTCCTTGATAAAAACGCGGTCGATTTTAAGCTTATGAACCGGGAACTTTTTAAGATAGCTCAGGGATGAATAGCCCGTACCGAAATCGTCGATGGCCAGCCTTATCCCCATATCGTGCAGTTTTGTCAGGCGTTTAGTTGCACCTGGTCCAGTATCCATCAAGGTGTTCTCGGTGATTTCCAGTTCGACCAGATGGGATGGGACTCCTTTTCTTTGCAGCGTTTCCATAATTTTTTCAACAAGTTCCGGGTCGGCAAACTGAGCCGGAGACAGGTTGACTGCTATCAGTAGCTCGGGCAGTTTTAACTGCCGCCAGAGGTTGATTTGGTCACAGGCCATTTCCAGAATTTGGGCACCCAGTGGCAGGATCAGTCCCGAGGATTCTGCCAGAGGGATAAAGTGGACTGGTGAGATCATGCCGCGTACTTTGTGGTTCCCGCGAGCCAGTGCCTCTACGCCGAGTACCTTATTGCCATCGGCAGAAAACATCGGTTGGAAATGCAGGGTAAAATCCTGATGTTGCAGGGCGTAACGCATCTCTTGTTCGAGTGCCCGAAATTCCTGGGCGCGGGCATCAAGCTCAGAAGCGTAAAATTTGAAGTTATTCCGGCCCGCGGCTTTGGCCTGGTAGAGTGCCAGGTCGGCGTGGCGCAATAACTCATCAGGATCATGGCCATGGGTCGGACAGAGAGCTATCCCGACACTGGTATGGGTACTGATCTGCTTGCCGGTAAATTTGAAAGGTTCATTGAAGCTGGAAATTATCTTCTTCGCCAGCAGGGTCACATCGGTCTCATTGTTTATGTGGGTGGCGATTATTGCGAATTCATCTCCACCTAGCCGCGCTACGGTGTCGCTGGAACGCGTGGTCTCTTTCAGGCGAGCCGAAACATCCTGCAGCAGGCGATCCCCCGCTGGATGCCCAAGGGTGTCGTTGATCTCTTTAGAGTGATCAAGGTCTAAAAAGAAGAGCGCGAGCAATTTGTCGCCACGCAGAGACTGGATGATGCCATCGGTCAGCTTGAGATAGAAGAGATTGCGGTTGGCCAGCCCGGTTAGTGGATCGTAGTGTGAAAGTGTCAGCAGGCGTTGTTCGATTTTTTTACGTTCGATGGCGTAGCGTACGCTGCGTTTGAGCATCGATACGCTCATCTCCTGCTTACATAGATAGTCGGCTGCCCCCTGTCGGATGACTTCTGGGTCGTCGAGGTGATCCTCGGTCTCTGCCAGCACGATGACCGGCATGTTCCGTTCTTCGTGTCTGGTGGCGCGACGCAACGAGTCGATTGTGTCGCGCCCGTCAAGGTGATAATCGAGGAAAACCAGGTCGTAATAACAGGCGTCAAGCGGGCAGAGAGCCTCATTGAAATTGTCGATCCAGGTCATCAGCATCCCCTCGAAGAGCTTCTTGCAGGAGCTCATCGAGGGGATGCTTCTCATCGCGCGAGTTGCCTATGCAGAGGACATGAATGCTATCTGCCATGTAGAAACTCGTCTGGTAAGAGGGGTAAATGCATTAAGTTTGTAGGCTTAATCTAATCTTGGAGGCATTGCAAGGGGTTAGCGGATTTCGAATGGTTGTGGAAGGGTTCATGTGCCTAGCGCAGCAGGGCCCAGCCGAGGACGACAGCAATACTCAGGGCAGCAGCAATAAATAAGATGTTAGGCGCTGCTTTCTTTTTCGGGGACTCTTCCAGGTGGCCAACCACGGGGAAGCGTTCGATAACTGCTGCGACGTGGGGCGCGGTTTTGAGTGCATGGCTCAGCTCAGTTCCCGCTTGATGAACATTTTCATGGTTACCCTCGCACCAGAGCGGACTCGTGCTGACGTCGTAGATAATACTTCCGATGGCGACATAGGCGGGTTGGCCGTTTTGGCCATTGTGCCGCGCTAGCTCTGCATGGGTCATGTGCTTAATTCCTTTGTTATCAATTGAAAGGTATTCTAACCAGAATTCGGTGGCACAGTGTATTTATTCTTTGCTTTATGCTAAGAAAAATAATCAAATATTTTATCAATTTCGGAATCAAGGGGAGTAGCTCATGACCAACAACATTGAACGGATCGGTTTTATTGGCGGCGGCAACATGGCAGAAGCAATTATCAAGGGGTTGATCGAGGCCACTTGCCCTGCCGCTAAGATTCTGGTTGCCGAACCGAGTGACTTGCGCCGTGAGCATCTGGCCGAAGCCTATGCTGTCGGCGTGACCAGTGATAACCTCGAAGTCGTACGTCAGTGTGATGTTGTGGTGTTGGCTGTCAAACCGCAGATCGCTGATGAGGTTATTGAAGGTTTTGCCAGTGCCTACCGCAAGGAGACCCTGTTGGTTTCTATTCTGGCGGGCGCTTCCTGCGCCCACATCGAGCACCATTTCGATACAGCGGCGCGGGTGGTGCGGGTCATGCCGAACACCCCGGCGCTGGTTGGTGAGGGGGCTACCGCGATCTGCCAGGGGCACAACACCGGCCCCGAGGACCTCGCGCTGGTTCGCCACCTGTTTGAAACCGTTGGGCAGGTGCAGGTCATCGATGAGCGTCAGATGGATGCGGTGACCGGTCTTTCCGGTTCAGGCCCGGCTTATGTATACACGATTATCGAAGCGCTGGCGGATGGCGGGGTGCGTGAAGGCTTGCGCCGCGACATAGCCCACGCCCTGGCGGTGCAGACGGTGGTCGGTGCGGCGTTGATGGTGCGCGAGACCGGTGAACACCCGGCGATCCTGCGGGATCGGGTCTGCTCCCCCGGTGGGACCGCAATCACCGGTGTCAGCACCCTCGAGAAGAATGGCCTGCGTACCACGCTGATGGAAGCGGTCAGTGCCGCTGCTTCTCGTTCGCGCGAATTAGGGGGGGAATAATAATCCAATTTTCAATGTTTAGTTGGCGTATCGAAGCCGCCGCAGACCATAGAGGTCTGCGGCGGCTTTTTTTTGAGCGGCTGGAATTTATTCAGGCCTTATGCAATAATGCATTCAGATGCAGTATTGCATAAGGAGTCATGTGCGGAACATGGACAGGAATCAACAGGCCATTGAAGAACTGAACCGGGAGCTGAATGCGATCATCAATTCCTCTTCGGACGGACTCTTCGTCTGTCGCGCCGATGGCACGGTTATCCGGGTCAACCCGGCCTCGGAGCGGATGCACCATATCAAGGCCGAAGAGGTGCTGGGGCGAAATATCTTCGCGATGGTCGAAGAGGGCTTTATCGACCGCAGCGCCGCCCTCGAGACAATCCGCAGCCGCAAGCAGGTGAGTGTGCTGCAGAACCACCGTGGTCGCAAACTGATGTCGACCGGCACCCCGGTGTTCGATGAAGAGGGCGAGTTGGTCCTGGCGGTGGTCACGGTTCGCGATGTCACCGAGATAGATCAGTTGCAGCGCAGCATTGAAGAGGAAGAGACGCGGAGCAGTCAGTTTCGCGAACAGATGTTGGCGATGCAGCAGCTTGAGCTCGAATCGCGTCAGATTATCGCGCGTAGCCCGATTATGGTGCAGCTGCTGCAACAGGCGGTGCGGGTTGGCGGCGTCGATTCAACCGTGCTTATTCTGGGGGAATCGGGGGTTGGCAAGGGATTGGTGACCGATATGATCCATAGCCACTCCAGGCGTGCTCAAGGGCCGATGATCCGGATTAATTGCGGAGCAATCCCTGAAACCCTGATCGAATCGGAACTGTTCGGCTATGAAAAGGGCGCCTTTACCGGGGCTACCAGGGCCAAACCGGGCTACTTCGAACTCGCCGATGGCGGCACCCTGTTTCTGGATGAAGTCGCTGAACTTCCCGCTGCTTCTCAGGTTAAGTTGCTCCGCTTTCTGGAAGATGGCCGGATCAGTCGTTTGGGTGCGACCTCGGGCAGCGCCGTGGATGTGCGGGTCATGGCTGCCACCCATCGCAATCTGGAGAAGATGGTCGCCGAAGAGCAATTTCGACTCGACCTCTTCTATCGACTCAATGTTATTCCGCTCACGGTTCCGCCCTTGCGTGAACGGCACGACTGTCTCCTGCCCTTGTTGCATCACTACATCGCACACTTTTCACAGCACATCGGAGTCAACCGCCGTCTCGGTAGGGCCGCCGCAGACGCGCTGCTGGCCTACGATTATCCGGGCAATGTGCGTGAACTGATGAATCTGTGCGAACGTTTAGTGGTCATGTCTGAAACCGAGGTGATTGGCGAGGCTGATCTGCCAACGACAATCAGCCAACAGGTCGAGCCGCCGTTTGGCCAGGGAAGTCTTTGGCGGCCAGGCCAGACTCTGACTCAGGTTGTGGCTGAGGTCGAACGGCGTGTGCTGGGTGAAATCTGTGAGCACTACAGCAATCAAAACGAGATCGCCGCGCTGCTTGGAGTGAACCAGTCGACCATTGCGCGTAAACTCAAAAAATACCAGCTTCTCTAACCTTCCGCTCATTATGCAGTTTTGCATAATGAGCGCCCCCTCTTCGCCTCCCACATGACCCTCTGCCACTGACTGGCCTGGCTTGAGAAATCGTCCCCAGGTAGAGAAGTTCCTGAATTAGCTGCTACAATTGGCTTAGTCAGGTTTTGGCGAACCTCGTTCTGTTGAGCAAAACGTGGTTTGGCACTCTCTTTGCTCTATAGCTGGAGCGATAGTCGGCCTAGCGGCTGTTCCCGATTTGTGGCCATCCCGTTTTGGCCGATCAACTTCATCAAGCTCAAGAGGAGAATCATGAACCTTCTAAATAATGCAGTATTTAAGGTCCCCGTTCCAGGTAATGAGCCAATCTATTCTTACGCTCCGGAGACTCCCGAACGTGCCAAGCTGAAATTGGCACTTGATGAACTGGCATCGAAGAAAATTGAAATTCCACTGATTATCGGTGGCAAGGAAGTCCGTACCGGTCGACTGGGTCAAGTGGTGATGCCGCATGATCACAAGCATGTTCTGGCTGAGTACCATATGGCTGGTGAAGCGGAAATCAAGCTGGCCATCGACATGGCGATGGAGGCCAAGTCGGCCTGGGAAGCTCTGCGTTGGGAAGAGCGTGCGGCGATTTTCTTGAAGGCCGCCGAACTGCTTTCGGGTAAATATCGCTACCAGATGAACGCAGCAAGTATGCTCTCGACCAGCAAGAGCGCCTTTCAGGCCGAAATCGATGCGGCCTGCGAGCTGATCGACTTTGTTCGTTTCAATGTTTCATATGCTGAGCAGATCTACGCTGAGCAACCGCCGATTTCGCCCAAAGGGATCTGGAACTCGTTGCAACAGCGCCCGCTTGAGGGTTTCGTGCTTGCGGTCGCACCCTTCAACTTCACCGCCATCGCTGGCAACCTGGCAACTGCACCGGCGATTATGGGCAACACCGTGCTGCTCAAGCCTGCCTCCAGTTGCGTTTACACACCCTATCTGTGGATGCAGATCTTAAAAGAAGCGGGGCTGCCCGACGGAGTGATCAACTTTGTCCCTGGCTCGGGTGCACAGATTGGCGGATTGTGCCTGCCGCATCGCGATCTCGGCGGCGTCCACTTTACCGGTTCAACCAGGGTCTTCCATGGTATGTGGAAGAGCATCGGCGAGAATATTGCTGGCTATAAGTCCTACCCGCGCATCGTCGGTGAGACCGGCGGCAAGAATTTCATCGTCGCCCACGAGAGTGCCGACCTGCACAAGCTGAACACCGCGATTATCCGCGGGGCCTTCGAATTTCAGGGGCAGAAGTGTTCGGCCGCCTCGCGCGCTTATGTGCCGGAGTCACTCTGGCCTGCACTGCGCAAAGAGCTTGAGCAGGATATCAACAAGATCAAGATGGGGGCTCCCACTGATTTCAGAAACTTTTTCAATGCGGTCATCGATCAGGCATCTTTCGACAGCATCTCCGAGTTCATCAATTATGCGGACGCCTCTGATGATGCCGAAGTCATCATCGGCGGCGGTTGCGATGACAGCGTCGGTTACTTTATCGAACCGACGGTTATTTTGGCCAAAGATCCGCATTTCCGTACGATGGAAGAGGAAATCTTCGGCCCGGTGACGACTATCTATGTCTATCCGGACGAGCAGTACGAAGAGATCCTTGAGCTCTGTGATCAGACCTCGCCCTACGCTCTGACCGGCGCGATCTTCGCCAGCGAGCGCAGTGCCGTCAGCCTGGCACTCTCCAAGCTCGAGAACGCTGCGGGTAACTTCTATATCAACGATAAGCCGACCGGGGCCGTTGTCGGTCAGCAGCCTTTCGGTGGCGCCCGTGCCTCAGGGACCAACGACAAGGCCGGTGCGCGTCTCAACCTGCTGCGCTGGGTCTCGCCACGCACCATCAAGGAGACTTTTGATGCGGCGGAGAGTTTCGAATATCCGTTTATGGCTGAAGAATAGTTAGGGGCGGGTTCCATGTTCCGCGTTCCATGTTCTGGTTTTGGGGCCTAGGGTTTTAACGTGGAACGTGGAACCTCCAACCTTTTTACGGAGTATAAAATGTCTTTGTTCGACTTCCTGGTTTCCAAGACCATCATGTATGTGCCGGGGCCGATCGTCGGTTTCTTCGCCAAGGGCTATATCGCAGGCGAGACGCTGGAAGACGCGGTGCGGGTGACGCGTGAGCTGAACGGGCGCAAGATGATGGCGACCATCGACATCCTCGGCGAGTTCATCAAGACCAAAGAGGAAGCGGTTTTTTTCAAGCAGCAGTGCCTGGATATTCTTGAAGCCATCGACCGCGAAAAGATCGACGCTAACCTGTCGCTTAAGCCGACCCAGATGGGCCTGTTGCTCGATGAACAATTTGCCTTTGAGAGTATCCGTGAAATCGTTGCCAAGGCGGCTGAACTGGGAAATCTCGTACGGATCGATATGGAAGATATCGCCTGTACCGATGCCACGATCCAACTTTACCGTCAGCTGCGTGAGGAGTTCCCCGGCCATGTCGGACTGGTGGTGCAGGCCTACCTGCGGCGCACCGGTGCCGATATCGAGGGTTTGAGCGATGCGCCGATGCATTACCGGCTGTGCAAGGGGATCTACAACGAACCGCGCAGCGCCGCCTGGAAGGACCCGGTCACTATCAACCGTAGCTTCGTCAAGGCCTTGGAGCGGATGTTCAAGCATAAGGCCTACGTTGGCATCGCCAGCCATGATGAAAAATTGGTCTTCGAGGCCCTGGAATTGATCGACCAGTATGGACTTAAAGCCGAAGAGTATGAATTCCAGATGCTCCTCGGGGTCGATGAAGAATTGCGCCAGATCATTGTTGATGCCGGACACCGGATGCGGGTCTATGTGCCCTACGGTGAGTCCTGGATGCCCTACTCACGGCGGCGCCTGCGCGAGAATCCGTCGATTGCCAAACATGCCTTGCGTCAGATGCTCGGACTGAAGCGATTCTAGAGTAAAACAGGAAAATCTGTCAGCGGTCAAACAGGGACATTTTGATTGACCGTTGACTTTACACGGGCTAATCTTTGCGTCAAAACAGTGTTTGCTATCACTAAACAAGGAGAGAAAACATGAACAGATGCATCCGTACCATCCTGGCCGCTAGCGCAGTGGCGCTCTTGGCTGTCCCAGCCTTCGCCGCCGACACCCTGAAGGTTGGGGTACAGGCACCGATCACCGGCAGCTACGCCAACGAAGGGCAGGGGATCGAAAACGGCGTACGGCTTCTGGCCGAGCAGATCAACGCCAAAGGTGGTGTTATGGGCAAGCAGATCGAAGTCATCCCCTGCGATGATCAAGGCACCGCCATGGCTGCCGCGATTTGCGCCAAAGACCTGGTCAACAAAGGTGTTTCGATGGTTATCGGTTCCTACACCTCGACCTGTGCCGAAGCCGCCCAGAAAACCTACTTCAAGGCTGGCGTTATCCAGACCTCAGATGGCACCGCCGACGGCCTGACCGAGAAGGGTTACTGGACCTTCCTGCGTAACTCCTTCCCGAACAGCGCCGAAGCGGAATTCGCCGCCAACTACATGGTAAACGTCAAGAAATACCAGCGCATTGTCGTTCTGTCCGATTTCTCGACCTATGCCGATGGCCTGGCCAATGCTGCCGAAGCTGCAATCAAAAAAATGGGTGGCAATGTCGTTTCCCGCGATAAAATCAAGGCGGACTCGCAGAACTTCACCCCGATCCTGACCAACATCAAATCGAAGAAACCGGATGCCATCTTCTTTGCCGGTTACTACTCCGACGGTGGCCAGTTGCGTGCTCAGCAGATGGCCCTCGGCATCAAGGCCGACTTCATTGGTGGCGACGCTAATGATAACCCTGACTTTGTCAAGCTGGCCGGTTCTGCAGCTCAGGGCGCCTTCATCATCAACGTCCCTTCACCCGACGTGCTCCCCTACGCAATAGCAAAAACCTTCATTGCGGACTATCAGAAAAAATATGGTGAGATGCCTCCTTCTATCTGGGGCCTGATGAACATTGACGGCATGCGTGCCATCATTCATGCCATGGAACAGAATAAGAGCTTCGACGCCAAGCAAGCTGTTGACTACCTGCACAACCTGAGTGAGCCACTCCCAGGTATCACCGGCCCGATCGCCTTCGCTAAAGACGGCAACCGCAAGGGTGGCGCCTATGTCGTCAAAAAAATTCAGGCTGACGGATCATATTTCAACGAATATGTTCAGTAAGTAGTGTCTGAATGATTTAAGGGGCGGGGGAGGTAACTATTCTCCCGCCCCTTTTTTTTGCTTTAAAACCGAAACACTGTAGACGTAAAAACTGCCCTTCAGGCGCGAGGAGAGGACAGGACAGTCAGTCCTCCCCTGGCGTCTGGAAGGTAGCTGAGTTCACCAACCTTTGGAGATAAGCTTTATGGACATTTTTCTGCAGCAGTTAGCCAACGGCTTGACCATCGGCAGCATGTATGCCCTGGTTGCGCTCGGCTACACCATGGTCTACGGCGTCATGCGCCTGATTAATTTCGCTCATGGCGACATGGTCGCAGCATCGGCCTTCGTCGGCCTGACCATCTATACCCAGGTGATGGGAGAGTCCGCATCTCTGGGGGCAGTGGTCCTCATCTTCCTGCTCTCTGCGGGTTCGATGGCGGTGGTCGGGATCATCCTCGAGCGCGTCGCCTACCGTCCATTGCGCGAAGCACCACGACTGTCTGCAGTGGTTTCGGCCCTTGGCGCCTCGCTGGTTATCCAGAACGGCATCATGCTGATCTGGGGCCCGCGGATGCGCATTTTCCCGGAACTGGTTCCGCAGGTCTACTGGGACCTCGGCGGCGTCGTGATCAGCCTGATCCAGGTGATTATTCTGCTGCTATCGCTGGTGCTGATGATCACCCTCTACCTGTTTGTGGAGAAGACCCGCATGGGAGCGGCAATCCGCGCCAGTTCCATCGACCAGGACGCCGCCCGACTGATGGGGATCAACGTCAACAGCGTCATCGCCCTGATCTTTATCATCGGCTCCTCGCTGGGGGCGATCGGCGGCCTGTTTATCGGCCTCTACTATCGCGGCATCACCTTCAATATGGGCTGGCAATACGGTCTCTATGCCTTTATCGCAGCGATTATCGGCGGTATCGGCAACATTCCCGGCGCCATGCTCGGCGGTATGCTGCTGGGTCTGTTCAACGCCTTTATCGCTGGCTATGTCTCCAGTACCTGGTCTGACGCCTTTACCTTTATCCTGCTGATATTAATCCTGATTGTCCGTCCCACCGGAATTCTCGGCGAGCGGGTTGCGGAGAAAGTCTGATGAAAGATATCCAGAAATATGCTTACCCGATCTTCTTCGCCGTTATGGCTGTTCTGCCGCACCTGCTCGATGATCGCTGGCAGGCGGTGGCAATTACCTTCTTGATCTTTACCGTAGTTGCGCTGTCGCAGGACATCATCCTCGGCAAGAGCGGTATGTTCAACATGGGCCAGGCGCTGTTCTTCGGCATGGGCGCCTACACCACGGCGATCCTCAATAGCCAGTTTGGTTGGCCGATCATCGCGACGATCCCTGTGGCCATCCTGATCCCGGCGCTGTGCGGCGTTCTGCTCGCCGGGCCGATCGTCCATTTGCGCGGTGATTATCTGCTGGTCACCACCATCGGCTTCAACATTGTCTTTGTCCAGGTTCTACAGAACAACCTAGGCGGTGTCACCGGTGGCCCGAACGGCATCTTCGGCCTCGATTCCTTAAGCTTCTTCGGCACCGATCTGATGAGCCAGATTTCGGTCTACTATTTTGCCTTCATCGTCCTGCTGCTGACCCTCTGGGTGATGCACAACCTCGCCGGCAGCAAGGCCGGACGCGCCATGCACTACCTGCGTGAGGACCAACTGGCCGCCGAGAGTATCGGCATCAATACCCGCGTCTACAAGATTTTCGCCTTCGGCCTCGGCGCCGGGATTGCCGGACTGGCCGGGACCGTCTTTGCCACCCAGTATTCAGCGGTCAGCCCGGAGGCCTTCGAATTTATCCAGTCGGTGCTCTTCTTCAGTATTGTTCTGGTGGGCGGTTCTTCGGTTCCGGGAATCCTGCTCGGGGTGTTTGTGATGTTCGTCCTGCCGGAGATCTTCCGCGAGTTTGCCACCTGGCGTTACTTCGTTTTCGGCTTCGCGATGATCGCAGCGATGATCCTGCGGCCACGCGGTATCTGGCCGGCAACCTTCGGTAAGATCCCCAAGTTCTTGATCAAGGAAAATAACCATGGCGCGTAACGAACTGATACTGACCGACGTCACCAAGCGTTTCGGCGGATTGACTGCCGTCGACGCGCTCAGTTTCAAGGTCGAGGGTGGCCAGATCTACGGCATCATCGGCCCCAACGGAGCGGGCAAGACCACGGCCTTTAACTGCATCACCGGGATCTACAAGCCGGAAGAGGGGTCGGTCAACTGGCGCGGCGAAGAGATCCGTGGCATGACCCCCTACCAGATCGTCGATCGTGGCATTGTGCGCACCTTTCAGACGATCCGCCTGTTCAGCCAGATGTCGGTCGCCGAGAATATTATGAGCGGCCGCCACATCAAGAGCACGCAGAACTGGTGGCACGCCATCATCCCCACTCCCGGCAAAAAGCGCGACGAGCTGGAAAACTGGCGGAAGGTCGAAGAGCAGCTCGAGTTCTTCAATCTGAGTGAATTTGCCGCCACCCCGACCGGCAGTCTGCCCTACGGGATTCAGCGCCGGGTCGAGATGGCGCGGGCGATGGCGGTCGATCCGACCCTGCTGATCCTGGATGAGCCAGCCGCCGGTCTCAACGACAAGGAAACCCTTGAACTGCGTGATACCATCTTCAAAATTCGCGACAAGGGGGTCACGGTCCTGCTGATCGAACACGATATGGATATGGTGATGGAGGTCACCGACTACCTGACGGTGATCAACTTCGGCAGAAAGATCGCCGAGGGCACCCCCGCACAGATCCAGAAAGATCCGGCGGTCATCGAGGCCTACCTGGGAAGCGAGGATGATGACGATGAGTAATGACGTGCTGTTTGAAATAAAAGATCTCGAAGTCTCCTACGGCAGCATCACGGCGCTCAAGGGTATCTCCCTTAAGGTGCATAAAGGAGAGATCGTCACCATCTTAGGGGCCAACGGGGCTGGCAAGACCACGACCATGCGCACCATCAGCCAGTTGCTCAAGGCGAAGTCTGGTTCGATCATGTTCAAGGGGCAGGATCTGACCAAGATAGCGGCGCATAAGATCGTCAAGCTCGGCATCAGTCACTCACCGGAAGGCCGCCGGGTGTTTGGTATCCTGACCGTCGAAGAGAACCTGATGCTTGGCGCCTTCTCGCAGCGCAAGTTGGATCGCGAGGTGCGGAGCTGGGTCTATGAGCTGTTCCCGCGCCTTAAAGAGCGGCGTAAGCAGCTGGCGGGCACCCTCTCTGGCGGTGAGCAGCAGATGCTCGCCATCGGTCGTGCGCTGATGAGTAAGCCTGAGATGCTGCTGCTCGACGAGCCATCTTTGGGGATCGCGCCGATCCTGGTCAAGGCGATCTTCAAACAGATTAAGGAGATTGCCCAGAGCGGGGTCACCGTACTGCTGGTCGAACAGAATGCCAAGGCGGCGCTGAAGCTGGCCGACCGCGGTTATGTCCTCGATGTTGGCAAGATTGCCCTCTCCGGCACCTCGGAAGAGCTGCTGGCGTCGGAGAAGATTCAGGAAGCCTATCTGGGCAAGAAACACTAGCGACAAAGGGGTCATAGCATGAATCTCAGGGATATTCTGGTTCATATCGATAATCGTCCGACCTGCGCTTCGCGCCTGCAAGTAGCGATTCAACTGGCCAGGCAGCATGGTGCGCGCCTGACCGGGCTCTATGCGATTCCACATCCTGCTTATGCGCCGCATCATCGCCCGCCCTTGGAGCTGGCCGAGGAGGCCAGAGTACGTTTTACCCAAGCGATCGAGTCTGCCGGGCTGGAGATGGAGTGGCTCTGCATCGATAGTCAGAAAACCGGTCTCGACCTGGCCAATGCTCTGAACCTGCACGCGCATTATCGTGACCTCTTGGTGGTCAGCCAGACCGATTATGAAAAGAGTGATCGCACCATTCCGCCCGATCTGCCGGAAAAGGCGGTGCTCGGTTCTGGCCGACCGGTGCTGGTTGTGCCCTACATCGGGGAGTTCAGCAGCCTCGGTAAACGCACGATGCTCGCCTGGCGCGGTGGCCCGGAATCTTCACGCGCCCTGCATGACGCCATGCCGCTGCTGCGCAAGGCCGATCTGGTCCAGGTCATCACCATCCAGGGGCGGCATGGTGATGAAGTCTATGAGGTGCATGATGCCGATATCTGTCAACATCTGGCGCGCTACAGTCTGCCGTTGGCCGGTGAAAAACACATCAGTGGTGAGCTGAGCGTCGGCGACATGCTGCTGAATCGCTGTGCCGATGAAGGGATCGACCTGCTGGTTGTCGGCGCTTTTGCCCAGTCGCGGCGCGGTCATCAGACCCTTGGCGAGGTCGGGCGCTATCTGCTGAAATGCATGACGGTGCCGGTGCTGATGTCGCATTAATCTGCACATTGGAAAGGAGGGATGATGGACAGGAAGACTCAGGAGCTGAACTGGGAGCATGACGCGATCATCGATTCCTCGTCGGATGGGCTGTTTGTGTGTGACGGCAAGGGGGTTATCCTGCGGGCCAATCCCGCCTCGGAGCGAATAAATCGGGCCTCGGCCGCACAGTTGGTCGGGCGTGATTATCTGGATGCTGCGCGTGAGGGGTTGGTTATCCTCCCTTCGGCGGCGTTGGAGGCGATCGAAAAACGTGAGCAGGTCAGCCTGCTGCAGGAGAACCGCTTCGGGCGTAAACTGGTTTCGACCGCGACGCCGGTCTTCGATGATACTGGTGAATTGATTCGGGTCGTCGTCAGTGAGCGTGACATTACCGAAACAGATCGCCTGCAGCGGCAGCTCGAAGAACAGCAGTTGCTCGGCGACCAGTTTCGCCATCAGGTGCTTGAACTGCAACAGCAACAGCTCGAGAACCAGCCGATCATCGCCAAGAGCCCCTGCATGGTCAAGACCCTCAAACAGGCGCTCAAGCTGAGTGAGGTCGATTCAACCGTATTGCTGCTCGGCGAGTCGGGAGTCGGCAAGGGGCTGATCGCCGACCTGATCCACCAGAATTCCCGGCGTGCCGCCCGGCCGATCATCAAACTCAACTGTGGTGCCATCCCCGAAACCCTGATTGAGGCCGAACTCTTCGGCTACGAAAGGGGCGCCTTTACCGGCGCCGTCGTCAGCAAACCGGGTTTTCTTGAGGTCGCCGACGGCGGCATCCTGTTCCTCGACGAGATCGCCGAATTGCCGCGCGCCTCACAGGTCAAGCTGCTGCGCTTCATGGAGGATGGTGAACTGACCCGTCTCGGCGCGACCCGCAGTCACAAGGTCGATGTGCGCATTCTGGCCGCCACCCACCAGAATCTGCAACAGATGATCAGCGCCGGTAGTTTCCGCCTCGATCTCTATTATCGTCTGAGTGTTATCCCGCTGCATATCCCGGCCCTGCGCGACCGCCAGGAATGTCTGGTGACGCTGATTCGGACCTATATCGATCAATTCTGCGTCAGATCAACAACCCGCAAACGTCTGAGCTCTGCTGCCCTCGACTGTCTGGTGCGTTATCCTTATCCGGGCAACGTGCGTGAGTTGATGAATATCTGTGAGCGCCTGGTGGTGATGTCCGATACCGAACTGATCGACGTCAATGATCTGCCGCAAGCTGTTATCGCTGGAGGTGATAAGGGGGGCAGGGGGATCCCGGGCAACTGGCCGAGCGAGATGAGTATGGTGCAGATCCTCGATTCGGTTGAGCGCCAGGTGCTGCTCGAAACCGCGCAGCGTTTGCCCCGCCAGCAGCATATCGCCCGCGATCTGGGGATGAGCCAACCGACCGTTGCGCGCAAGTTACACAAGTACGGGATCGGCCCGCATTTCGCTCAGCTGGAGAGCTGACTCGATCCTTAGGGTTTCCTGTCTTGTCGGCTGCGCATGAAGGAAGGGAACTTGGGGATTCCTGACTGATAATAGCCGTAGTATTTGAAGGTGATATAGGTGCCGATCGGCGGGGGTGATTGCCGTTCGGCATCGCTGAAGCCGCTGCCGATTTTAAATTGCGTACCCCCATCGAGGCTGACCAGCAGCGATCCGAGCCGCCCCGCGTTGCGACCCTTCCCCGGCAGGTGTGCGACGACTCGCGCTTCGGCGTCCGAGTAGTTTTTGACCTTGAGGATCTCGCTGCTGCGTCCTGCCCGGTAGAGGGCGTCCGTCTTTCTCACGATCAGGCCTTCACCGCCCAGTTCTTCGATCCGTGCCAACTCCTGGTGAAGCTGGCTCTGATCGCGCAGCAGAACTTGCGGGATGACAAAAGCATGCGCGGAGGGCTGTGCGCCAAACCAGGCATCGGCCTTGGCGATGCGCGCGCTGAACCCGCCGCGAGCCCGTGGCACATCGAAGATTGCGAATTTTAATTGCAGCCAGCCCTCATGCGCCTGTTCTTTGGTGACGATCGATAGCGTCTGCTCGAAGGTGCCGCGACCGCCCCAGAGCTCCCCCTCCAGGGCGAAGTCGGGCAGTTTTGCGGTAAAAGCGGGCGGCGGGTAAAGGAGGTTGCCATTTCTTGAGCGGAGATGTGTGCCATTCCAGTAGCCCCGCACCCCATCCAGCTTTTCGCTCATCAGCCAACCCCTGATGTCCTGATCGCTATAGGTCTGCGGCAGCATTGGGCCAGCGGCACAGACCGTTCCTGCTCCTAGCAGAGAGAAGAAGACTGTTAGCCCGATTATTAGTGAATAGATTTGCCATCCCGTCTGTTTTTGAGACATCTGATCCCCCTCCTGCAGAACTGTTAGCGACGCATGTTGATCCTGACCTTATTAGATATTAACCAGCAAATCTTACCGATTTCTTATTTCTGGTTTGTTCTGTCGCCTGATTGTCGATAATCTGAAGTTTATCTTCGGGAGTCTTACCACACTACTAAATGCTCTTGAGAGAGGCAAACGCTATGGCCCACAAATCGCCCAGCCCGCTTTATGCGCAGATCTATGCTCTGATCCGGCAGGTTCCGCCCGGCTATGTCACGACCTATGGGCAGATTGGGAAACTGCTCGGCTGTACTGCGCGTACCGTTGGGTTTGCGCTTTCGGCCTTGCCGAGCGGGAGTGATGTCCCCTGGCAACGCGTCATCAACAGTCAGGGGCGGGTCAGCCCCCGCACCGACGGCGAGGGGAATCTTCTGCAAAAAGATCTGTTGGAAGCTGAAGGTCTTTGTTTCGATTGTAACCTGTGGGTCGATCTTGCCGTTTATGGCTGGAGTTTTCCCGAGCGGGATGACTTGCTCCTTTAGTCGCGGCCTACTCCGCATCGGTCTGCGCAGGCAGTAAGGATTCAAAATCAGCAGCTTGCTGCTCTTTAGCGCTCAGAGTTCTCAAGCGCATACCCGCTGCAAATGCCGCCGCGATCAGGAACAATATCAAGAGCACCACTCCCCCCCAGCCCCAGGCGCTATAGAAGAAGCCGCCGCCGGTCCCCGAGATACTCGATCCCAGATAATAAGCGAACAGGTAGAGCGATGATGCCTGGGCACGGGCCTGCCCGGCAAACAGGCCGACCCAGGCCGAGGCGATAGCATGAGCACCGAAGAAACCGATGGTGAAAACCACGATGCCGAGGATAACCGCCGGAAGTTGCGCAGACAGGGTGAGCAGCAGGCCTGATGTCATAACGGCCAGAGCACTAAACAGCAGTGGACTGCGACCGAAGCGGTCGACCAGTTGTCCGATGACAGTCGACCCGCCCGCACCGAAGGCATAGGCGAGGAAGATCAGCGCGACCTGGGCCTGGCTGAGGTTGAACCCCGGTCCGATCAGGCGGAAGCTGACATAGTTATAGAGGGTGACGAAACCGCCCATACAGGTGAAGGCGAGAAAAAACAGGCAGAGCAGCCCGGGGTTACGCAGGTGGCCAAAGAGTGAGCGGCTTAACGCTCCCAGGTGCAGGTCGCGGCGCTGGAAGTTACGTGAGGCTGGCAACAGCAGGATGAAGACTGCCGCCAGCAGTATGCTGAGCAGCCCGATCCCGGCGACGGCCGCGCGCCAGCTCAGCAGTTCGGTCAACCAGGCGGTCAGGATCCGTCCGCTCATGCCGCCACAGGCGTTGCCGGCGATATACAGCCCCATGGCGCTCCCTATCGCTTGCGGTTCGATCTCCTCGTTCAGGTAGGCCATTGCGACCGCCGGGACCCCGGCCAGCACAATCCCCTGGAGCAGGCGCAGCGCGAGCAGGGCCGGCAACGAAACATGGCTGGCACTCAGCAGGGCGAGCAGCGCCGCCAGAACCACCGAGATCCCCATCATCCTCCGGCGTCCCCAGGCGTCAGACAGGCTGCCTGAAATTGGCAGAGTAACCGCCAGGGCGAGGGTCGCAAGCGACAGCGAGAGGCTGGCGATTGCCGGTGAGATGCCGAACTCGCTGACCAGGTTTGGGAAGAGCGGTTGAAAGGTATAGAGGGTGGAGAAGGTCACGAATCCGGCGAAGAAGAGCGCCAGGTTGGCGCGTCGGTATTCGCTGCTACCGCGTAGAATGAAATTGTGATTCTGCATGACTGCTCCGATGTGTTGCCTTCGCCTCTTTTTGAAAAGTGTACTTTGGAATTGGGCATAAGGAAAATATATTGTTATTATTGTTGTGATAACTTTTGTTTATGATGGAGTGGCTATGGATCTGCGCCAGTTACGTGCATTTGCCGAAGTTGTTCGTCAGGGAAGTTTCACCCGCGCGGCCGAGCGTCTGCACATTGCTCAGCCCGCGGTCAGTATCAGCATTCGCAAGCTTGAAGAAGAGCTCGATCTGGTCCTGCTCAATCGTCAGGAGAAACGGATCAGTCTCACCGCCGAGGGGGAGAACCTGCTACGCCATGCCGAGCGGATTCTGGATAACCTGTCTGCCGCTGAAACCGAGATGGCTGAACTGCGCGGACTGACCCAGGGCGAGGTGCGGATCGGCATCCCGCCGATGATGAGTTCCTACTATTTTCCCCAGATCATCCGCGAGTTTTGCGCCGCTTATCCGAATCTGAAGCTCACGGTCACCGGCGAGGGGGCCGCCAGCATTCAACGTCTACTCTCACGCGGTGAGCTTGATATGGGGGTGATTACCGGCTCAAACCTGATGGCTGGTCTGAAGTCCCGGCACTTTCTGCGCGAAGAGATCGTTGCCTGCGTACCGCTGGGTCATCCCCTGGCCGAACGTGAAACGCTCAGCCTTGCCGAATTTTTGCGCGAGCCCTTGATCCTGTTTAAGGAGGGTTATTACATGCGCGAGCTGATGGATGATTTGATGGCCGCGGAGGGTTTGCAGCCGCAGGTGGTCTTCGAGACCAATCTGTTTTCGTTAGTCCGTTCGCTGATCAAGCAGGGGTTGGGGATCTCGACCTTTCTGCGCATGGTCGTCAGTGGTGACGAAGACCTGGTCACGATCTCCTTCGATCCCCCCCTGCACCTCGACCTGCTCATCGCCTGGAAGGCCGAGCGGTCGCTTTCGCGCGCCAATCGCGCATTTATCGATTTTCTGCTCGAACGGAGTAGGTAGGCTGGTGTTGGGGGTCGGCCCTAG
>JAAXQE010000057.1 GCA_012974425.1 Geopsychrobacter sp.
GAATAGTTTGGTGGTGCTCAAGCAGTTCTTCGCCGCCGGTTATCATTACCCGTTAGAAAGGAGAAAAGTATGATCAAAATACCGGTCCAGATGAAGGCAGGGATTTGTGTGGCAGTACTCCTTTTGCTGAGCGGTTGTACCTCCGTAGACTATGTACATGACGCTAGCTCCCGGGTGCAAGCGGGTGACTGGAGCAAGATGCAGACCCTGGCGGTGATATTAAGGGAGTACTCTTACACACCATCAGAGCTTCGATTCAAGACCGGGGTGCCATATAAACTCCAGATTAAAAACAAGGGCAGTTCCAAACATTACTTCACGTCTGAGGAGTTTTTCAAAGGAATCGCTACGCGCAAAGTGCAGTCAAATGCTGACGGCGAAATAAAGGCACCATACTTTTCTGCTCTTGAGGTGTTTCCTGGCCGGTCCCTTGATCTGTATTTCATCCCTGTGAAAAAAGGAACATACAGGCTTCATTGCACTATCACAGGACACGAAGCCAAGGGTATGCATGCTGTCATCGTAATCGAATAGGAATCCTTTCTAACCGATAGGAAGTGAACTGCACATAGCGCAAGCGAACCTGATTCGGCGCTACGGGTGGGTAAGCGTGCCGAATGGCGCAAAGCCCGAGACCTGATCGTAACCCGTAACCGGATTTCAGATGGCGCAGTTTACAGGGAATCAGAGGTAACTGGGGAAGCCGCGTATTGTCTCGAATCTCTCGGCCAGAGATTCGGGTAAGGAAGGTACAGGGGGAGATAAAGCAACTTTCTTTCTGGTCAGAATGACGATCCCGTAACTCTTCTTCATCGGCTCAACCCGGGGTGGCCTCTTTTTGCAGGCGTCCATCGGGAAGGGAACCGTCATATGGCAGTAACCACAGAACTCTCCTTTTTAGGATCAGATACATAGAGAAATGCTCGGTGGTTTTCTGTTTGATGCTAAGCAGATCAGGATGACAGGTGGCGCAATCGACCCATTGGTTGTGTTCTTTGTGGGGGAACACTGCTGGCGGTATCCGACCCCAAACGGCTTCGAGGGTTAAGACCTTTTCTATGCTGGCGGGCGGGGGTTCTTCTGCGAGCTAGGTTTGTGGCCTGACCTGGCCGCGGCGCATCATCTCGGACCAGTCGATCTGGTTGCCAAATTCATCTGGCGCCAAATTCGTCGCTTCTGAAGCCGAGAGCGCCGTTGTGACAATATTGACAGTTTTTCTGTTGGCCAAAGGCGAGCTTGCCGTCATGGCAGGCACCGCAATAACGTCCTTAATTTATGTCGTCGCAGCTGATCTCGGTTACGCCAACCGCCTTATCAAATTCGAGTTCGGCATGACAAACGCGGCAGGTGAAGCGGGTGCGGTGGGTCCAGTGCGAAAAAGAGACCCGTGAAGCGTCGCGGTTCACCGATCGACTTGACCAAATGCTCTCACCCGATTATCCTCTTGCGTCAAATACAACTTTAACTCTGCACAGAATCTGCATCAATGACACTGGTCGTGATCTATCGTGACTATGCAGGCTTATGGAATTCGGTATCGATTCAAATTGGAGAAGAGTGATTATGGGTGATTATCCGAACTGTCCAGGATGTAATTCAGAATATACCTATGCAGACCGTGGCCTTTTTGTCTGCCCGGAGTGTGGCCATGAGTGGACGACGCTTACTGATGAGGATAGCGGGTCAGACACTCAGATTCGGGATGCTAACGGTAATCCGCTTGCCGATGGTGACACTATCAGCGTAATCAAGGATCTGAAGGTGAAGGGGACTTCGCTGGTGGTGAAGGTCGGGACCAAGGTCAGGAATATCCGCCTGGTTGATGGCGATCATGACATCGATTGCAAGGTTGAGGGCATCGGTGCCATGAAACTGAAATCGGAATTTGTGCGTAAGGTTTAATCTCTGTTGATTTAACTCTGATTGAAGGACTTGTCATAATGGCGCAAAAGATACACCCGATCATGCAGATGGTCTTGGATGGCATTGCAGGTGGTTACGCGGTAAGTGGTGAGCGGATTGAACAACTGCGCAGCAAGGGAGAAAAAGAGGTTTCGCTGCTGAAGCGGGTGTTTTGGATCTCGATCGGTCTTTTTAACCTGATGGTCTGGTACCCTTTTCCGACCCCGATTTCAGATACCCTGCGCTGGACAGTTGGAATTGGAGCCTTGCTGATTGCGATCATCTTTCCGATCTTCGGGATTCGACGTCAACGCCGCTATCTTGAGCAACTGGCCGACAGTACTCAGGGGCCAAAACGGCGTAGGACTGATGATGCTGGACGTTTGTATATGGATGCGGTTAAAAAGCAGGGGCGGGTCTACATTCAGGCAGAGTTTTTGGTGTTTGAAGGTGATGTGCCAGTTGAATAAACGCTTGTTATCTGGATTTATTTATACAAAAGAGGCGCTGCGGACAACCGCCTGTCTCTTATACACATCT
>JAAXQE010000015.1 GCA_012974425.1 Geopsychrobacter sp.
AACACTGGATGTCTGTGGTGAACTCTTCTCGGTCCCACCGAAGACAATGCACGAATACCTAGTGGCTACAATCGATGTCGTGGCATAAAAAACTGTTATCGATGTACTGGCACCCAACAGTTAATCGCTGGCAATGCCAAACTCAACTCGTGGGCGATTCTTATCTTGCTTTATGTCCATAGGCAGGTTGCTGAGCCTAATACCAGTGCATTTGAAGAGTATTCGTAATTCTCATGTGGAAGCATGAGCATAAGACCACAGAGTAAGGCAGGACAGCAATCTGGCACTTTGTGTGTTTCGGAGATTGTGAGTTATTGCACGCTCCACCCACCCTTCAATATGCCAACGAACTCTTCGCCTCTTTGAAGATTCTGCTCGGCACGCAATGGCTGTAGTCATCCTGGTCTTGACATCGTTGTGCCCAGGCAATGTCTGAATGGTACGACGTTCTTCTAACGATCCTTCAGGCCTCCCATTGTCACTAGTATCTATCGATACGTCTGCTAAGCTTTAATGAGCCGAATGGACAATGAAGCGATGTTCTATCGCAGCGCCGTGCATAATTTCAGACAACAACAGGAGGAAACTTCATGAGTGAGGCAAACAAGTGCCCGGTCACGGGTAAAACGAGCAAGCAGGTCGCTGGCGGCGGTACCTCAAACCGAGACTGGTGGCCGAACCAGTTGAAGCTTCATCTTCTGCACCAGCATTCCTCCCTCTCCAACCCGATGGGCGAGGCTTTCAACTACGCTGAGGAGTTCAAGAGTCTCGATCTTGAGGCCCTGAAGCAGGACCTCTACGCGTTGATGACCGACTCGCAGGACTGGTGGCCGGCCGACTATGGTCACTACGGCGGGTTTTTCATTCGGATGGCGTGGCACAGCGCAGGCACCTACCGCACCGGCGACGGACGCGGCGGAGCAGGATCCGGCAACCAGCGCCTTGCACCACTCAACAGCTGGCCCGACAACGTCAACCTCGACAAGGCGCGCCGTCTGCTTTGGCCGATCAAGCAGAAATACGGTAAGAAAATCTCCTGGGCCGACCTGATGATCCTTGCCGGCAACTGCGCCCTGGAGTCGATGGGCTTTAAGACCTTTGGCTTCGCCGGCGGGCGTGAAGACGTCTGGGAACCTGAAGAAGACATCTACTGGGGATCAGAGGACACCTGGCTGGGTGACAAGCGTTATGCAGGCGACCGGGAACTCGAAAATCCTCTCGCCGCCGTGCAGATGGGCTTGATCTACGTGAACCCGGAAGGGCCGAACGGCGAGCCTGATCCGGTCGCGTCGGGCATCGACGTTCGCGAGACCTTCGCGCGCATGGCGATGAATGACGAAGAGACCGTCGCCCTCGTCGCCGGCGGACACACCTTCGGCAAATGCCATGGTGCCGGCGATGCCGCGCATGTCGGTCCGGAACCTGAGGGCGCCGGCATCGAGGAGCAGGGCCTCGGCTGGAAGAGCAGCTTCGGCAGCGGCAAAGGCGGCGATACGATCAGCAGCGGCATCGAGGGTGCCTGGAAGCCTAACCCGGTCCAGTGGGACATGGGCTATCTGAAGGTGTTGTTCAAATACGAGTGGGAGCTGGTTAAGAGCCCGGCCGGCGCGCATCAGTGGCTGGCCAAGGACGTGGACGAAGAGGACATGGTGGTTGACGCGCACGACCCGTCGAAGAAGCACCGGCCGATGATGACCACGGCGGACCTCTCGCTGAAAATGGATCCAGTTTATAACCCGATTGCGAAGTGGTTCCACGACAACCCGGAAGAGTTCGCCGATGCCTTCGGCCGCGCCTGGTTCAAGCTGACCCACCGTGACATGGGCCCGCGCTCGCGCTATCTCGGCGCGGAAGTGCCTGAAGAAGAGCTCCTGTGGCAAGACCCCGTTCCCGCGGTTACGCATGAATTGGTTAACCAACAGGACATCGCCGCCCTCAAGGGCAAGATTCTCGCGGCGGGGCTGTCTGTCTCCCAGCTGGTCTCGACCGCCTGGGCGTCGGCCTCAACCTTTCGCGGCTCCGACAAGCGCGGCGGAGCCAACGGCGCGCGCATCCGTCTCGCCCCGCAGAAGGATTGGAACGTTAACCAGCCTGACCAACTGGCGACTGTGCTGCAGACCCTAGAGGGCATCCAGAAGGAGTTCAACAGTGCGCAGTCGGGCGGGAAGCTGGTTTCGCTCGCTGACCTGATTGTTCTGGGCGGCTGCACAGCTGTCGAGCAGGCGGCGAAGAATGCCGGTCAAGATGTGATTGTTCCCTTCACGCCGGGACGCACGGATGCGGCGCAGGAACAAACCGACGTGGAGTCATTCGCCGTGCTCGAACCCGCGGCAGACGGGTTCCGTAACTATCTCAAAACCAAGTACAGCGTATCGGCAGAGGAGCTGCTGCTTGATCGAGCGCAATTGCTGACCCTGACCGCTCCGGAGATGACGGTTCTGCTTGGCGGCATGCGCGTCCTGAAT
>JAAXQE010000273.1 GCA_012974425.1 Geopsychrobacter sp.
GGCAGTGCTGCGATCTGTTTTGTGCTCTACCACTGGTTTACCGGCAAGGCCTATCGGGAGGGGGATCTGTCGATCACCTACCCCCTGGCCCAGACCTCGATGCTCTACGTGCCGATCTGGGGAGTGATTCTACTGGGTGAACAGCTCTCGCTGGCAGGAGTGACGGGGATTCTGTTGATCGTCGCCGGGGCCTACAGTATTCAGCTGCGCCGCTTCAGCCTGGATGAGCTCCTGCGCCCCTTGCGCAACCTGGGGGATCGCTCGGTCCAGTCGGCTCTCTTGGCTGGCCTGGTCTATTCGGTTGGAGCGATCATCGACAAGCAGGGGGTGGACAGCTACAGTGCCTACCATTTTACCTATACCCTGGTGGTCTTCATGCTTATGATTATGTCGCTGAATCTATTACGCCCCTGTTATCGAGGGCGGGTGCTGGCCGAGTGGCGCAACAGTCGCAAGCTGGTGCTCTGGTCGGGTCCGGTGATGCTTGGTTCTTTTCTGACGTTTCGTTACGGCCTGCAGTTGTCGCCGGTCAGCTATGCGGTGCCGCTGCGTCAGGTCAGTCTGTTGATCGGGGTATTGATCGGCATCTTCTTTCTGGGTGAATCCTTCGGTCGGATGCGCCTCGCCTCAACCGGGCTGATCCTGGCCGGGGTTTTTTTCATCTGGCATGGGTAGGGTCGGGCGCTGGGCTTTGGGCGTTTGGCTCTGGGTAAATAGTTTGAGGCGAGAAATGAAAGGGTTTTAGATGAAGAATCTGGCGAATTTTCTGTTTGAAGTCGGGATGCTCAAGCGCACCCCGCGCACCGGCTTTCAGTTTCTGGGCTCGGGGGCCGAGTCGGTGGCTGAGCACAGCTTTCGCACCGCGATTATCGGCTACACCCTGGCGCAGATCGACGGTCAGGTGGATGCTGCGCGGGTGATGCAGCTCTGCCTGTTTCACGATATCCCGGAGGCGCGGACCGGGGACCTGAACTATGTCAATAAGAAGTATGTCAAGGTTGATGAGCAGCGGGCGATCGATGACCTGGCCGCTCAGCTCCCGTTCGGGGATGACTATCGACAGACCCTCGCCGAGTTTATGGCCCGCAAGACCCCCGAATCCTTAATCGCCAACGATGCCGATCAGCTTGAAATGATTCTGGCCCTCAAGGAACATAAGGACCTGGGCAACCGCTATGCCGATGAGTGGTACCCCTTTTCGATTGAACGCTTGAAGACCGATGCCGCACGCCAGTTGGCCGCCAGCATCTGGAATACCGATTCATCGAAGTGGTGGTTTGATAATGACAGAGACTGGTGGATCAAGGGTGGTCGTGAGCACGAGTGAGAGCTGCACGCTATCTGCGGCGTTGCTCTTTGAATCTCATCCTCGACGTAGCTAGCGCTACGACTGCGGTGCGATCCTGCATCGTGCCTTGCATATAACGCACATCTCTCACTCTTTTCGGGTTTACTCTGCTGTTCTTATAGAGAAGCGATTTCCGCGCGCCTCGAACATGGAGCGTGGAACATGGAACATGGAACGTCGAACACCCAGTGGCTGCCGCCACTGGGCTTGACCCTTGGGGCGCATAAATGCTATTTATCTCGATTCGGTATTTCCGAATCTTGGGAGGAATAAACCATGCTCGATATCAAATACTTGCGCGAAAACCTGGATGCTGCAACCGCCGCTCTGGCTCATCGCAGTGGCGAAGTTGATCTCTCGGCTTTCAGCGGCCTTGATACACGCCGGCGTGAACTGCTGAATGAGGGTGAAGCGCTCAAGGCAGAAAAGAACCGGGTCTCGGCCCTGATCGGGCAGACCAAGGATAAGAGCCAGGTCCAGACCGAGATTGCCCAGATGAAAGAGGTCTCCGCCCGGATCAAGCAGATCGATGATGAGTTACGCGGGGTCGAGGAGGAGTTGCAGCAGTTGCTGCTGACGATCCCCAATATCCCGCACGAGGACTGTCCGATCGGTGCCAGCGAAGAGGCCAACCTAGAAGTACGCAGCTGGGGGGCGATCCCCGAACTCAACTTCAAGGCCAAGCCGCATTGGGATCTGGGTGAAGACCTGGGGATCCTCGACTTTGAGCGTGGGACCAAGATTGCCGGTGCGCGTTTTGTGCTCTATCGCGGAGCGGGGGCGCGTCTGGAGCGGGCGCTGATCAATCTGATGCTCGATCTGCATACCGATCAGCACGGCTATACCGAAACCCTGCCGCCATTTCTGGTGAATCGGGCCAGCATGACCTGCACCGGGCAGCTGCCAAAGTTTGAAGAGGATCTCTTTCATACCGAAGATGTCGATCTTTTTCTGATCCCGACCGCCGAGGTGCCGGTGACCAATATCCACCGCGACGAGATCCTGCTTGAGGCCGATCTGCCGCTTAAATATACCGCTTACACCCCCTGCTTCCGCAAGGAGGCAGGCTCGCATGGCCGGGATACACGTGGCCTGATCCGGCAACATCAGTTTAACAAGGTCGAACTGGTAAAGTTCGTTCAACCCGAGAATTCCGATGCTGAGCTTGAGAGCTTGCTGGCAGATGCCGAAAAGGTGCTGCAGATCCTGAACCTTCCCTACCGGGTTGTCGATCTCTGTACCGGTGATATCGGTTTCTCCGCCGCACGGACCTACGATATTGAGGTCTGGTTGCCGGGGCAGGACTGCTACCGTGAAATTTCGTCCTGTTCCAATTTCCGTGACTTCCAGGCGCGGCGAGCGGCGATCCGTTACCGTCGCGAAGGGGCCAAGAAACCCGAACTGGTGCACACCATTAACGGCTCGGGTCTGGCTGTCGGGCGTACCCTGGTGGCGATTCTCGAAAACTACCAGCAGGCTGACGGCTCTATCCTGATTCCCGAAGCCCTGCGGCCATATATGGCTGGTTTAGAAAAGATCACAGGCTAGGCATATTTGTGCTTGCTTTTTCTGCGGATTATGGTTAAGGTCGGCCCGCTTTTCAGAAAGTTTTAAAAAGTACGGAGGAGTGGCCGAGTGGCTTAAGGCGGCAGTCTTGAAAACTGTTGAACGAGAGTTCCGTGGGTTCAAATCCTACCTCCTCCGCCATATTAAAACAGAATCCTTAAAAAGGGATTTGAAGCGGAGTGAAGCGCTGACTTAATCTCAGAAGAGCGGCCCGGATGGCCGCGGCAGCGAACGCAGGGGAGGTTACGCAGGAGTCGCCGGGATGGCGATGACGAAGTAACCAAATCCTAGTTTATTCGCCATTAATAAACGCTTCAGTCAAGCTTGACTCAAAGTTAGTGCTCTAAAGAAAACCGAATAAACAAGTTGTGGAGAGGTGACCGAGAGGCCGATGGTGCCCGCCTGCTAAGCGAGTGTAGCGCAAGCTACCGGGGGTTCGAATCCCCCCCTCTCCGCCATATTTGTTTACTAGGTCCCCGTTTGGGGATTCGAAGCGTAGCGAACGCTGACTAAATGTCACAAGAGCGGCCCGGATGGCCGCGGCAGTGAGCGCAGGTGAGGTAACGCAGGAATCGTCAGGATGACGATGACGAAGTAACCGAATCCCCCCCTCTCCGCCAGTTTGTTTATGCTTCATTCCCTGTCTTTAAGTCGGGGTGCTTATCTTCTGTTCTTCATAAGCCCGAGGAAAAGGGTTGACAAATGATGGCAGGTAGGCGATAAAGCTTCTCTTTCAATTAGCGCCACTAGCTCAGCTGGATAGAGCGTCTGACTACGGATCAGAAGGCCGGGAGTTCGAATCTCTCGTGGCGCGCCAAAAATTACAAGGACTTACGGCAACTTAGCTGTAAGTCCTTTTTTTTTGTTTATGCTGCGATTGTCTCTCTGTTGTCTCTGGGCGTTCCCGTCCGGGGCATTACCTCTCCATGGGTTCCCCGGTTTGGCCTGGTTCTACCGTGGATATCCATTCGTTTCGTATGGGGGTGATTAAACCTGTTCCCGGACCCTCCAGGGTACTCTCTTCCTACCACGCATGACGCATTTTGAAGCGCATCGATGGAAATGGCGAGTTTCGACTGATCATAGTGTTGAGAGTTGTGTGTTCAACCAACTGCCTTGCCCGGACTTTTGCAAAGCTTGCATCGCAGCAGCTTTGACCGAAGGCTTGTGGTGAAGAACCAGTTTCTGTAATAAGGGGATTGAATCGGGGGCCAGTGCCACCATGGCACTGGTCGTTGCCACCCGAATGCGCCAGTTTGAATCTTCGAGCATGCGACCAAGTAACGCCAGATTCTCAGCTTGTTGGCTTCGCCCCATTTGTTCAATAATTGCGACCCGAACCTGGTCCGCTGGCTCATGTTGCAGCATGGATGTCAAATCGAGCTTTAGGCCGCAGCTCTCGATCGCCATGGCTCGGACATGCGGGTCTGGATGTCTGGTAAGGGCAGCGACCATCTCATCATCATTCTCGCTCCGAGCAAGAGATTCTGAAGCCGCGAGAGCGGCGCACAGCAGTTCGCTGCTTTCTTCCTGTCGCAGCACCGTGCAGATCAGCGATGCATGTTCTTTGGGATCCAGCTTAATCGCCTCGTTAAATGCCCATAGCTTGATCGGACCAGGTAATATTTCCCAATGGTCCAGCAAGGCTAAAAATGAGCCATCCTCTTTTGCCAGCAAGATTTTGCGCGTTTTTCGCGGGTACTGACCCTGCAACTCAGTCAACCAGGCATGCAGATTGTTATCGTTCAAAGGGGCACTCACAACCCGGTGGTCTGAGATAATGGCAACCCGGATGGCCAGCGCCACGGGCAAGTTTAGACAATTGGACAAAAGATTGGCTGCTGCGCGGCTCTTGGTTTGGCTGGTTGCGGCCATAATGACCGGAGCCAAAAACGCGATCCGCTCTTCGGCCGCGAGGGTTGCGAGCTTGCTGGCAGTCAAAAGGATAATGTCCGTGTTGTCAGTGGCCAAGAACTCTTCCTTTGCCATGCCTGGCACCTGTCTATCGTCCAGGCTTAACAATGCATGCACATAGCTCGTGCGTATTCCTGTTTCAGTCGGCTTGTCACGTAGTTTTCCGAGTTCACTGAACAGGTTAATATTGTCTTTCTCAGCTAGGGATGAGGCTTTCTCCGGGTACTGCGCAATCGCCTGCAAGGTTGCCGCACGTACCATAGCGTTCGGGTTTCCCAGCGCATCGAGAAGACCGCTAATCGAGGCGATATTGATTTCCTGTTGGCTCATATCGTTAATTGGCCCCTCTCAGATAAATTTGACGACAATAGCATCCGGCACCGTCCCTGTTGTCGATTCCTGCCCTGATCCACCGATGCTATTGCTCATGATGGAATTAAAGCTTCCTGCACCCAGATCAAAACCCATCTCTTTTTCGAGTATTTCGACCAGATGTAAATCCTGGAATGGGCTAACACTAAAAATCCAGAAGAGCGTGAAATGGCCCCAAACCCCAATGTCCACCGTCGGCATCTCTAGCGTTTGCTTGAAACCTATACCTATACTCTGCACTGGATGGTCCGCATCGTTCCATACAAGATTGCTGGTGCTGCTGCCGGTGATGGTATTGCCTTCAAATGCCAATGTGTCATAAACGA
The DNA here is from genome assembly GCA_012974425.1 of Geopsychrobacter sp. Classification (GTDB taxonomy): domain Bacteria; phylum Desulfobacterota; class Desulfuromonadia; order Desulfuromonadales; family Geopsychrobacteraceae; genus Geopsychrobacter. Next base: position 5,527 of record JAAXQE010000273.1, read on the forward strand.
ACGTGTCTGGGAAATTGTCGTAGCCGGCGACAAGGTGGGTAATTGTGACACGCAAAGGAAAGACAATATCGAGCTGCGGGCCAAATTTAATATCAACCACCTTGAGTTCTTCCATCACGATCAACAGATCATCAGTGAGCTCAAGGAGAGCAGTGACAACTAACGTTAAGGCAGGGGTTCCAGCGAGGCTGATAACTTCGGCAGAGTTTTTGACAAGCAGCTTACCAATGTTGACAAGGTCCCAACGACAAGGAATGCTCATATTTAAGAACAGACCATCTTTATCGACAATATCATGCTCAACATCTTGCAAATGGTCGAGCAGCCCATTGGGTATGATTGCTAATAAAATTTTGAACTTCGGTATGAGCGCAGCCAGTTTAACGATAAAATCAACGCCCATGGGGATCAAATCAAAGGCGATCGTCTTCTCGAAGCCATGCCAGTCATTCCAGTGGCCCGACTGCCATTTCCAACCGTGCCGCCAACCAGCCCAGTACGCATAGCCGTTTTCCCAGCTCCGGACATCGAATGAAAAATGCAGTTGGACCATGGCCCCGACAAACATTCCCCCCATGACGGTGTTATCCGGAAGGGTCACGGTCAGTTCAGCATCGTTAATCCCACCCTCTACATCCTTGAAACTTGCCGCCCATGAGGGCAGAGCAACACCTACGGTTATATTGGTCGACAGTTTGAACTTGCAGGAATTCCCCATATGCGAATCGACATATTCATCGAGCAGAACATAGGATCTCTCGATCGTGGTGTTTTCTGCGTCGGGTCCATCAGGTCCGTAATATGAAAGGCTGTGGTGTAAGGTGACCGGATCACTTGTGCCGATAAACGTCTTTGGGAACGTTTGATAATACATTCTAGCCTCCTTGGATTAACTGGGCAGCCCGACAACCAATGAGGTTGAGCCATCGGTAAATGAGCAACAGAAGATCAGCCGGTTTTCGCCGTCGACATGCCGCTTGGTGGTGCCAAATATGATCCGCGCGACCGGCGCGCCACCGTCAGAGAGGATGTCACCACTGGAGATCAGCGGGGTGTGCGCAACCCCGTCAAAAACGAACAGGGTCGAATCGGCGCCTTCGGTTCTGGCAGAATAGTAATAGAGCCCGTCCGTTCCAACCGAACCGGTTCCGATGTGCAGAATTTTAACGCCTGCAATCGTGTCACCGGTCGATAAAAGCAACTGATCGTCTTTGACTAGGGTTGTCTGGTCGTCGGCGAGCAACAGCGCGTAGGTTTCAGCATTCGGGCTAATCCGTGGAGCGTAACCGGCTGTTCCCAAAGAGAGCGCACCGTTGATTCCGCTGTCGGGAGAGGCCGTGACCATGAGATGATCGTTGGGCGAATCGACATGCGCCGAAAAGTTAAAGCTGCCTCTCAATTCGTTAGACATCGCGTCTTGGGTCGCCTGTAGGGCTGGCGCGGCAGCGAATACCGTTGCCGTGTAATCACCATTGTCATTGTGATCGAGCAGCCCAAAAGATTTGACCTGGAAATTGCTTCCCCCCAGATAATCCCCGCGCGAAAGCAGCATCTTGGCCGACGCCAAAGTCCCGTTCGGAATATGCAGCAAGCTGTCCTTGTGGGTAGATCGATTCTCTCCGGCGGGCAGATGATTCAGCGACGCAATCATCTGGTTGTTTTTAATCGAGACGCAGTAAAAGATCCCGGAACTCTTTTTTTGCCCGTCGTTAAATTCCTGGCCTGCAATCAGCAGCGGATTGAACCCAGCACCACTTTCCTCGTGATAAAGGCCTCCGCCATAATGGACATCACTTGATTTTACCGGATCGCCGTCGATGATCGCCGCGATGTTTCCCGCTTCGTCAACATCAAAATTGCTCCAACTACCGACAACCCGTTCATCAACCAGGTGCTCCCCGGTAAGCAGCGCCGAGCGCTCCCATTCAATGTTCGGCTTGTTACCCGAATAATCAACACCGAGCTGAAAAATTCCACGCCGCTTATTGGAATCCTCGGCATCAAAGGTAATTATTCCATTCGAGCTGATATATGCCGAGCCTAAAAATCCACTGATCTGAAAGGAGTCGTTCTGTAGAGAAAGCTGATCATCAAGGTTTTTGACACGATAGAAACTGTAACCATTAGGGAAGATTGTTGCTACTCTCCCCCCCCCGCCGTTGCCGCAGCCGGTAAGGACAATTCCGCCCAGGGCGACCGAGGAGAGTTTTATGAAATCCCTTCTTTTTAATCCGTCGAAAAACTCCATTGCTGGATCTCCTTTTCTTCATAAAAGTGAAATGAACTCTCTTTTCAATATCCAGTTTGAATTATTCATTATGGAGCCCAAGGTTCTCGATTGATGTGAACTTCGCATCTCGCATATTTGTGTACGTTTCTTAACTTGAGTCGGCCTATCATTGCACCGTTAAT
>JAAXQE010000286.1 GCA_012974425.1 Geopsychrobacter sp.
AGAAAAACGGAATTTCTGATTGTAACCAAGAGCTTAGCGAAGATTGCCATCCAGACAAAAAACAGCCCCACAGAAATGGCAGGGCCGTCTTATTCATTGTCTCAGAATGTTTTCTTGCTGATAGTTGGTTGCTTTTCAGCGTTTATTACAAATCCTGCAAAGCGGCACACTTCGTCCATCAGATGTTACTGATCTCGAATGTTGAAATTGCCGATACGGTACGAGAACCAGCAGAATATGCGTCTCTTAAGTTGTCTCAAATAAGGCTTTCGGCAAATCTCACTTGTCTAAATGAGTTGTGAGACATGTGTCTGTAGGAATCCAAATTCGTTAACAGGGCCATAAAAAATGGCCCTTACAATTAAATATTCAAGCGAACTACTTAGATCCCCTCAGCTGCTCTACGAGGTGCGCCAGCAGTTCAGCTTCACTCAAACCGGAAGCGACGACCTCCCCCAGGCCAGCCCCCTTACGGTTATAGAGATCAAACAATGGCCGGCGCATCCCATCCTCGGTTTTCAACTTACTGGCGATAATCCCGAATTCAGACAACTGCGGCTGGGCGCAGGAATTTCGGCAACCGGAGATGGCCAGGCTGCGTCCCGTCAAGCGCCCACCAAGCTCTTCAAGCAGATTCTTCGCCAGATCACGGGTCGCACAAAGTCCCATGCGGCACTCATGATTACCGGGACAAATACGCAGGACAGTCTCTTCATTATTCAGCACAAAACCAGCCTGGGTAAGAGCCGCCCCCAATTCAGTGGTTGAGCCATCGCGCAGGAGTTCAATATCCTGATCCGGCGTCACCAGCAGCCAACTGCAGTCATACTCAGCGGCAAGCCCGGCGATTTCGGCCAGCTTCAGGGCAGGAAGCTCCCCACCAAACACCTTCAAGGGCACTCGCTGGACGGTGCCTTCGGGCAGCAGGGCCTTGGGGAAGGCATCGCTGAAGCTTATGGTCGTTTTCTGTTGGCGGCGCTGGCTGATGCGATTGCGTAACTCATCCTCACCAACCGCGTTAAGCAGGTGTTTGAGACGCCGCCCCTTCTCGCCCCAGGCCTTATAGACCTCAACGACAGATTCAGCCAGCGGCAGCAGTTCAGATTCAGGAACACGGTCAGCAAGCAAAAATCCTGCCTGAGGCTCCCGGCCGAGACCGCCGGCGATCCAGACATCGTAGCGTGGCTCGTTGACATTCTCATCGACCAGCACCAGAGCAAGATCCTGAATCAGATGGCGACTTCTTGCATAACCGGCCTCAAAGGCGATCTTGAACTTCTTGGGCAAACCTTCAAAATGTGGATTGCCGCTGAAATGGTTTAGAAAATGACGCAGCAGCACCTGGGTTCGTCCGAAGCCTGGGCCAAAACTGCTACTACAGCAGATACCACGCACCGCACCACCGCAGGCGCCGCGCGAGAACAGCCCAACAGAGGTCAGACCACGGTAAACTGCGGGCAGATCATCGGCATGCAGACCATGAAACTCGACACTACCGCGGGTCGATAAATGGAAAACCCCACTGCCGAACCGCGCCCCCAAGTCTGCCAGAGTTCGAGCCTGCGCAACCGAGAGAGCGCCGCCAGCCAGCTTGACCCGCTGCATATACTCACCCTGGTCGTTCTGCCGATAGATCCCCTCAAGCCTCAACTGCTGGTCATCCAGTTTCATTTAAACGTCTCCTCGTAAATAATATTTCATGCAAAGATATCCATTTAGCAGCAGTCTTGTCAAGTTTATATATCAGCAGCAAATATCCCTAGGTATCTGTAGCTAGGCACCTTTAGGCATTCAACAATAAAACACCGTAGTAATTATAGATTTTATTGTTGACAATTCCACTAGAGCTTAGTAGCCTCCCCAAAACCACACAAGGAGACGAGCAATGGATACACCCCGCAGAAGCATTGCCAAGGCTCTCTCATGGCGCCTGCTGGCAACCACAATAACAACCGGCCTGGTTTATTTATTAACCGGCAAGGGCGAATTTGCGGCAACCGTCGGCCTGGCCGACACCCTGATCAAGTTCTTTGTCTACATTAGCCATGAACGAGCCTGGAACCGCATCTCCTATGGCCGCAGGAAGAGCGATCCGGAATACATGATTTAGATGGGGAGTAACATGAGCGAAATACCTTCAGCAACCAAAGCAGCCACGCCAGAGGAGATCCTCAGCGCCGCACTAAAAAAAGTCGCCGCTAAAGATGTCGTTATGGCTTGCTCCTTCAGCGTCGAGGACCTGGTGGTGATCGACTATCTGCGCAAACTAGCGCCGCAGATATCTATCTTTGCCATCGATACCGGGCGCCTGCACGAGGAGACCTATGCGGTGGCCGAGGCTCTGCTCCAGAAATATCAACTCCATATCGACTGGTACCTGCCGCAAACCCTGAGTCTGCAGCAACTGGAAAGAGCGAAGGGTCTGTTCTCGATGCGCGAAAGCCTTGCGAACCGTCACGAATGTTGTCATATCCGCAAGGTTGAACCCTTAAACAGAGCGCTTGTCGGCAAGGCCGGCTGGATCACCGGACAGCGCCGGGCACAGAGCACAACCCGTAATGCGCTGCAAGGGATCGAAACCGACGCTGCCCATGGCGGGATCCTCAAAATCAATCCCCTGATCGACTGGAGCGATGAAGAGGTCTGGTCTTACGCCCGCGCTCAGCGCCTGCCGGTTAATCGCCTGCACAGCCAGGGATATCCATCGATCGGCTGCGCACCCTGCACCAGGGCGATCAAAGCGGGCGAAGCCCCCCGCGCCGGGCGCTGGTGGTGGGAAAATCCGGAACATAAAGAATGCGGTCTGCATCGCTGATTTCAAAAAAAGAGGACATCCAATGACCCATCTCGAACAGCTTGAAGCCGAAAGCATCCATATCATGCGTGAAGTCGTGGCCGAGTTCAAAAACCCGGTGATGCTCTATTCGGTCGGCAAAGACTCTGCCGTGATGCTGCACCTGGCACGCAAGGCCTTCTACCCGGCCAAGATCCCCTTCCCGCTGCTACACGTCGATACCACCTGGAAGTTCAGGGAGATGATCGAGTTTCGCGACAAAATGGCCCAGGATGTCGGCTTCGAGCTGCTGGTCCACACCAATCAGGAGGGGGTCGAGCAGGGGATCTCCCCCTTCGTGCATGGCAGTGCGCGTTATACCGACATCATGAAGACCGAAGGGCTCAAACAGGCCCTCGATAAATATGGTTTCGATGCCGCCTTCGGTGGCGCACGCCGCGATGAAGAGAAATCGCGCGCCAAGGAGAGGATCTTCTCCTTCCGTAGCGCCAACCATCGCTGGGACCCCAAGAATCAACGCCCGGAGTTGTGGAACATCTACAACGCCCGGGTCAACAAGGGCGAATCGATCCGCACCTTCCCGCTCTCCAACTGGACCGAACTCGACATCTGGCAATACATCTATCTCGAACAGATTCCGATCGTGCCCCTCTACCACAGCGCGGTCCGCCCGGTCGTCGAGCGGGACGGCATGCTGATCATGCTCGATGATGAGCGGCTCAAGCTTAAGCCGGGCGAAGAGGTTAAGCACATTCCGGTCCGCTTCCGCACCCTCGGCTGCTACCCCCTGACCGGCGCAGTCGAGTCAAGCGCTACGAGCCTGCCCGAGATCATTCAGGAGATGTTACTCGCCCGCACCAGCGAACGGCAGGGTCGCGCCATCGACCATGACGAAGCAGGATCGATGGAGAAGAAGAAACAGGAAGGGTATTTTTAGCTATGGCTCATCAATCTGCACAGATCGCCGCGGACATCCTCGGTTACCTGAAACACCAGGAAGAGAAATCGTTGCTGCGTTTCATCACCTGCGGGAGCGTCGATGACGGCAAGAGCACCCTGATCGGGAGACTGCTGTGGGATTCTAAGTTTGTCTTCGAGGACCAATTGGCCGCGCTAGAAGCCGACAGCAAGCGGGTCGGCACCCAGGGTGAGGAGGTCGACTATGCCCTGTTGCTCGACGGGCTGCAGGCCGAGCGCGAACAGGGCATCACCATCGATGTGGCCTATCGCTTCTTCTCGACCGACAAGCGCAAGTTCATCGTGGCCGACACCCCAGGGCACGAACAATATACCCGCAACATGGTCACGGGTGCCTCAAATGCCGAAGTCGCGGTCATCCTAGTCGATGCACGCAAGGGCCTGCTCACCCAGACCCGCCGCCACAGCTATCTGGTTTCACTTGTCGGGATCCGCAAGATCGTCCTGGCGATCAACAAGATGGACCTGGTTGACTACAATCAACAAGTCTATGAAGAGATCTGCCGCGAGTATAAGGAGTTCGCCGCCGAGCTTGGTTTTGAGGAGATCTGCAGCATTCCGCTTTCGGCCCTCAAGGGTGACAATATTATTAAGCCCGGCGCTAACACGCCCTGGTATCAGGGCCCGAGCCTGCTGCAGCACCTTGAAACCGTTGATCTGAGCGAGAACAACCAGGCCAAACCCTTCAGGATGAGGGTCCAATGGGTCAACCGGCCAGATCTCGATTTCCGTGGCTTCTGTGGCACCATCGCCAGTGGCAGCATCCATCCCGGCGATAAGGTCCTGGTTGCCTCATCGGGCAAACAGAGCCGGGTCAAGCGCATCATCACCATGAACGGCGACCTGGGCGAGGCAGTGGCAGGCCAGGCGATCACCCTGTGCCTCGAAGATGAAATCGATATCAGTCGCGGAGACCTGCTGGCCGAACCTGGAAAAACACCCGCCACCAGTGATCGGCTGCAAGCCAAAATCGTCTGGTTGCATGAAAACCACCTGATTCAGGGGCGCAGCTATCTGCTCAAGATGGGGGCAGCGACCACGCCGGTCCAGATTGCCGAACTGAGTCACAAAATCAATGTGAACAGCCTGCACAAAGAACCGGCCAAAGCCTTGGAATTGAACGAAGTTGGCCTCTGCCGCCTCAATCTGAGCAGTGCCATCGCCTGTGATCGATATGCCGAGACGCGCCTGACCGGGAGCTTCATCCTGATCGACCGCCTGAGTAACGCCACGGTTGGCGCAGGCATGGTCGAGAAGATCTTGCCCTCATCAGAGAGCGTGCCCTGGCAGGATCTCGATGTAGACAAGGCCGCGCTGGCCGCAATCAAGGGGCAACAACCGGCCATTCTCTGGATAACCGGGCGGCGCCGCGCAGGCAAGACAACCCTGGCCAACCTGATCCAGCAACGCCTGCATGCCGCAGGACGCCACAGCTGCCTGCTTGATGGCGACAATCTGCGGCGCGGACTGAACTCTGATCTCGACTACACCGACAGCGGCCAGGTCGAACACATCCGCCGGATCGGTGAAGTCGCCAAACTCAGTGCCGAAGCAGGGTTGATCGTGCTGGTTGCGACGACCTCCCCCTATGCCGTTGAACGTCGACGCGCAAGAGAGATAGCGGGAGAGGTCAATTTTTGCGAAATTTACCTGGATACCCCCCGCGAACTCTGTGCCTCGCGCGATGAATCGAACTATTACCAGAAAATTGAGTCGGCTCATGAACAGGGCAACAGCCTGGTTGAACTGGCCTACGAAGCGCCAGAAAATGCCGAAATCGTCCTCGATGGCAGCGTCGCTGCTGAGATATTAGCCGCAGAAGTCATAACTCACCTGGAGGGGAAGCACCCGGCTCCAGACTGGGCGATCTAGAATTTGGCAGAAACTGAAAAAGAGCTATTGCATCCCCAAGATGTTCGTGGTACAAAATGCCTCCTCGGAGCGTAGCGCAGCCTGGTAGCGCGCCTGGTTTGGGACCAGGATGTCGGAGGTTCGAATCCTCTCGCTCCGACCATTTACTACAACTGATTCCAGTCAGTTACGTAAAAAGCCCCGACCTTTTGGTCGGGGCTTTTTTGTTGTTAATTTCAGACAATTCCAGACATAACGACGTCTGGTTGAGTTTTAACTATTAGCCCGGCGCACCGGCGGTTGACCATCAAAGCCAGTCGACCGACCTCCGTGGTCAAAGCATCGGCCCGTCTGGGTTCTCACTTAAATCCTCAACTTGTTATTTCTCGCTTTTTCAGGCAAGCTGTCAGTCCTAATCAGCCACAAAATCACAGGAGTGACCCTTTATGGAATCCACCGGCCATGTAGCGCTCGAAATCACCCTCGCACTCATCAAAGCAGATCCCAACATTCTCAAAAACAATGATCCCAAGCTTATCGATCGCCGGATCACTGCAGCATTCGAACTTTTCGAAAAAGTTACGTACGAGGCTAGAAGCAGGACGGAAAAGGCTAATTCGAAAAAGACCCACCCGCAGCAGCAACCCTAGCCGCCACCCTCAGAGCCATCGCCATGTCATCGCCTTACCATAGCCACCTGCTCGTCAAGCGCAAGCTCCAACGCTGCGAGCAAGGTGATCCTATGCTCCACCGATAAGCCATCACCGCCCCCTTTACCTTCGACATGGACTTACCTCAGGTCTCTCCTTCACCACTAAAAAAGATCGGTAAAATACCCCTGTGAGCACGGCAAATCGCCAAAACACTCCGGTCACTCAGTCGAACCCTGGCATAAGACGCTTCCGAATTGATCAATGCTCGTCGTTTCCATTTGCCAACTCCCTTAAATATTTGATAGAAACAACGCAGCCAGTAACAGACTTCACCCAAGCAAGACTCTGAACAAAGCAGATCACGCCACAGACCTAAAAACCATGCGAGCCGTAATCGAAGCAGCAGAAGAACACCTGCAAGCCGCAGGGAAGCAAGTACCTAAATCCGGGTAGTGCATCATTGTTTCTGTAAATTCATTTCAAGACCCAGCGCTGCAGGAAATAGGGTGTTGAAAAAGTGGGCCAGTTAGCGGACCCACCCGAGGGGAACGATCGCTTTGCGAGCGATGACCCTGCGAGAGCCAGAAGATGAAACCGCTCCCGTAAATCCGCCAGTCTAAAAAATCGCCGCCAGCCTCTCATACGACTTGCGCAATCGCATTGAAACCGCAAGAAACATCCCTTTGAGTAATTTCCCACCGATGACGGGATGTTCTTCAAGCAACAACTCAAACCGCTCGGCGCTAATCTTGAGCAGCCAGGCATCGGTGAGTGCGGTTGCGGTCACCGCACGTTTTTCATCGAGAAACAGGCAGAGCTCTCCGACAACTGAGCCCTCGCCATAGATGCCAACGATGACATGATTGTCTTTAAATTCAGTCTGCTTTTTGACCTCAATCTTCCCCTCGGCGACAAAAGCAGCCGCATTGCTCTCGTCCCCTTCATGCCAGAGAACCGTTCCTGCTGCCACCTCACAGCATTCAAGGTACTGCCCAACAATGGCTTTTTCGCCCCCATCGAGAAAGCGGAAAAAACGAAAATCAGATTTCATTTTTCGGCAAATATCTTCAGCCAACATCGCCATAACTACTCAATCAACCTTTTCAATCTGGGCAAGTTTATTTTCCATCTTCGTGAGCAATCCATCGAACCCATCCTTACGAAGAATTTCATTATAGCTCGATCGATAACTCCGCACCAGGCTGACGCCCTCGATCAGAACATCATAAATTTGCCAGGTCCCTGCCTTTTCTACCAACTTGTACTGAACCGGGATGTCAAAGCGCTCCGAGACAAAGCGGGTATCGAGGATCGCCTTATCCCCCTTTACCCGCTCCCGCCCATACTCGACCTTCCCACCTGAGTAATCGTCAACCCGGTTGAGGTAAGTTCGCTCGAGGATCTTCAGATAAAGCGGCATAAACTGGTTTAGCTCGTCGGCTGTAGCCTTTTTCCAATAGACCCCAAGCGTCCGCTGGGAAAGGGATTCAATCCCCAGAAACTTCTGCACCGTTCCGCTGATCTTCTCGCGCTTCAAATCTGCGGCAAGATCGCTGTTCAGGACCGCAAAGACCCCATCAACCATCTGCTTGACCTGTTCTTGTGGCGTTGCAGAGACGGCATAAGCAGGCAAGGTGAGTAGCAAAAACAGACAGACACACAACAAGCGCATAGAAATATTCTCCAGTTATATAAAATCAGGTTACCAGTGCCAGAATTATAGCTTTATTGTGCGACTTTTGCCACCCGGTACTGTGCATAGGCGGCGCGCATAAAAAGGTAGGGATCAAGAGCATCTCGCTTAATTTTTTCGTAGCTGTCATCATCCAGCGAAAGATAATTTACGGCGCGAGCGGCTTTGAGCTCCGCTTTTTCAAGCAGGCTCATGTTCCGTGTCAGATAGTTCGTAAAGGGATCCAGAGACATATCAACCACAAGCCCGCCAGCATCGCGCAGACTCGAAGGCCCGAGGAAAGGTAGAATCAGATAAGGGCCCTGTCCGACATGGTAAAAGCCGAGTGTCTGGCCAAAGTCTTCATCTTTTTCAGGTATTTTCCCATAGTGGTCAGCAACATCGATCAGACCGCCGAGACCGATGAGACTGTTCACAAAAAAACGGCTCGACTCACGCCCGGCATCGCCAAACTTAAGTTGAAATGCAGAATTGAAGATCCGGACCGGACTACTGAGATTAGCGAAGAAATTGCCGACCGACTTCCGCGCTGGCCGCGGGACCACACGATAAACCCGCGCAACCGGTTTCAAGAGATAGACATATAGCTTGTCGTTGAACCAGAAGATCCGCCGGTTCAATGCCTCCAGGGGATCGGAGATCAGCGGGGTGTCATCCTCTTCCAGAAAATCATCGGCGAACTCCTGGTCGAAATCATCATCGAATTCCTGATCTACAGAAGTAACTCCTTCAGACGGTTGGGCAAACGCCAGACCAACCGGCAGCAGGCTGATCAACAGAAATAAAAAAAAAATGGCCAGACGCACGTGAGCCCCTAATTTTGAAAAATATATTTACTCAGAAGATCTTCAAGGTTTATCGCGGATTCGGTCTCGGTAATTTCACCACCACCCTCAATCAGCTCATCGAGTCCCCCCGGAGTGATATTGACATAGCGATCACCAATTATCCCGGCAGTGCGAATCGATGCGATAACATCTTCCTGCAGAGAGATCCCTTGGTCAATCTCAAACTGCACGATTGCCTCGTAAGAGTCTGGTTCCAGAGCGATGCTGACAACCTTACCAACCTGCACCCCGGAAATTTCAACCTTGGAACCAGGCTTAAGCCCGGAGACAGAGCCAAACCTTGCACTCACCTGATAGGACGGCGGATCAAACAGTCCGACATCTCCAAGGCGCACAGACATCCAGGCAAAACAGACAAAACCGACCACCACAAACAGGCCGACAGCGACTTCAACATTAATCCGTTTCATTGTAGAGCAGATTCCTCTCTCTCACTCGAATAGATAGGACCCATGGTTGTTTCGACAAACTCACGAATCAACGGGTTCTCTGAGCGTTGAAATTCTTCAGGGGTCAACTGCCCCTGAATCACCCCATTGGCCAGCAGGGCAACATGATCTGAAAGTTTAAAAATCTTCGGCACATCGTGACTTACGATGACCGCAGTATAGCCAACCCGTGCCTGGGTATGATGAAAAAGGCGGTACATTTCGTTGCTCTTGTGCACATCGAGACCAGTGGTCGGTTCGTCAAAAAAAACTATTTTGGGGTTGAGTGCCAGCGCCCGCGCCAGGCCAACCCGCTTCTGCATACCACCTGAAAGTTGTGCGGGGTATTTACTGCCGGCTCCCGGCAGATCCATCATCTGCAGTAACTCTTCAACCCGGGCCTTAACCTGCTGAGAGCCGAACGCGGTGCGCTCACGCAGTGGCAGTGCGACATTGTCAAAGATGGTCATCGAGTCGAACAAAGCCACATTTTGAAACAAGACTCCAAAATCACGGCGAACGTCCTTCAACTCGCCAGCCGAAGCCTTCGCAATGTCTCTGCCGAAAATACTGATTTGTCCAGCGTCAGGCCGCACTAACCCGAGCATATGTTTAAGGATGACGCTCTTCCCCTGCCCGCTGCCGCCGACGATAACTGTCGTGGTTCCTTCACACACGCGAAGATCGACCCCCGCCAGCACCTGTTGGTCCGCAAAACTCTTTTCGACCCCGGCCAGTTCGATAACAACGGGGCAATCAAATTTATTCTCTTCAATCATCGACAGTGGCCCTTAAAGCATAATTGCACTGAGCAGGTAGTCCCAGACCAGAACGGTTACCGAGGCCAGCACGACAGCACTTGTGGTCGTGCGACTGACACCTTCAGCACCGAAGCCACCGCTCCGCTCGGAATGGAGAAAATAACCCTTGGCTGTCGAAATCCAGACAATCATCAGGCCAAAGACCAAAGACTTGACCAGCCCCATTTCAATATCGTTCCAATCGACGCTCTGATACATCCCTTGGAAGTAGGTGCCGCCATTGACCCCAAGCATCAGGCTACCAACCAGATAGCCGCCGAAGATTCCGACAACATCAAAAATTGCCGTCAACAGCGGTAAACTGATAATCATCGCGATAAACTTCGGCACCACCAGGTAGCGCAGGGGATCAACCGCCATGCACTCAAGCGCATCAATCTGTTCGCTGTTGCGCATGATCCCGATCTCGGCGGTGATCGACGATCCGGCCCGTCCAATCACCATCAGTGCTGCCATAACCGGCCCCAATTCGCGCAGCAGACTCAGAGCCACAGCGGAACCAAGCAACCCTTCGGAGCCAAACTTACGCAGGGTATAGTAGCCCTGCAAGGCCAAAACCATCCCGGTAAATCCCCCCGTAAAAAAGATCACGAAGACCGAGCGGGCGCCGATAAAATTGATCTGCTGGATGACCGGGAAGATTCGATAGGGGGGGGTTATAATCCGCCCTAGGCACTGGAAAAGAAAGTTCGTAATACGACCTGCGTATTCCAGATAATAGAGTGTATAATCGCCGATTTTTTCAAATAGAAAAAACATAGTCAAGGTTCCATTACATAGGTGAAATCAGCTAACTTTCCTGCAGTTAACAAAAAAGGGGATTGGGGCCGATTCATAACCTGCAGGCGCAAAACCTCAAACTGACTTTCATCCAACCCACTAAAAAACTGATCAACGGCAGTAGCCTCACAGCGGCCGCCGGGATGGCCAGGATAAACCACGACGGCAATCCGACCGCCAGGAGTCAGGAGGTCGCAAGCTGCCTGCAGCGCAGCCAGTGTCGTTTCAGGCTTTGTGACTAACCGTTTATCACCACCAGGCAAATAGCCCAAATTAGCTATAATGGCAGACGGGGCTGACAGATTCCATGCAGCAAGCTCAGCATGATCGGCCTGCACCAAGCTGACCCCTGCCAGCAAGGGCGAGCCCGTCACCTGCAATCGCTGAGTAACAATACCCTGCGCCTGCAAGCGTTCAGCACTTCTCTCAAGTGCCAGTCCTTGTAAATCCAGAGCCAAGACTCGTCCTGAAGGGCCGACGGCCTGGGCCAGCATCAGTGTATCATACCCATTTCCGGCGGTCAGATCGATGGCGAAATCGCCGGCAGTCAAAACCTCTCCCAGGACCCTCTGACTCCAATCTACGATATTCGAGAAAGACTGGCACATCGACTATTTTTCTAGAGTCTCAAGATCTTTACGTACCTTGATTTTGGCATCGATCAATTGCCGGTGAGAAAGACCTATCAAACTGCCAAGTTGACGCAGCATCGCCTCTTCGTGAGCATCCAGTTGGCCATCGGCAAAGGCCAGTTGCCAGAAAGTTTCGATGATTTCCTCTTTTTCAGGCTGAGTAAAGTTCCGATTAATCTGACTGGTAAACTGATGCAGATCCGCACTCTCCTTCTTGGTTTCAGCGGCCAACTGCATCAATTCTTGTTGTATCTCAGCATCGAGAGCAAAGCGTTGTTGCAGTATCTGCTGGATCTGGGCTTCTTCTTCGGAACTAAACTCACCATCGGCATGGGCGAGTTCAAGCAATAATACCGCAGCGGCCAAGGGGATGCGGTCTGGAGCTGGTGCCGACTCCGCCGGAGCAAGGAGGGCAAATATTCTTTTAAGCATGTGTTTATTCCATTTTCTGTGAAATCAGGCACGGTAACGGATCACCCGAGCTCTTTCAAGGGTAATCATGCCGCCCTGCATCAATTCATCGAACTGGGGGATAATCTGCTGAATCTTCTCTTCTTCATCGACAACCTCAATCACCAACGGCAACTCGGTCGACAAGCGCAATAGCTGATCGGTATGCACAATAGCGTTGGCACCAAAGCCAGCCACCCCTTTTAAGACGGTAGCCCCGGCAAACCCATGTTTAAGCAGCAGTTCAAGCAGTACCGCATGCAGAGGCTGCCCCCTGTGTCGATCCACTTCGCTGATGAAGATCCGCATCAGGGTTTTCTCTCCGGCTAATCCAGGCATAGCAAATCTCCTTTTAGAGCTGGCGAGCCAGCAGCATCCCCGCTGCACCAAAAACTAGACAGAGCAGGACATTCAACACCACATTGGCACCGGCCTGCATCAGGCTCCCCTCTTCAATCAGCTTGAGAGTTTCGTAGGAAAAAGTTGAAAAAGTCGTGAAGCCGCCCATAAATCCAACCGTCAAACCCACCCTGAGTCCGGCAGGCAAAAGGGTACTGCGCAGGCCGAAGGTCATCAGAAATCCGAGCAGAAATGACCCGCCGACATTCACCATCAGGGTGCCGTAGGGCAGAGAACGACCCAGAAAACTATATGTCCAGCCAGACATCAGATAACGGGCAATACAACCCAGCCCGCCAAAAAGGCCGATCCACAAAATCTGCATAGTACAGTCTCCAGCCCCTTTAATATAGAATCGCATATTATCAAGGGATTCTGACGAACTGTCAAACCCTCAAAGCCACAATCAGGTTCAATTATATGCTGTATCCTCTAAAAAGTGACCAGCTTAAAAACTATCTTGCTCCGATCCCCTCCCCGCTCTATACTTACGGATGTAACACTGATCGGCTCTCTGCCCTGCAGGTGAGGTCAGAACGTCCACGCGGAATAGCTGTTATAACGGGAACCTTTCGAATCATCCGGTGAGCCAGCCCGCCTTTGAGCGGGACGCCTGATGGATGAGCAAAGGAACCCACCTTTTTGGTACTCGTAGTGAGGCCCATGACCCACGGCAGCGTGGAGAGTTGTTTCAGGTTACATAGCATCCTTCAATTTTGAGGGATGCTTTTTTTGTTTGTGGCCAGCGACAAGTTGACCGCGGGTTGGGACTGAATACTACCAAAAGCCCTGCCCCCATGCTAAGCTACGCCGCATTTCAAACCTTTACACGCAAAAGGAACTCTGGTGGATATCGCAACGGATAACAATAAAGATCAGCCCACAATCCTCACAATTGATGACCGTCAGATTATTCTGGTCGGGACCGCTCACATATCTCAGGAATCGATCGATACCGTCATCCGCTCCATCGATGAGCACCAACCCGATACGGTCTGCGTTGAGCTCGATGAACAACGCTACCAAGCCCTGATCAATCAGAAGGGTTGGGAATCGCTCAACATCAAGGATGTCATCAAGAAGGGCCAGATGCCCTTTCTCCTGACCAACCTGGCCCTGTCGAGTTATCAAAAAAAGATGGGCCTGCAGACCGGTGTTAAACCCGGTGCCGAGTTGGCAGCTGCAGCCCAAACCGCAGAAGAACGCGGCCTGCATGTTGAACTGGTCGACCGCAACATCCGCACCACCCTGCTGCGCACCTGGCGTAAGGCTGGGTTATGGAGCAAGATGAAGGTCATGGCCGCCCTCCTGGGCAGCATGTTCGAAAAGCAGGAGTTGGACGAGGCCCAACTGGCCGAATTACGTAGCGGCGACACCCTCTCCCAGATGCTTGAAGAGATGGGCAAACTGTTGCCGTCAGTCAAGGCGATTCTGGTTGACGAGCGTGACACCTACATGGCCTACCATATTCGCCAATCTCCCGGCGAAAAGGTCGTCGCAGTGGTCGGCGCTGCGCATCTGCCAGGGATCATCAAAAAGCTAAATGAAGAGATCACGCCTGAAACCATCGCTGAAATCAGCACCGTTCCACCCAAGACGACCCTGTCTAAAACCATCCCCTGGCTGATTCCGGGGATTGTTATCGCTCTGTTTGTCACAGGTTTTTTCTTTGGCGATCACCAGAAGCTTGCCAACGCCGCCGTGGCCTGGGTCCTGGCCAACGGACTCTTATCGGCGCTCGGTGCCCTGATCGCCTTTGGCCATCCGGTGACCATAGTTTCTGCATTTGTTGCCGCGCCGATCACCTCCCTGAACCCAACCATCGGCGCCGGTTTCGTTACCGCATTCGTCCAGGCCTTCGTCGCACCCCCCACCGTGCGTGACATGGAGCAGGTCGGTGATGATCTGACCACTCTCAAGGGCTGGTGGAACAACCGCCTGGCGCGCATCATGCTGGTCTTCCTGTTCTCTTCCCTGGGGTCTGCGGCCGGCACCTTTATTGCGCTGGGCTGGATGAAGGATCTGCTCTGACAACCCGCTATTCACAACAAGAAAGGCCCTGCCGAAATTTCGGCAGGGCCTTTCTTGTTTCACGAGATAAATAGAACCGGCTTATGCCTATTTCTGTTGCGGCTTGCCAAGCGCCTTCACGCCCATAACATTGATCAAGTCATTCATGTTGGTGGTCTTCAGGTTCATCCCGCCTTCTGACATCGGCAGCAGGATGATCTTCTTGCCCTGTAGCGCCTCGGCGATCTGCAGCTTGACCATGGTTTCACCACCGGCTCCGGCGAGCGCCTTGTTCATCTGCTCGATCCCCTTAGCTTCGGCTTTACCCTCGGCGGTGATAGCTTCGGCGAGGTATTTCTGCTGCTCATAATAGGCATCGGCCTCGATCTTCGCTTTGGCGAATACACCATCAGCGTCAGCGACAAGCTTATTGACCTCACCCCTGGCCATTTCGAGTTCTTTAAGATACTCCTCACGCGAAGCATTCTGAGCCGACTTGTTTTTTTCGACCATCTGATCAGCGATTTTCTTATCCTCAATCGCCTGCTGATACTCGGCATTGAAGCGATAATCCTTGGTCAACACCCGCTCGATGATAATGCCGTAGGCTCCAAGAATTTCCTGCAGGTTCTCCTTAGCCTGGTCGGCCTTCGCCTGGCGTGTCTCGGTGATGTAGAACTCTTCGGTTTCCAGCTCGCCAAAGATGTCACGCGGCTTGCTGCGGGCGATGGTCCTTACGACCTTGTCACGCAAGGATTTGTCGTCGGTGGCTACATGCTGCAGGATATAGGGTGCCATCTTCGGATCGATCCGGTAGGCGATAATCACATCGAGGCTGATATCGTTGCCATCGATAGACTTGAACAACAGATCGTCTTTTGAGCTACGGTCGCCGCGCCGCACCTCGGCGGTCATCTCGAGGTTCTGCAGTTTGGTATCGAAGGTGTGCCAGTCGTTGACAAACGGCAGAAAGAAGGTTGTAGAACCGGGCGGATAGATCTTGTCCTCGACCCCCTTATCACCGAACAGAGTGAACTTGACCGTGCGCACGCCGACCTCGGTCTTGCCGGTGCTGTTCAGCACGCAACCGGAGAGAAACAGACTCGGCAGAATAATCAGAATCAGAATAAGTTTTTTCATTTTGTTCCTCCCTGACGCACATCAAACATCTGCAGGGTACGATCGAGGTTAAGCGGGTTAAC
>JAAXQE010000287.1 GCA_012974425.1 Geopsychrobacter sp.
GTCAACCCACCCAGAGTCGCCTTCAAGGCCGGTTCGGTCTTGGGGATGATGCCGTTGTCCTCGAAGAGGCGACCGGGGCCGATGGTGGTGAAGACCATATAAGGATCGACTATTTTATAGAGGATCGAGACGTCGACATCGACGAAGAAGCCGTCCGAGGTCTGGATGTAGGCGGCTTGTTCAATCCGCGCAAAGCGTGAGGCGGTGCGTGGATAGTTGGTCAACTCCAGCACCTGGATATCACGCGGCATGGTCTCCATCTCCTGCATGACAGGGATCACGAAATGCAGGCCAGGCCCGTAGACCTCTTCCTGCACCCCTTTATTGAAGCCCATACGCGAAATCTTGATCCCGTACTCGTTCGGCTCGACATAGACGTAGGCCATCTTGAAGATCAGCAGCGCCACAATCAACAGAAAAGGCAGAAACTTCAGCTTGCCAAAGTGCTGGCTGTAGCGGCCGAAGGACGCCTGGAGCTGCGCCTTTTTACGCATCAACTCTTCGAGGTCGATGACGTTTGGATCATTATTATTGCTCATCTTATCTCCTGGTAAAGGGTATTTTAGTTTCCATCCAAAGCGGATCGAAAAAACACATCTAACACATTCGGGGTAGAATGCCGGATTAGAACAGAGATTTCAAGCGACATCGGACCATAAAGAGTAGATATTGCCGATTGAGTACATTCTGGGATAGTCTAAGCCAACCTCCACCCAAAAAAAAGGATCAGATCTTGAGCTACTCCACCCTACAATCGTTCTTCCGCCGCAGCCCGCTGCGTGGTCATTCGCTGGTGCAGATTCTCATCTATGTCAATCTCGCCCTGTTCACCCTGATGGTGCTGCACGGCACTATTCTCGGCCATCAAATGAACGCAATCTTTAGTCCACGCACCGATCTGCTCATCCATTGGGGCGGACAATACTGGCCGCTGGTGATTCAATACGACCAATGGTGGCGCTGCATCACCTACGCCTTCACCCACGGCGGCCTGATCCATATCGGCTTCAATATGCTGGTGCTCTACCAGGTCGGGCCGCTGCTCGAAGGTGAGATCGGCTGGCCGAGATTATTCACCCTCTACACCCTCTGTGGCCTGATGGCAACCGTTGCCGGCTATTTCTGGCACCCGATGACCCCCGTGGTCGGGGCGTCGGGCGCGGTGTTCGGCATGATCGGTTTTTCGGTCAGCTACTTCCACCGCATGGGCGGTGCGCTGGCAATTCAACAGCGCAACTTCATGTTTCAATGGGCGGTGATGGCCTTTGTTTTCGGGCTGATGGTTGGGGCCGACAACGCCGCCCACCTCGGCGGCATGCTGACTGGAGCCGCCTTCGGCTGGTTCTTACCGACCAGTATCCGCGCCCAACGCAAAACAGAGCAGCTATTCAAGGTACTCGGCTGGACCTGTGTTGCGTTGACGGCCGTGAGTATTATGGCGATTCCCTTAAGCTGGATATAGTCAATGGCCAAAGAAAAATTCCCGGTTACCCTGGCGATCCGCCTGCTGCGTCAGCACGAGATCGAGTTCACCCCGCGACCTTACCGCTATGAAGATCGCGGCGGCACTGCGACCAGTGCCCGCGAACTTCAGGTCGAAGAACACCAGGTGATCAAGACCCTGGTCATGGAAGATGAGCAGGGGGCAGGACTGATCGTGCTGATGCATGGTGACATGGAGGTCTCACTCAAGAACCTGGCCCGCCAGATCGATGCCAAGCAGGTCACCCCCTGTACGCCCAAAACGGCAGAGGCCCTGACCGGCTACCAGACCGGTGGCACCTCCCCTTTCGGCACCCGCAAGCCTATGGCGGTCTATATTGAAAAGTCGATTCTCAGCCTTGGGCAAATCTACATCAACGGTGGAAAACGAGGATTTTTGATCGAGATCAAACCGAGCGACCTGACCAGGGTGCTGAAACCGATAGTCGTTGAGATTGGGATACAACCCTGAGGCGAAAAGCGAGAAAAAATATCCGAACTAGAGATCGGCAAGCAGTACCTTGCAGTCGACCGAATCGATCTGATCGCGGCTTAAAAATTCGATGGCATAGGTTTCATAGAGTTTCTCTTCGATAAACAATCGATAAAGATCAGAATCAACCTGCCCTTCATCGACCAGCTCACGTAAAATCTGCAGCGACTGATTCAGGCTGTTGCGCTTTTTATAGGGGCGACTCCCGGCGCTGATCGATTCAAACCGATCGGCAAATGCCAGAATCCGAGTCTGAATCAACATCTTGGTGCTATCCAATCCGGTCGGAAAGCCTTTGCCGTTATGCGCCTCATGATGGGAACCGGCAATCTCAGAAACCCTGGCCAGCGCATCGGGAAATGGTAACATGTCGAGCATATTTATTGTCGAAATCACATGATGATTGATCAGCTCGCGCTCTTCATCGGTCAGGGTTCCACAGACCACCATCAGGTTTGAGGCCTCATCCTGAGTCAGAACTGGCCGTTCCTCACCCTGACGATCAATCCAACTGTAACGTTCGGCAATTTCACAGACCCGATGTATCTCTGCCTCGGTCAATATTTTTTTCCCACAGTTACAATCTGCTAAAAAACGCAGGTCTTCGAGCATCTGCTGCGGATCCTCTCCAGTCGTGGCTATTTCAACCTCGCCGGTCTTTTTACCGGCACGCAAGCGTGCAATTTCAAGGTCGCGGCGCAGTATTTCAAAACGGGTCTGGACCAGATCAAAGCGATCCAGGGTCCGCTCGAGTTTCGTCGCCTTGTCCGAAATGTGGATCGGCGTAATCAGTTTGCCGATATCGTGCAGCCAGGCAGCGACTTCAAGTTCATAAAACTCTGCATCACTGAAGTAGACTCTTTTAAAACCCGGGCCTTTATTTGCAGAAACCGCACGCGCCAACATCATGGTCAGAACCGGAACCCGCCGACAATGATCCCCGGCAAAGGGAGATTTTTCATCGATGACACTCCCGATCAATTGAATAAGCGATTCAAAAAGCTCCGCCTGCTCCCGCTGATTTTGCCCGCGGTTTATCGCGGCCTCAGCCTGCTGCGCCAGAATAGTTGCCAGCAACTGCTCCTCGCGCGAAAACCCTCCTGTCGCCTGGTTCTTCTCCAGACGGATCAGTTCAACAATCTGTCCTAGCCGTCCATTCTGTACGAAGAGCGGCAAGAGCAGACATGAGCAAACCCGAGCCCCCTCTGCTATCTCTAAAAACCGCAAGTGCGAAAAGTCGTATTCTCCAGCACGGATGGGATCATCACAACAAAGCCTCTTGGGCTGATGCACAACCTGCTCAACTGCAGTTCTCAGTTGAACTCCATTCTCACTTGCTCGCCAGCTAATTTCGATAGGGGCCGGAGTTGAGGATTTAAGCGTCGTCAAAATCTGTGTGGAACGCCAAGACTTTAAGGTTAGCGGACTCAACAACACAGCAAAGTCGGCGCTACACAGCTGGCATAAACCTTCAAGCAGTAATTTTTCGGCGAACTCAGAGTCAACGGCATCAACCAGAGCCGTTGATATCAGTTGCAATTTTTCTAAGCGTTCCGTCATCTCTTCCATCTATCTGCTTCACTAAAATAAGTTCAATCATTCTTCCAGCAAGTAAGTTTAACGCCACCCGTTCCAATTGCAAGACTTGACAACAAACTGTGAAAAAATCACACAAAATGGGCAAACCTGCAGTTCTTTCGTCGTTTTTTTAAATTTTATGAGCAGCGCAACAACAGATCAAAAAAAAGGCTGTTAGCATTTAATTATTAAATCAGCATGTCCAACATTCTACCAGGGAGGATCGGCATGAATCCGGAAATCCAGACGAGCCTGCTCCACAGGGCACGCCTTAAAACCCTCCTAAAGAGGGCCTTGCTGGTCTTTCTCATCATCTTCATCTCTTACAGCTGTATCGCTCTGGTCTATGCCAGTAAGACGATCTACAAGGTTCGCAAAAACTACGCGATCATTGTTGAAACTCTCTCTGGAGATCGTATCGCTGTTACCAGGGTGGGTTGGCATATCCGCTTACCGATCTTCACGCGCATCGAACTCGAAGTGCCATTGATGAATCAGGAATTACACCTTGGCAGCTCTTCCAACGCGCAGCGGATCATGTCGAAAGGGAACGTTGCGCTCTGGACCAGTGCAATGATGACCTATCGCATCCGCGACCTTGAACGGTGGGGGATAGAAAACCGCTCACCCAAAACCCTGCTACAGAACGATTTTGATGGTGTAGTCAGAGATGTCATGCAGAGTGAATCAATCAACGAACTTGTCTCTGACCGTGAGCGGATCAAGGAGCAGATCTATCGGACCTTAAAAGATCGCCCGCTCAACATCGGCGGCCTGAACCTCGAAGAGAAGTACGGCATCACCGTGGTTTCATTTGTCCTGCGCGAAACCGGTTACGGCGACAAACTGGCTGCGGCCAGTGAGGATAAGAAACGGCGTGAATTGATCGCCGAAGCCGAAAACTATGCCGCCGACCTGGAAGCTAGCCGGACCCGAAAAATCTATGCGGCCTACCGTGATTCAATCCGCGATATGCGCCAGTCATTGGGACTTACTGGCCAAAGTGATCCCTACCTGTTCGATTTTCTCAATCAACAGAAATGGGCCGCGGCCTACGAGAAGAACCAACAGGGTCAGAATACTTTTGTGCTCAACAACAGCGGTTTGGCAACCGGATTAACCCTGCAGGCACTCCCCTCTGGCAAGTCGCAGGCCACTCAAGCTGGACGTGCATCTCTACTCTCCCCAACTCAACAGCAGATCAAGGAAAACCATGCCGCAGACACGCAAAACTCGAGCACCGGTCTACGTCAGCCTGTCAGAGCAGCGTATAGCGCAGATTGAAGAACTGGTTGAAGTTTGGGGAGCCGAGATCAGGCGTTTTGTCCTGCGCCGCCTGCATCAGCACGATCCGACCCGCTCCCTGACCCAGCGCATCGGCCGCCGCCTCAAGCGTCTCTACATGCCTCCGCAACGGGACTTCAGCTTTCTGCGAGATCCACGCAAACTGAACGACTGGCATCACCGTTTTGAGGCCGCAGGGTCGCAGGATGCCAGTGATGCCTGGAATCGCATTCTAACCAAAGAACTCGATCCGGAAGACTTTCATTACCTCTGCTACCTCCTCGAACGTGAGACGATCGACACCTTTGTGCCGTTCGAGATCCGCGATATCTTCGAAACGCTCTATCACAGCTATATCCTCAAGAAATATAGCGAAGATCCCAAGGTGCCCCGCGCGCCACTCATCCTGGTGATCGGCAATTCCGGGAGCGGCAAGAGCGCAACGGTCAAACAGGCGCTCGAGGATGTCTTCTTCTCGTGTGAAGTCAAACCGGTCATCGACCTCAAGGCAAAACGCGACGAGGTCATGGCCAACCAACCGATCTGGCGCAGCCTCGAAGAGGTCGACCTGGAACTGGCGATGCGCATCGAACGCCGCAGCAAACGCAGTCGGCTCAGATTCTTTTCACGCCTGCCGATCGTGCGCTATTTCTTTCGCAATATGATCAGTGCGGCGCTCTCATCCCTTGATGAAGAAGGGATTAAGGTCGACTATGCCGAAATCACCCCCAA
Source organism: Geopsychrobacter sp. (assembly GCA_012974425.1). Classification (GTDB taxonomy): domain Bacteria; phylum Desulfobacterota; class Desulfuromonadia; order Desulfuromonadales; family Geopsychrobacteraceae; genus Geopsychrobacter. The sequence continues at coordinate 5,570 of JAAXQE010000287.1, forward strand.
CGATTACCAGACCGCCTGGGCTGGAGAGCCGGGCAATTACCTGCGCAAGGCGATGGGCCACCCACGCAAGCTGACGGTGCGTCACCTGGAGGAGGCTCACAGTGCCTTCGGTCGCCCCGACCAGATGAGCAGCGTCAAGGCGCAACAAAGCTCGTTGGTTGACACCGCCAATATTATCATCGATGAAATAATTCACGGCCAGCGTGATTGCATCATGATCGCCACCACCGATCAACCGGAGCAGCTTGATCCCGCTATTTATCGACGTTTTGTTGAGCGCGGTCTGGTGATCGATCTGAACGAGTACTGGGAGAAACCGGACAACCTGCGCGAGGTTGTCTGTCTTGAACTGAGACGCAAGATGCAGCCCGACCACCCCGACGATCCGCGGCCCAATCATCTCAGTGAAGAGGAATTGACCCTGGCCATCAACAAGCTCTATCCGGTCTTCCGCCAACGCAGCCTGCGCATTACGCCGGCTTACGTGCGCCGTTTGGTCTCTGAGGTGATCAGTATTCATGGTCGCTTCAGTGCCGAATGCCTCGACGACCAACTGCTGGTGCGTGATGCCTTGAAGTCGGTGGCACGTAACACCTATGGCGCGCTCTACAAGCGTCTGGTTGGACAGATGGATCGCAGCATCGCCTGGCAGGAATATATCGGCGGGATTAAAAATGAATTCTCTGAAATGGCCAACAATGCTCTGTTCTACAACGTCAGCGAAGAGAAGGGGGTTGTTCTGACCGGGCCACCAGGCTCGGGAAAAACTTTCATGGTGCGGGCCTGGCTGGGCGACAATCACGATGTGCAGGACATATCGGTAAACCTTGCCGACCTCAATGATCCAATGAGACCGCTCGAAGGGATGGTGGCCAACCTTGAAGCGGTCTACGATATTGCCAAGATGATTTCACCCGCGATGGTCTTCTTCGATGAAGGCGATGCCGTAGCACCACGCCGCTCACCACAGGGGGGTAGCCCCTACGACAAGGTAACCAATAAATTCCTCTCGATTATCGATGGCGAAGCTCCCCTGAATCGGGTCTTTACTGTTCTTACGACCAACCGGCTCGACATCTTAGACCCGGCCCTGATCCGCAGTAAACGGCTCAAGGTGCTGAATGTTACCGGCCACCTGCGGGACGAGGATGGACAACGCATTATCGTCAAAGAGATGGGGGACCTGCCCCTTGAGGAGGGACTCGACACCGAAGAGATCACCCGTCAGGCACGCACCCTGTGTGAAACTCCGGCAGACTTTGCCGCCTTTGCCGAAAAGGTGCGAACCCTGCGCAAGACCGAAATGGAAGTGACCGACGAACTCTTGCGGGTTGCAGAGCAGAACAACGAAGAGAAAGCACGTTTCGTCCGCTTCAACTATAAAATCCTGCTCGGTCTGCTCGAAGGTCTGGCACCCCACTCTGCCCTGCTGTTAAAGGCACGTCAGGGTGAAGACGCCCTGCTGTCGCGGCTGGAGGAGGTCATCGAACGGATGCGCCGCCTCAAGGCCGAAAAGAACTTTCCGATCAGCAGTTGGCACCTCCAGAACGCCCGCCAGCAATTAGCAGGCAGCCCGCTGCGCAAGGGGAAGCAACAGCTCGATGAGTTTCTGGAAACGGAACTTTCAGAGGAACCCCAGGTCGGCTTTGTCGTGGGAGTCGGGGCCAACGATACGACCGGCGTCATCCTGCCGATCGCCTCTTCACTGGTCTACCATATCCATCCGCAGAAAATCCTGGTGACCGGAGCCGTCTCGTCGACAGCGGCTGGTGCTGCCGAACTCGATCTGGCGGTACAGATGACGAACCAGAGCGCGAGTGAAGCCTTTACCCTAATCGAAAACTATCTCGGCTCGCTGGTCCCGCAACGCAACCTGGCCAGAATTCTCGGTGATTTTCTTGAAGGCTACACCCTGCACCATCAGCTTCTCTCGGCTTCCTACAATGTTGGCGGACCATCGGCTGGGTTTGCCCTGGCAATCAACACCATGTCGGTTCTGCTGCAACTCCCCGTCCTGAACGATTTCGGGATCACCGGCGCACCATGGATCAAAGGAGCGCGCAAGGGCGAGGTCGGTGCCTCGGTCTTGATCGGAGGCCATCTTAAAAAGACGGAAAAGGTGCTGCAGCACCTGCAACGGATGTATATGCCACAGCAAAACTATCTCGATATGGAACCCGAGGTCCTCGATGCCTACCGGGCTATTGGCAAGGATGTCATCGGGGTCCGCAGCTTCTCCACTTTGGCTCCTGAAGTTTTTGACTTTGGCGAAAAACACCGTCCTCAACTAGAGGAGTTCTTCATAAAACGCCGCGAGCTGGCCGGCACCCCTCTCGATCTGGACTCTCTGCCGGCAGCCAAAACGACACTTAATCAGACGGCAGCAGATCTGCGCAGCCAAAGCGAAAATATCCTCATTGAAAGAATTGGTAGAATCGAGGAGTCTCTTAAGGGGAAATCGAACAACTATTCTGACCTGAGCAGCATCTTTACTGAGCAAACCTGAATTCGATCAAAGATGAATATGCCCAACACCGACACCAAGGATAAAGTGACAATATCTATAAGGAGTCACTTTTCAGCCTTTCGAGAATGAATGTCAACAGTCGATGGCCCTACTCAAGAATGCGGGCCATTATCTACAAGCCATTGACAACCCCCGCACTCAATTAGCATAATGCAATTGTATGCTGGCGTCATACTGCCTATGTATTCGATATGCTTCAGGGGGAGAAAGAACAAAGCAACATGGCTGGTCGCAAGAAAATGGGACAAATCCTCATCGAGGCCGGGCTCATAACCCCTGAAACGCTCCAGAAAGCCCTGCAGGCCCAACAGGGAACCGGCAAGCGCCTCGGACAGAAGCTTGAAGAGATGGGGGTGCTTCTGGAAGAAGATATCGCGGCAGCCCTGGCCAAGCAATTTGGTGTGCGCCAGGTCAAAGGGATTGCCCGCTTCAGTTACCCACCAGAGGTTCTGAAACTTATCAACCCTGAAGAAGCCTTGACCCGCTTCATCTTCCCGCTGAAGATCGAAAAGAATACCCTTTATCTGGCAATGTCGAACCCGCTCGACCACGATACGACTCAGGAGATCGGCTTTCGCCACGGCCTGCAGGTGACCCCCTGTGTCACAACCCCGGAAGAGATCATGGCCGCCATCAACCGCCACCTGCTCGAGGTTGAAAAGACCGTTGTCAAAGAGGATCGCTGGTGGACGGTGTTGATTGTCGATGACCAGGAAATGGCTCAACTTGCCATCGAAGCGGCCCTGAAGAAAGAGGGTTTTTCGGTTTTAAAAGCGAGTAACGGCGCCGAAGGTCTGCGCATGACCTTGCAGGAGAAACCCCACCTGGTGCTCACCGACACCGTCATGCCACGCATGGATGGTATCGAGATGTTTCGCAACCTGAAAGCCAACCTACAAGTGGCCCATATCCCGGTCATCGCACTTTCGTCCAAATCCGCCCCCGAGGAAGAAGCCAGACTGCTCGATCTCGGTTATTTCGATTTCATCCCCAAGCCGATCAATCCGATCCGCCTGGTCGCGCGGGTCAAGCGCGCGCTCAAACAGATCTATGGAGACCAGCCTCCAAAATAGTGGGGAGAGGTCAATTTGACCCTCCTTGCATCACCCTGACCAGCCCTCCGCATACACCAAAACACTCACTAAGCTAGAAAAGCTAATTTCTCTATTATTTTCAGCAACCTAAAATGATTGAGCCATGGCAGGAAACTTGGCACGTCGACTACGTTTAATGCTACGCAGAGGTTTCAGCTTAGATTATGAGGGTAAAGGAGACACAGATGTTCAAACTGTGCGGATTGCTCGGGTTCTTTTTTTTTCAGCCTGGATGGCGGATTCTATTTCCCACGTCTGCCCCATGCGGATGCGGATTTCTTGCCGATGCCACTGCTGGGTTATCTGCTGATCTTCCTGCTCCCCTGGGCCGATCATCTCTTTGTTGCGCCGTTTAGAAAAAAGAGCCGGTGAGATAACAGAATAAGGGTCAGGACGACTAAAGTGCTATAGATATGTTGCGAGCCGCTCCAGCCCCTCCAGAGCACCGACATTGAAGCTGAAATGTCCACCGCCTATCTGTGGTTCACGCGGATTGATGCGGATGACATCAACCCCTGGTTGCGACCCAAGATTTTCGCTCAGGTGGCGGATGGTGGGGATGGCACTGCCCGCGCCCATCTCGATCACGACCAGCTTCTCCCCTCGAAATTTCTGCAAAAACCGGGCAAAACGCTCCTCCTGTGCCGCGGTGCGCTCCGGCAGCCAGGAGAAATCGCCGAACATCAGGATATTGGGGCGTGCAACCCCACCACAAGAGGGGCAGGCCGGAATCCTTGCGGCCCGCATCGAGGCATGGTCAATCTTGAATTCGGCCTGATTCGACCAGATATCGTGACTGCAGGGGCTCAAACACTGCAGGTGATGAATCGAGCCATGCACCTCGAGCAGATTGTTCACCTCAAACCCGGCCGCTTGAAACTGACCATCTACATTAGAGGTCACGACGAAACTGGCCAGCTCATAGCGGGCAATCCAGTCGAGCAACAGGGAGAACCCGGCATGCGGCCTGGTTTCGCGGTAAAGGCTGGTGCGGTGGCCGTAGAAGCCCCAGCCAAAGAGCGGATCACGCTCAAAGTGGCGCGGATTGGCGGCATCAACAAAACTCAAGCCCAGCGGCTCATACATCGGATAGGCCTGCCAGAACCCCTGATCACCGCGAAAATCGGGCAGCCCCGAATCGACCCCCATTCCGGCTCCAGCTGTCACAACCAGAGCGTCTGCCTGGGCAATCACACGGGCCGCTGCCGCATAGTCAGTATTCATCTACCTCTCCTGCCCCTTAGCCACTGAAGGACTCTCCGCCTCACGCCTCACACCTCACACGCCCCTACAATTCCACCAGTTGCTCATCCGAATAGGTCAGGCGCCTGAGGCCATCAGCCTCGACCCAGAAGGTATTTTCGATCCCGACCGCACCCTCTCCGGCGAACACCGCCTTCGGTTCGAACGCGAAGCACATCTTCTCTTCGAGGACCTGATCCTTGAAGCCGCGCGCGATAAAGGGGTATTCATCGACCTCTACCCCGATACCATGACCGATAAAGGAAACCTGGGCGCCAGCATTTCCCATAAACTGATCCCTGTAGCCCAAAGAGACCGCCAGATCATAACACTGCTGGTAAACCTCTCCCCAGGCGACACCGGGGCGCGCGACTTCAGCCAACTTCTGTTGGACCAGGCGCATGTCGTTATAGGCTTTTTCAAGTTTCCCTGGAAGCTTACCGACCACGAAGGTCCGCGTCATATCAACCATATAGCCATCGAAAGCGGCAATAAAATCGACAATAATCGGTTCATTGGCGGCGATCTTCTTGTAACTGGCACCCTGGCCGATCGAAGGGTTCAGTCCCAATCCGCCCAGCGGGGCATCGAGATAGGTCGGCACGGCACCATCGGCGCCGGATAAGACATGGCCATAGAAGAGTTCAGAGTTGAAGCCGCGGAAACGGGTAATCCCCTGATGGCCCTCTTTACGCGCCAGACATTCCAGCTCGGCCGCGACCTCCAGGTCGCTCTTACCGACCTGGATAACCTCTTTGGCGCGCTGGTAGATCTTATCCATCAACAGACCACAGTCCTTCATAATCGCGATTTCATAGTCACTCTTGATCGCCCTGACGGTGCGTATCAAGGGAGATATATCGCAGGTCTCACCACCCCCGAGCACCTTGTGCCAGCGCTGAAACAAGGCGGCCGGCAACACATCCAACTCCATCCCGACCCTTTGCGGCAAATCGATGCCGTGCTCCTTCAGCAACCCGGCCACATCACGCATGCTCGAAAGGGGGGCAATTCGCATCAGGCCTGATTCCATGCGCGCGCGGCCAAAATCCTTACGTACCAGATAGAGAGGCTCGCCAGCCGCGGGGATATAACAAACCCCTTGCTGAATCGAACCCGTGAAATAAAAAAGATCCGCATTCTGTAAAAGTACCGCACCATCTACCCCCTGTTGAACCATCAAGGCCTGCAGGCGGGCGGTACGCTGTTCAAGTTCGCTCTTCGGGGTAATTCTCACCTTGACTCCTTCAATCGCTTCAGTTGGATATATTATTTATGGTCAAAATTGTCTACTCAGGCTCAGGGAGTGCCGCAAGATCGGCTCGGAACAAACTACCGAGCAAAATCGGCACAACCCGCTTATGGACAGTGAAGAGAACTGCTAGCATACTCAACGTATTAACAAAAAAGAAACATTCCAGGATCCCTATACAGGATCACACGAAGACTGTTAGTAGACGACAAACACCTATTTTCCCCAGACGAGACACAATAAAAAAGGACGAGAAATCCTCCCATACCTTGCTGCTTATTTTTTAGGCAAAAGGCTACAGGCCCGGTATCCAACGAAGCCAGCGACTACACTACCTCTTTTTACACAAAGCTATCCACAGAAACTGTGTACAGTGTACGGAAAATTACCTCGAAAAACCCAAATAGAATGCAGTTTCTACCATAGATCCGAGAGGTTACAAGTTATCCCCAGGGTTGGTTGAGAAATGGATAAAACCATTAATCACAAAAACCGCAACCACAACACCCAGCGAAGCAGATAGATAAAAGCTCGAAAAACAGGAGACTTCGCTCGCTCTGGCAACGATCGGTTGAAACAAAACCGATTCATCTCGAATCTGGATATTTGAGGATAGCCAACCACCCCTCGCCAGAGATTTGCCACCAAATAGTGGCTCACAAGCTGGCATATTTACTCTTAAAGGAAAAAGCGCATTTCTGATAGGATTCCTACAACCCAGCGCGACGGTGTTGTTGACGATTCACTACGAGTTGCCGGTTATTATCTCTACCGGTCACTGTGATTGGTGTTGAAGATCTCGATGGTGTCAAGCAGCGGAGAATTAGGTTTATCGGGCCCGGGCAGTCGTTCCTTGCGATAGGGGTGAGCCCAGCCCAAGGCTGCCGGAGGGTAAAGCTCACGGATAAGCGACAACGAGGCGCCTTTCTGCAGCATCCGGGCGGCGACGTAGACCAGCGCGTCTCACAGTTCGGGTGTTCCGCCATCTACAGAATTCGATGGTAGACCCCAGAACCCTGACTTGCTCAACATGGAAACCCTGGCCGGGGCTGACAGGATTATTTTGTTCGGTTAGACTGGCACATTGAAAGGTGAGGAATGTTCATGTCACGGATCGGGAGCGCAGATGTGTCGTCTTGCGGTTATAGCTCTACTGTTGGTCCTGTTGGTTCCGTTGACCCTGCCGCCCTCGGGATCTGCTGAAGATCGGACCGAATTTATACCGCCTGCAGCCGAATTGAAGCGCAAGACACTGTTGCTCAACATTGCGGTGTCGGGCGGTATCCTCGTCTGGGGGGCTGCAAACTGGGACTATTTTCAGGCCGCACCCAGTGCCGGCAACGAAGGCTGGTTCGGTCATGACACCAAGCAAGGGGGCGCCGATAAAATCGGCCATACATATATCACCTATGTCGTCAGCCGGGCGTTCCGTCAGGTATATCTGGACTGGGGATATGAGGAGGAAAAGGCCGGACGCATGGGTGTCCTCTCGTCCCTTGGGGCCATGACCCTTATGGAAGTGGGAGACAGCTTCAGCGGTGAACATGGCTTCTCCTACGAAGACATGCTGATGAATCTGGCTGGGGCCGGATTTGGCTATTTGATGGTAGCCAGTCCCGATCTCGACCGCAAGCTCGACTTACGGGCCGAATACCTCCCTGAATTCGACAGCGACTTTGAGTTCGATTTTTTCACCGACTACGAACACCTCAAATACCTCCTGGCCCTCAAGGCCGACGGCTTCGATTCTCTGGCCAGCCCCTGGCTGAAATACCTCGAATTGCACCTCGGCTACTACACACGGAATTACAGCGATTTCCAGTCCGACAGCCTCGACCGGCGCAAACGGATTCTTTATGTCGGCGCCGGACTCAATGTCGGCAAGTTGTTAGATCGCTGGCTCAAGACCCCGCTCTTCGACTACCTGCAGGTACCCTACACCGATCTGCCGCTGGAGAAGAATTTCGACTGAGTCCTGTCAGAGCTGTTCGGTGCAAATTACCCTGTAGTGGTTCAATAAAACTGGACACCAATGGAGGAGAATCGAGGGTATCAAGTTTATTGTCCGGTAATAGTTGATCACTAAAAAACAAATCGGGACACTTCCCTATTTAAATGTAAACGCGGCAAGCGTCCCTATTTGCGTTCGGCCAGATTTAAATCCACTTCAGGGGTTGATGTCGTCACGACTTGAGACGGTTATGCGCTGATGTGAGCAAACGACGTTTCTCGACGGGTCGCAACTTCTTTATCTCAGCCTCGCGCCTACAGGCACTGCTGCGGTCATGCCCCTCTTCAAGATAGACCACACGGATTGGCGTATGCCCCCTGAAATATTTGGCGCCGGTCCCGGCAGCGTGCTGGTCAAAGCGCCGCTCAACATCGGTGCTTATCCCGGTGTAGAGGGACTCATCCGAGCAGACAATAATATAAACCTGCCAATTCATATCAGAATCCCCTTTGACAGAACCCTATTTACGGGTCGACAGAGCATAGCCAGTACCGATTGCAGGAAGGCCAGCTGAATCCTCCCCCAGCGGTATCAACCCTAACTTCTTCATGCGGAGGCAGGATAGACTTTTCTAACTTGCCTCCAGCGTCCAGGAATACTATAGTCTGCGTCTTTTGCCCCGCTATATCCAGCCCAATCTCCCCGTTTAAGGAATATATAGATGTTCGATTTTCTGGTCAGAAAAAGTGCCTCCGCCAAATCAGATATACTCTCCGGCCTGACCGTTTCCTTGGCGCTGGTCCCTGAGGCCGTTGCCTTCGCCTTTGTTGCCGGCGTTGAACCACTGGTCGGTCTCTATGCCGCATTTCTGGTTGGACTAATCACCGCGGCCATGGGTGGCAGGCCGGGGATGATATCCGGTGCCACAGGCGCACTGGCGGTCGTGATGGTGACCCTGGTTGCTGAGCATGGGGTCGAATACCTGTTTGCGACAGTGGTGCTGATGGGAATTATCCAAGTCAGTGCCGGTGTGCTGCGCCTCGGTAAATTTATTCGTCTGATCCCCCACCCGGTCATGCTCGGCTTCGTCAACGGTCTGGCGATCATCATCTTCCTTGCCCAACTCGGCCAATTCAAAGTGGCCGACAGCAGTGGGATTATGCAATGGATGCAAGGGCCAGCGCTCTATCTGATGCTCGGGCTGGTGGCACTGACCATGGCGATCATGGCGTTCCTCCCCAAGTTGACAACGGCCTTCCCTTCGGCGCTAGCTGCGATCATAGTAGTCACCGCTCTGGTTCATGGTTTCAACCTCGACACCCGCACCGTCGGTGATCTCGCTTCGGTATCTGGTGGTCTGCCGGCCTTCCACATCCCGCTGGTTAATTTCTCCCTGGATACCCTTTTGATCATCCTGCCCTATTCAGTGATCCTTGCCGCTATCGGTCTAATCGAATCGTTGATGACCCTGACTCTGATCGACGAGATCACCGAAACCCGCGGTCGTGGCAACCGCGAGTGTATCGGCCAGGGGGTCGCTAACGTCGTCACCGGCTTCTTCGGCGGCATGGGTGGCTGCGCCATGATCGGCCAGAGCATTATCAACATAAACTCCGGTGGTCGCGGTCGGCTCTCCGGCATCTCCGCTGCGCTCTTTCTGCTCATCTTCATCGTCTTCGCATCCGGCCTCATCGAGATGATCCCGCTGGCGGCACTGATCGGGGTAATGTTCATGGTGGTGGTCGGCACCTTCGCCTGGTCGACCCTGCGCATCCTGCACAAGATCCCCCTGAGCGACGCTCTGGTGCTGGTACTGGTTTCAGCAGTGACAGTATTCACCGACCTGGCCGTTGCCGTTGGCGTCGGCGTCATCGTTTCGGCACTGGTCTTCGCCTGGCAAAATGCTCGGCGTATCTACTCTGAGATTTCCATTGATGAATCCGGGACCAAGACTTACCTGCTGAACGGTCCACTATTTTTTGGCTCGGTACGCTCCTTCCACGACCAGTTCACACCTGTCGAAGATCCAGAAGAGGTGATCATCGACTTCCGCGGGTCACGGGTCTGTGACCACTCGGGGCTCGAAGCGGTGAGTAGCCTCACCGAACGCTATCAGGGGCAGGGTAAAAAACTGCGCCTCAAACACCTGAGCGCCGAGTGCCGCACCCTGCTCGAAAACGCCGGAAGCATGGTCGAAGTCAACGTCATCGAGGACCCTCGCTATCGGGTGGCGGTCGACGAGTTGGCCTAGAGGCTGGGTGGCTTTCTAACAGATTTTTTATTGGATATTCTACCCGCAACTCCGCCTATACTCTGGAGGATCT
>JAAXQE010000227.1 GCA_012974425.1 Geopsychrobacter sp.
TCGACCCTAATATCCCAGACAGACACTATTCATTCAGATCAAGAGCCGTCCGATAAAGTCGTTCAGAATAAGCACCATGCCCCTAGCCACAAAAGCTCTTTAAATGAGGTTCTCAACTGAATGGATGGTGCTCTCGCACCACGCGCCCTGCCGGGCGCACAAAGAGAAAGGGCAGCATGAATGCTGCCCTTTAGGTCGACTTGATGAAGCTAGTCTTTATCCTGGCGTTCGCGCCCGAGATCCTCGAGCAGCGCATCAATTTCACTGCTCTCACCCATCTCCCAGATCCAGAGGCTATGAGGCAGTTGATTAATCAAGCGCAGTCGCCCATCAGAGGATAATTTTTGAAAAGCCGGACTTTGCTTAACTTCCTGCCACCCCTGCCAGCTGATAGTCGGATGAAGTAGAACAGCCATTCTTACCTCCAGTGGCTCAATTAGGTTAAGCAAATAATAATAGATAAGCGTGGGAAACGCCAGTAAAAAACTTAAGCGTCCCTCCTACCCGTTCATTATATACTGTTCGCCGTCCTTCATCAGTTCATCCAGGTCAGCCTGGCTCCCGGCCTCGCCATAGAGGCGCACAACTGGCTCTGTCCCGGACTTGCGAAAGAGCATCCATGAGCCATCCGCAAAGAGGTATTTGTTACCATCCAGACGGATGATTTCACGAATCTTGCGCTTGCCAATTTGGGCTGGCGGATTATTCAGCTTCTCGGCGACACCCTCGGCCAGCTCACCGGACAAACGTAAATTTGTACGCTTCGTATAGACCTCGCCAACCCGCTGATAAAGATCCTCCAACAGTTCACTCAGTGTCCGGCGCTCAACCGCAACCATCTCAGCCACCAGCAGGCAAGCCAGAATGCCATCTTTTTCGGGGACATGCCCACGGATCGTCAACCCGGCGCTCTCCTCACCACCGATCAGGATTCGGTTGGCGGCTATATACTCGCCGATAAATTTAAAGCCGACGGGAGTTTCCAGGACATTGACGCCGTGATGTGCCGCAACCAGGTCAATCAGATGTGAAGTCGCAACGCTGCGAGCAGCGTCACCCTTTTCACCGCGGCGCCTGATCAGGTAATCAAACAGGAGCGCCAGGATGTAATTAGGCTCGATATAGGTCCCATCACGATCAACAATACCGAAGCGATCGGCATCTCCGTCAGTTGCGAGGCCGAGCATTATCGAGGCATCGTTCTTAACCAGATCGATAAAGTCCGGGATATGCGCCTCGGCCGGTTCGGGTGGCTCACCGCCAAAATATGGATCGACATGGTCATTGATTGAGACGACCTCAACCCCTGCTTCACGCAGGAGAAGATCCAGATAGCCGCGCCCGGAACCATAGAGCGGATTTACGGCGATCTTCATCCCTGAATCGGCTATCGCCTGCAGATCGACCAGCTTGCGAATCTGGGCAAAATACTCGGGGGCGGGATCGATTTCGACAAAAAGTCCCTGCTCCGAGGCATCATTAAGCCACATCCCCTTGTAACAGATTTCACCCTGCAGGGCGTTGGCCCGATCTTCGATATCCTGGGTTGTCTCAGGCAGGGCGGGACCGCCCGAGGCTGGCGAAAATTTGATGCCGTTATAATCATACGGGTTATGACTGGCGGTAAAGTTGATCGCCCCGGCGGCCTTGCGTTGCAACAAGGCATGGGCGATCACCGGAGTCGGAGTATCGCGTTGACAAAAATAGACCTTAATCCCGGCGCCTGCCAGGACCCGCGAGGTCTCCCGCGCAAAATCACGCCCCATAAAACGTGGGTCGTAACCTACAACCACGCCTTGATCGGCTATCCCTTCAGCCCGCAGATGATCGGCAATCGCCTGAGAGACAATTCGGACGTTCTCCAGAGTAAAACTGTCGCAAAGGATGCCACGCCATCCCGAAGTACCGAAAGTGATTCTACTCATCTACACCCTCCCAAAACTTGTTAAAAAATTATCTGCCACACAGATGCCAAAATCGAACACTACAAAACTAAAAAAAATTAGATTAAATGGCCAATCGTTGCCACCCGACATTGACAACCATGAAGCTCGCTCAAGCAGATTCCAACCTATAAAATACCACAGCAAGTCCATGAATACATTGGATTAAGTCGCATAGTCGCAAATAGACGACAGGAAGGCTCGTCAGTCAGCTTCAAATTCCTGGTCCAGATCTGTCTTCACTTCGGTCGAGGGCCCTGCATAATCCTCTACCAACCGAGCATAGGGGCAGTCGGCGGGCAATATCCCGGCAGCAACGAGTTCTGGGGTTAATCTTTGACAGTCCGACCTCACCTCATCCCGTTCAGCATATACCCGACAGAGACCCGTTTTTAAATCGAGTTGATCGCAAGGCTTGCTAGTATAAAAAATGCGCCCGTCGAAATCGATCTTTTCATAGCAACAGCGGGCACAGCGCTCACAAAGCCCCTCCCACTGGAACAGGCTCAGGTCATCAAGTTTTATATTTTCATTCTCCATTCCCTCAGCCTAAACAATCCCGTCGACAGCGTCAATCAGATCGGACAATGACAGACAATTAAAAACTGAAAAAAAACATTGACTCGACAACGGATTTTCGTGTATTAGTAGCCGTTCTGAAAACGAAGAGACACACAATATCGGAGGATTTAACGATCATGCAGTGCCAAACCGTACTTCCTGGTATCGAATGTACTTTCTGGAAAAAAGCTGGCTGCGCCGCTCAAGGTGGCAGCTGTCAGGTAATTGTCGAAGAATGCAATGGTTGCGCGCGGATCGCCAAGGGAACCATCGGTGATGTCTGCACCGCATTCCCAAGCCCCACTGCCAAGTGGAAGTCCGGTCTCTGCAACTATGCAACCCACCGCAAGGTTGACCTTAAGGTCGATGACGTTCGCGTCAATCCACTTAAGGCAGCCAAACGTGCAGCGGCTGGCAAGTAATTTAGTCATACGGTACCTAAGAAAATCAGTAATCAAAATGGCCTCCGGTTTACCGGTGGCCATTTTGATTTCAAAGAGAGGTTAACCACGTGGCCGATGAACAGCGAACAGGTGTGTTTTTCGGTCTGGCTGCCTATCTGATGTGGGGACTCTTCCCACTCTATTTCAAGCAGATCGCGAATATCCCAACGCCAGAAGTCTTGGCGCATCGAATATTCTGGTCCGCCATCTTCCTGCTCGGGCTGATCCTTGTGCGCCGCCAGGGCAAACAACTCCTCACCCTGTGCCAACAACCCCGCATACTGCTGCAGATGACGGTCACAACCCTGTTGATTGCCCTCAACTGGCTGGTATTTATCTATGCCGTCTCTGCTGGCTACGTGCTGCAGTCCAGCCTGGGGTACTTCATCGGACCATTGGTCAGTGCCCTGCTCGGCTTCACCTTTCTCAAGGAGAGGCTCAATGCCATCCAATCCTGCAGCCTGCTGCTTGCAACTCTGGGCGTCGTCTATCTGACTATCCTGCAGGGCGAACTACCATGGATTGCCCTCAGTCTGGCTTTCAGTTTTGCCCTTTATGGTTTACTCCGCAAAAAAGCCGGTATCGGCCCGACTTTGGGTCTCTCACTCGAGACCTCACTCGTTGCACCTTTTGCCCTCATCTACCTGCTGATGCTTGAAGCGGGGGGAGATTTAAGGTTTGCCGGGGGGACGAGCGCAGATATATGGTTACCGCTCTCGGGTGTGGTTACAGCCCTGCCACTCATCTGGTTCAATGCTGCTGCCAAGCGGCTCCGCCTGGTCTCGATCGGCTTCCTGCAATACATAACACCGTCCATGCATTTTATGCTGGCGGTCTTTCTCTTCAACGAACCCTTCGACAACAGTCGCCTCATCGGGTTCGCCCTCGTCTGGTGTGGCTTACTGCTCTATTCTTGCAATGCCGTAATCCAGGTATCAAACAGAACCAGAAACATGCCTCTTTGATGAAAAACAGGCGCACCGTCCGATCAGTTCCAACCAAAAACAAACCATAACAAGGGAACAACTACTGCGGTGGTCAGACCGTTCAGTCCGATCGCCAAGCCGGATACTGCGCCAGCCAGTCGGTCCTCAGCCAAAACCCTGGCCGTTCCTATCCCATGGCTGGCCGTACCGATTGCCAAACCGAGTGATGTCGGCTTGCGGATCCCAATCAGACGACAGAACTCCGGGCCACAGATCGCCCCCAGGCAGCCGGTCAAAACGACCAGTGCAGCAGTCAGGGGCACTATTCCGCCGATCTGCTCACTGATGCCGATCGCAATCGGAGTCGTCACCGATTTGGGCACCAGCGACAATACCACCTCGGGACTCGCTCCCAACAACCAGGCGGTTCCGGCCGCCGAGGCAATCGATGCCAGGGCTCCCGCACAAACCCCCGCCAGAATCGGCAATTTACGTTTCAAGACCTGTTCACGCCGTTGCCAGAGCGGCAGGGCCAGGGCGACCACCGAAGGGCCAAGCAAAAACAGGATCAGATCGCCACCCCTGGCATAATCGGCATAGGAGATCTGACTGACCTTCAGGATAGCGATTATGGCGCAGATCGAGACAAAAACCGGATTGAACAGAATAAATCCACTGCGCCGATAGAGCAGTTCAGCGAGCCTGAAAGTAACCAGGGTTAAAACAACCCCGAACAGTGGGGAAGACAGGAGTTCAGTCACTATCGCCTCCCAAGAGCTGCTCAACCCAGCCAGTTACGGCCATAACCACAAATGTACTCACGACAGTACCAACAATAATCGGCAACCACTCTCTGGCAATCAGCTCGAAATAGAGCATCACGCCGACACCAGCCGGGACAAAGAAGAGCGCCATATACTTCAGCAGCAATTCACCCGCTTCCGAGATCGACTCCTGCTTGACGACCCCTGCGGCCAGGGCAACCAGGAGCATCGCCATACCGATCACATTGCCGGGAATCGGCAGATCCAATAAGCGGGCAAAGAGTTCACCCGCAAATTGAAACCCTAGCAGTAACACCAAACCCTGCAACACAAGCATATCCTCCGGCAATAATTACAGCAGTCCCGATCAGGATTTAAGCCCCTCGATGACGGCAGCGACTTCATCCCGAATCGACTTGGCGGCCGGATCAAGCTCAAGCATCAGGAATTGCTGAAACCAATTGATGGCATCCTCATTACGATCGAGATCCATACAGATATTCCCCAGGGTCAGACAGGCAAAGGTCAAGCCAGGATCAAATCCAACCGCCAGCTGACAATGCTTTTCGGCATGGGCGAGGTCACCACTGTCATAGTAGTACTCACCCAGGTTCAGATGGGCCTGCGCGTCTTCAGGGTCGAGTTCCAGTACCTTGCGATAACAGGCCAAGGCCTCAGCCTCCTGGCCCTGAGCGTCGCACACATCGCCCAGGGCATTTAAGGCAAAGGTCGAGTCGGGGCTCACCTTGAGTGCGCTCCGACAAGCCTTTTCGGCGGCCTGCGGCTGCTCAAGGGAGACATAGACCAGAGCCTGGCTGACCCATGCGTCCTCCTCCGTGGGGTCGATATCAACAATCTGCTGATAACATGTAAGCGCCTCCTTGCCATCCCCTCTTTCAAGCAGTAGATCACCCAGGGCATAGAGCAGTTCAATATTATCTGCATCCTTCTTTTGCGCCCTGCGCAGGCACTGCAGAGCGCCCTGCGACTGACCCTCTTCGACCAGCGCCTCTCCGAGCAACAGACAAAGCTCTACGCTATCATCACATAAGGTTTCGGCCTCACGCAGTAGAGGCAGGGCCTGTTTGTACTCACCCTCTTCCACCAGTCGACGGCCCTTGGCAAGCAGTTCGTTCAATCGATCCATTTATCAATCCTCCAATTCGGCCGCAGTGCGGCGTACGACTTCAACCCTGAAGCCATCTGGGTCGGTTAAAAAATAGAACATCCCCTTGCCAGCGCTCAGCCCCTTGATCGCGGTCGGATTCAAACCAAGCTCGGTGTGAGTCCGATGAGAACCCTCCAGATCCGCGACGCCCACAGCCAGATGAGAGTAGCCATCCCCGCTGAGATAGGGTTCTTGCTGATCGTAGTTATAGGTCAACTCGAGCTCAAACGGCAGCCCCGGGCTGACCAGATAACTGAGGGTGAAGCGAGCATCCGGGAAATCCCGCTTGCGCGAAATTTCAAAACCGAAGGCTCGGGCGTAAAACTCCTCCGAGGCTTGCAGGTCAAGCACCCGGTAACAGATGTGAATCATAGGATATTTCATTTTTTATCTCCAAATAAACAGGAACAATTCCAACGCGATTGACAGGCCAGAGATGCCTCATTATAGTTGGCGGTCATGAGAGCTATCTTTATTGCCGATGCGCACCTGCGCCACCCCGAAGACCCAAACTATCAGAAGCTTCTCGATTTTCTCGAGCAACAGCAGGGTAACCTTGATGCGCTGTTTCTGCTAGGGGATATTTTCGAATTCTGGATCGGCTATCGCTCGGTGGTTTTTTCGGAACACCTGCCCCTGCTCAGTCGACTCCAACAATTATCCGCTAATGGTTGTCGACTCTTTTATGTGGAGGGGAATCACGACTTCAACCTGGGTGCGTTCTTTACCAATACCCTGCAATGTACGGTGATCCCCGATCAACAGATTATAAGCCTGGGCGATCAGAAAATATTTGTCTGCCACGGCGATCTGGCCAATCCTGAAGCAAAGGCCTACTTGCTGCTGCGCGCCTTCTGGCGCAGTGGATTCCTGAAATTTCTATCCAGGATTGTGCCGCCAGACTTAGCCTGGCGTTTCGGAAACTTCCTCTGCGCTCTCAGCCGCAAGAAGAAACGGGTCCAGCACGACCCATCTCACCTGGTCATCCCCTATGCCCAAAAATCGTTGGCTCTGGGTGCTGACTGTTTTGTCTGTGGCCACTTTCACTACCCACTCCAGACAACAATCGAAGCTGGGCAGGTCATCGTTCTGGGAGACTGGGTAAAACAGTTCTCCTACCTGGAACTGATTGATAAAAACTATGCGCTGAAATCATTTCAGCCCTGATCCGGATCGGTCTCCGCATCTAAAAAAGAACACTGATCGGCCAGAGATTTCAGGCTCAAGGCTCCAAACCCCTCGCGCAAACTGGCAGAGAAATGCTCCAGCACCTCACTGGCGACAGCGACCTCCTGCAGCTCAGTTAAATGCAGCACCTCTTGGCCATGACTGCGCAAACCATGCAGAATATCGAAAATACTCAATGAATCAGCATCGCGGCCCAGTTGATAACGTCTGAGATTGTTGCTCCGCACACAAATTTCGCTGACATAACCGAGACTAAGCAATTCCGCGAGGATGTGTTCGCACAGCCGCGGCGGGATACCCAATTGCAACGCCAGGCGTTCCTTCCCGAGCGGCTTCTGAGCACGGCGGAAACGGCTGGCCAGAGTCACGAGGATGATCAAGGCGACACGCTCGTAGCAATTGCGACTGACTTCGCTTCCATGCAAATCACGGCCACCAGTCTGAAGATTCTGGCGGGCATAGGTGAATTCGAGGCCGAGCAACACGATATTCCACGAGATATAGACCCAGATCATGAAGATCGGCAGCGCCGCCATGGTGCCGTAGATGGCATTGTACTTGGCCACCCCGACCTGAAAATTGACATATGTCCACTGGGCCAGCTGCCAAAGGGTGCCACCGAGAACCCCCCCGGCAATAGCCGCAGGCCATTCAACCCGCGTGTTTGACATAAAGACATACAGAATCGCGAAGGCGATCCACATCAACAGATAGGGCCCCATCTTGAACAGGGTCAGAATCAGGCTACCAACCACCTCCATATCGATCAGACGCTGAACCAGATGGTTGCTGGTCAAGGATGAGGTCATCGACATCGCAGAGATCATCAACACCGGACCGACCATCAACACCGAAAGGTAATCGGCAAAACGCCGAATCAGCGGACGCATCCCCTTGACGCCCCAGACATGGTTAAAGCTATCCTCGATATTTGA
>JAAXQE010000153.1 GCA_012974425.1 Geopsychrobacter sp.
CCGTCGTCGGCGTCGATCGCCTGCGCGCGGCAAACTCGAGCCTCCATTCCGGCACTGACCTGCGCCAGCACAAGCAGACTCACCTGCCCGCTTCGATCAACTCCAACTTCTGGCCAAGCCACAGCTCGCAGTATCAATAAGCGGGATAAACAGGTGGCACACAGTAATAAAAAGGGGCGCATTTCAATGCGCCCCTTTTTATACTTATTTTTCCAGTAAGAGCCTGAGCATACGCCGCAATGGCTCGGCGGCGCCCCAGAGCAGCTGATCTCCGACGGTAAAGGCCGAGAGATACTCGCCGCCCATGCGCATCTTGCGCAGACGGCCGACCGGCACCTTAAGCGTGCCCGATACCGCGGTGGGGGTCAGCTTTTGCAAACTGTCCTCCTTGGTGTTCGGCACCAGCTCAACCCAGTCGTTGGCTCCGGCGATCAGCTTTTCGATCTCAGCCATTGGCAGATCCCGCTTCAGCTTGATCGTCAGCGCCTGGCTGTGGCAGCGCATGGCGCCGATCCGCACACAGAGACCATCGACATGAACCGGACTTTGGCTGCCGAGAATCTTGTTGGTCTCGACATGCCCCTTCCACTCTTCACGACTCTGGCCAGCCTCGACTTCACGGTCGATCCAGGGCAGCAATGAACCCGCCAGCGGGAAACCGAAGTTTGCCATCGGCAGTGCATCGCCACGCAGGGTCTCGGTAATCTTCTGATCGATGCCGAGAATCGCCGAGGCCGGATCGGCCAGTTCGGCTGCGACAGCCTGCTCCAGGCCGCCCATCTGACTGATCAGTTCACGCATATTGGGCGCCCCGGCACCGCTGGCTGCCTGGTAGGTCATCGAGCTGATCCATTCCACCAGCCCGGCCTCGAACAGACCGCCCAGCGCCATGAGCATCA
The DNA here is from genome assembly GCA_012974425.1 of Geopsychrobacter sp. Classification (GTDB taxonomy): domain Bacteria; phylum Desulfobacterota; class Desulfuromonadia; order Desulfuromonadales; family Geopsychrobacteraceae; genus Geopsychrobacter. The sequence goes on from JAAXQE010000153.1 coordinate 900, forward strand.
GGCTGACGGTACAGTTGCCGCCGATGAAATCCTTCTTGCCGGCGGCGAGGGCCGCGTCGATGACCGAGCGGTTGACCGGGTCGAGGATGATAACCGCATCATCCTCCATGCGCAGGCTGCTCGCGGCATCGATCCAGTAACCTTGCCAGCCGGCAGAGCGCAGTTTGGGGTGAACATCCTTGGTATAATCCCCCCCCTGGCAGGTCACGATGGCGTCCAGTTTCTGCAGCTCAGCGATATCGCCCGCATCGAGCAGGGTTCCGGCATTAAAGGGCGCAGGCTGCCCGGCCTGTGAAGTGGTAAAGAATACCGGCTCGATACCGGCAAAATCGTTCTCCTGCTCCATGCGCTGCATCAGCACCGAACCGACCATGCCCCGCCATCCGACAAATCCGACTTTCATCTTCGCTACTCCTTTGCGGCTTCTTTACGAACCGGCAGAAGATCCCCCGCGACGGAGGATAAATAAAAAAAAGCCACAAAACCTATCTCAAGGTCTGCGGCCGTCTGAACACTGTGTTGGTTAAACTCTACACTGTTCTGTCTTCGCCACAAACCTCCGTCCGTGCAAACAGGGTTGTCTGTTTGCCGGTGGTCGTTTTCAGGGTTGTCGTCGAAGTCGTCTTTTGCATAGTGCGTAAGCTAGCCGCAACAACCGGGCATTGTCAATAGGCTTAAGCCAATCGTTCAGCTGTCGCGCCGATGGACCGTCAACCCGGCCGAGGCCTGGCTAACCGGCATCATCTCGATATGATTGATATTCAGATGCGCAGGCTGATCGGTAACGTAGATGACGGCGCCGGCAATATCGTCGGCCGTCATGGCATCACTCCCGGCATAGAATGCCGCAGCACGTTCGGCGTCCTGCTTGAATCTGACCACAGAAAACTCGGTCTCGGCCATGCCCGGCGCGATACAGGTCACGCGGACCTGGGTGCCGAGCAGGTCGGAACGCAGATTCGCCGAGAACTGCGCCACAAAGGCCTTGGTCGCGCCGTAGACATTGGCGCCCGGATAGGCATAGCTGCCTGCGGTTGAACCGATATTGACAACATGGCCGCGATTGCGTTCGACCATCCCCGGCAACAGCGCGCGCGTGCAATAGGCCAGCCCCTTGCAGTTGGTGTCGATCATGGTGTCCCAGTCGTCAAGATCGACCCTGTGCGCCGCTTCGAGGCCCAACGCCAGCCCGGCATTGTTGATCAGGATGTCGACTTCGGCGAAATCGGCCGGCAAGCTGGCTATGGCTTTTGCAACGGCAGCGCGATCCTGCACATCGAGTTGCAGCAGATGGATTTTGGCACTGACTTCAAGCTCGGCCCGTAACTTCTCCAGGCGTTCGATCCGCCGCGCGGTCAGGATCAAACGATCCCCCTTGGCGGCAAAATGACGGGCGATCGCTTCACCAAAGCCGGATGAGGCTCCGGTCACCAGGACTATTCTCGACATCAGTTTCCTCCCTTTAGCAGCAAATTTAAGCGCTGCACAATCGATACAAGTGTAAGGCACAACAAAT
>JAAXQE010000311.1 GCA_012974425.1 Geopsychrobacter sp.
TGCCGAGCGCCAGCGAGAAAATCAGCAACAATTCTGGGCTACTCAGCAGCCCCAGGCAGGGTAAACGGGCATGACCAACAGTTGAAGGCCGGCCAGTGCAGGCCAGGACCGGTTTCTGCTCTGCGGATAGTTTTTTGAGGGTTTGAACAAAAGGAAGTTCCTTACCGACCAGAGCACCAGTCGGACAAACCGCAACGCAGAGCAAACAACTCTGGCATTCAGCCTCTTCCCAATCCAAACCATCATCTGTCCAGCGGATCGCGCCGCTCGGACAGATTTTGAAACAGCGGTCGCAACCGGCCGGCTTAAAACGATGCTGTACACAACGGGAACGTTCTACCTGAAGCCCCTGTTTAGCCAGCAACAGTTTTAATGCGGGATTACCGGGAAGCATAAGTCGGGGCTACCCGCGCTGCTCTTGTTGAATAAAACCATCAAGCAGTTCACCTAAGTTCTTGTAAAAATTACTACTTGCACCGTCACAGATTTTGTTACTGAACTCTGCGGCCCAACGCCCAAGATGGTTGTGCAAAAAACCTCTGCGAATTGTCTTATACTCTGCTGCTGCTGCAGTATTTTTTTCTCCCAGAGCTTGTGCTTCACGGAAACAGAGCAGGTAAAGAAACTCCAGTTCAATGGCAATATGATCCGGCATTTCCTTGAAATCCTCAGCCGGACTGAAGCCTCCCTGCTGATAGCAGGCTAACGCGTTTATCGTGGAATCACCCATCACAATTTTCGGTCCATCGAGATAAACCGAACCATAAGGTTTGGCAATGATTTCTAAAGGTCCAAGAAAGAGACGTGTATAGTCAAGCAGTAGCGCATCGAGAGTCTCCTCTCGAAAACCGACACCTAGCAAAGTACCCTTCCCTTGAATCTGAGGCGCGCAAAGCGCAAGAGCTGTTTCTAACTGTCCAAACATATCCTCTGCGACAAACATCTCATCCGGCTGATAAAAACAGGCACTTAATAAACGATAGACATCCGCAGTCGCCGCAATTTTTGCCTCATCGGTATTTTTCATAATCTCCCTCGTAAAAGAGTGGCGGAGCCAGACCAGGCCCCGCCACAGATTATTCAATAATCTTACAATTTACAATCACAATGACTTAAACAGTCGGGTCATCGTAGCTGCGAACATAAAAGACATTGGGCTCGGTGCCCTCATCTTCTTTGTAACGCATCAGGGTCTTCTTGTTAGCAGCCTTGGCCTTACTGATGTTACTGGCGGCATCGTTCTGGTCACCAAAAATCCGTGCACCGGCGGGACAGGCCTCAACACAGGCCGGTTGCTCACCGTTAGTGACTTTATGCTGGCAAAAGATGCACTTTTCTACGACACCACTTTTACGCACCGGTTTGTAATCGCCAGATTTGTAGTTGTTGACATCCGGTGGCAGGCCACCAGCCTGCTTGACAACTTCTGCACCCGAAGCGGTACAGCCGGGAATCATTTCAGTCTTGTCGCGCCAGGCCGACTGGGTTTCCTTGCCATGTGCGTTGAAGCTGATGACGCTGTAGTCTTCGCCGCGGTTACTCATGTCGTCCAGGTTGAACTTGCTGTAGGGGCAAGCGTCCTGGCATTGACGACAACCGACACAGCGGCTCTGGTTGTGCAGGGTGGTGCCGTCAGCGGCCTTGAACATGGCCGTCGGGGTAACCGGACAAGTCATAACACAAGGGGCATCAGTACAGTGGTTACAGAGCACAGGCATCTGGGTGTATTTGGTTTTGGGGAAGGTCCCCGTAGTTTCACTGATGAAGTCTGCCCAGTTGTGGCTCTGACCATCCTTGCGCGCTTCGGTATTGTTTTCATTCTTACAGGCCAGGGCACAGGCACCGCAGCCCACGCACTGGTGCAAGTCGATAACCATTCCGTATTTTTTCGCCATTATTCACTCCTTTTAGAACCGTCGCTATTAAAGTTTGGTGATCTTGACCCGCGTGACACCACCATGGCGAGCAGTCGAGCCGCTCAGGCGATCATAGTCAGAAGGCATCAAGTGGTTGTTGCTGTCACCGCGAGCTACTTTCCCGAATTCCAGGGAAGCGGTGCGGCCATAAGCCCAGTGACCCTGACCAAAACACTTGCTGACGGTGCCAGGACGGATGCCTTCAAACAGGTGGGCCTTGCCTTTCATGGTGTAGATCGGTGAAGTAAGCGAAACCATGTCGCCCTCTTTGATACCAAGTTGCCTGGCATCCTTCGGGTTGATCTTGATGGCGTCATCCCAGCTGATGTCGCCCGGATCGACCTTCTTGAATTCGTAGTAGGAAGGCAGGTTCTGGGAGCGACCTTCACGGTTCAGACGGGAGCGATTCTCTTGGAAGACAAACGGGAACTCTTTGCTGTCACCATGACGGAACGGCTCCTCGAAGTGAGGGATGAAGGCCTGCTCACCGCGTGCGGTGTACTTACAGACCTCCAGAACCTTGTCAATGCTGGTGTGGTGCTTCTTTGCGTGCTTGCCGAGAGCCTCTTTAAGGGTCTCACTGTAGAATTCAAACTTCTTGGTCTTGGTCTTCCAGCCCTTCTTCCAGTGCGTGTGCTCCTTGTAGGGGTCCGACTGCCAGATACCGACTTTGAGGTAGTCTTCCCAGCCCTTGAGCTTACTGCCACCTTTACTCTTCTTCGGATCCCAGAATTTCTGGGTCATGATTTTCGTGACGTACTCAGCAAACTCGAGGCCGTTGGTCGGTGATTTTTTGGTCTCCGGATCCTTACACTCATTCTGGTAGTAATCGAGCAGGTTCGGGAAGCCCTTGGCCTTGAGTTTTTCGGCGAGCAGGTAGGGAACCTCGGTCTCATCGATGCGCACATCCCAGAGGGACTTAACGACGGGTTGCTCGAGGGAGCTGTAGGCGACGCCGCCAGCTTTGCTATTCAGAAAACCCCAACGCTCGAACTTGTGGAAGGCTGCCGGCAGGACGATATCAGCGTACATCGACATTTCCGAGACGTTCGTCGTTATATGAGCGAAGAACGGTACCTTCTCAAGGGCACGCTCCCAGCGATCGGCACCGGTGCAAGAGAAGGGGAAGTTGGTCCAGTAGCTGAGCAGCACCTTGATGTCGTAGGGGTCTTCCTGCAGGATGCCGTCGGCGGCACGGTTGGTAACAACGCCGCCACCCGACTTGCCTTTTTTCAAGGCTGGAAACTCCAGGGTACCGCGCTGGTCGATCTTCTTGTTCTTCAGACCTTTTTTGGCAATCTCATCAACGTAGCCTGCGTACTTCTCTTTGTAGAGCGGGATGTGGGTGTAGTGGTGCTTCATGCCCTGGAATACACCACCTTTGCTGTCGGAAGCACCGAGCAGACCGTTCAGGGCGTGTGCTGCCATGGCGGAGTAGCCACCGCGAACCTGCATTGCAGCGCCCGGAGCCAGCCAGACCATACAGGCCGGAGCGACTTTGGCCATACCCAGAGCGACACGACGGATCTGGTCGGCCGGAACGCCACAGATCGGAGCTGCCCACTCGGGAGTGCGATCTTTCAGCTCGAGGTTCCACCACTTGACCAGACCGTTGGTGTGTTTCTCAATAAAAGTCGACTCAGCAACAGTCTTGCCGGAGACAAACTGGTTCTTGCCGTTTTTGAAATCACCGACGAACGGCTTATGCCAGACACCTTCGCTCAGGATAACGTTAGCCATGGCGACTGCCAGGGCGCCGTCCTGCCCAGGGATAACCGGCAGCCACTCGTGAGCCTTGGAGGCCGTTGCGGAGAGGCGGGGGTCAACAACAGCGACAGTTGCCTGGTCAATAACCTTGCCCCACTGACGGATGGCAACTGGAACCTGGCGGTTGGACGCGACCGGATCGCCGCCGAACAGCAGAACATACTTGGTGTTGTCGAGATCGTAATCACGATAGCCCCAGTAGCCCTGGGTATAGTAGGCACCAAACTTCTCGGCTTCAGCACAGATCGCGCTGTGGGAGATACCGTTCGGTGAACCGAAGATCTTTGGCAGGGAGCTGTAGATAACGTCGCGGGTATAGGTGTAACGACCGCGCAGCAGCATGAACTTCTCGGTTTCTTTCGCCTTACGCAGTTCCATCATCTTGTCGGCGATGGTGTCTAAGGCCTCGTCCCAGCTGATCGGTACGAACTTGGGATCTTCACCACGGCCTTTTTTCGGGTTGGTCCGCTTCATCGGTACCTTGATCCGGTCTGGATCGTACATCTGGCCGATCGACATATGCCCGCGCGGACAGAGAAAACCCTGGTGGGAGACCGAGTTGGTATTGCCGCGAACCTTGATCACCCGACCGTCCTGAACAAAAGCTTCGGCCGAACACCAAGAGGTACATCCCTGACAGGTGGTTGCAACCCATTTCCCTTTGCCGGGGCTGGAAGGTTGAGCCTTAGCGGTTGACATAGCATTGGTCGTCGGTTTGCTGGCGGCACAACCAGCCAACACCACTCCACCGGTTGCAGCTGATGCTTTGATGAAATTTCTGCGTGAAAGTTTCATACTTCTCCTCCTGTCTGGGTTAATACTTCTGACTCTTGTTTTTTTCTGAAACGGGCAACACGATAAATCGGTAAAACAACATAAATTCCATATTTAGAAAAATTAACTAAATATACCTTAGCAAGGCCTGTTCCATTTGCAATAAATTCACATTTATTCTTGAAACATCACCCATGAAGGGCAGTCGAATGCGTTGGTGGGGAGGCACAAAAAAGGCCCGATCGATACCAAAAGGTAACAGTCGGACCAGCCATGTTTGCTTTTCTCACTATAAATCAGTCGCTTAGCTGCCATCACGGCATCTGCTACCGAAAGGTAACGTCACCGGTTCATTTTTTCCCATAAATTCTTACGAGATATCCCCAGACGCTTGGCTGTCCTGGTGCGGTTGCTCCCCTCCTCTTCGAGGACCCGCTGTATAAATCGTGCTTCAAAATCTTTGCCCGCCTCCTTCAGCGTAAGTTCGGTCCTAAAATACTGGATATGAGTTGCACCGTTGATATTCTCGGCCAGTGTCATACTGAGAGGCAAATGCCGCGACTCCACCGTTCCGTCAGAATGCAGCACCTGAAGCATCTCGACCAGATTTTCGAGTTCCCTGATGTTCCCCGGGAATGAGTAGTCTTGCAATACCTGTAAGGCCGCTGACGAGAAGCGCAATTCAGGCAAGCCATGATTTTCGGCAGCCAGGTGCAGGAATTTGGACAGCAGCAACGGGATATCGCCCTTACGTTCGCGTAGCGGCGGCAGTTCGATGGGGACCACATTGATCCGATAGTAGAAATCCTCACGCATCTCACCATTGTTTCGTAACTGATCCAGATCCCGGTTGGTTGCCGCCAGCAAGCGAAAATCGACCGTGATCTCATGTTCACCGCCCAAACGCATGACTTTACGCTCTTCGAGAACCCGTAACAGCTTGGTCTGCATCGCCAGGGGAATCTCACCGATTTCATCAAGAAAGAGTATGCCGCCTTCGGCCTGTTCCAGATAACCACGATGCGTTTTGCGCGCATCGGTAAAGGCTCCAGGTTCATAACCGAACAGTTCCGATTCGAGCAGATTATCAGGAATCGCTGCGCAGTTTACGCTGATAAGCGGCTTACTACGCCGACTACTCAACTGATGCAAAGCCCTGGCACAAAGTTCCTTGCCAGTGCCGGTCTCTCCCCGGATCAGCACTGTGGTGTCGGCAACAGCTACGGCGCGAAGTGTCTGCAGCAGGGCCTTCATGGCAGGGCTGTTGCCTATCATTCCGCCCAGTGATGGCCCAGCCTCCGTATCCTCAGGCCGACGCAGACTCATGATACGCTCAAGCTTAAGCAACAACAGCTCGATACGAAAAGGCTTGGCCAGATAGTCATGAGCGCCGCGCCGCATCGCCTCAACAGCAGACGCGACCGTCGCCTGCCCGGTCATCAGCAGAATGACACAAGCGGGCGACTGCGTAAGGAGAATGTCCTGCAATTGGGTCCCCTGCATATCGGGCAGACGAATATCGATCAGAGCAATGTCGAAGTGGTTATTGCCGATCAGATCCAGGGCATCTTGGCCACTGGCGGCAGCGGACACCTCATAATGTGCCCTTTCCAGTGCCTCGCCGAGCATCTCACGATGCAAGCGATCGTCTTCAACCAGTAGAAGTTTCTGATAACTCATGAATCCTCATCTTCGGTCAGGGGCAGACGGACTTCAAAACGGGCACCAGGTGTGCTTTTTTCCCTCAAACGCAGAGAGCCGCCATGCTGCTCGGCAATAGAACGACAATACGACAGACCGATTCCGGTCCCTTTGCCTGGCTCTTTTGTGGTGTAGAAGAGATCAAAGATCTGATCCCTCAGTTCTGCAGCCACACCCGGTCCATCATCATCAATCAGCAGGACCAGATATTCGTCCTGACGACTGACCGACAATTTCAGTTTGCCGCCAGGGCCAGTAGCATCGGCCGCATTCAGTAAAAGGTTGATCAGTAACTGATGGATTTTATTCTGGTCGATCTTTAACAACAGCTGCGGCGCATCACAAACCTCACAGTCAAAATAAATCTGTTTATCCATCAAACCCATCCGGGCAAAAACACAGAATGACTTAAGAAACCCCTGACTGTCGATCCAGTCCATTTCGAGTTCGCCAGCGCGAGACAGATCGAGCAGTTGGCGCACAATACCACTGATGCGATCAACCTCATGCTGGACAAGATTAACGTAGCGCAGGATTTCAGGGTTCGCTTTCTGTTCAATATTGTAGAGCGCTCCCTGAATTCCAGCCAGTGGATTATTCACCTCGTGAGCGACTCCGGAGACCAGTTTGCCGATAGTCACCAGACGTACGTTTTCGAGTAACTTGCGCTGCGAAGCGTCGCGTTGGGTTTCACTGATTTCAAGACGATCAAGCAGGCGAACAAAACTGTGCTGCAGTTGACCGATTTCATCTCGACGTGCCTGTTCAGGCGGCAGATCCGGACGTTGTTCAGGAACCTTCTCCATCGCCTGAGACAGACGCACCAGCGGCTTTGACAGACGTTGACCGGCAACATGAAAAAGGGCCAGCGCGAAAGCGGAAAAAAGCAGGGCAAATACGCTGATTCCGATTAGAAGGTTTTTTAAGCGCTGCTGCAGAGGCAAGAGTGAAACTCCGACCCTCAAGGCTCCCCAACGCTTTCCAGCAATCTTGAGTGGCATCCCGAAATCGAGAATCGGTTCCTGTGCCACCAAGCCGCGGGTTACTTGAAATCCCTCGGCTTGCAGCAGTTTCAGGGTCACTTCATCGGTCAGATATTCACCATACTCAACCAAACGATTATGCGCCAGCACTTTGCCCTGTTGGTCGGTGACCAGGGCATAATGCGGAGCGAGTCGTTTATTCGACATAATATCGGCGATAAAATTATCGAGCAGTCCGCCCTCTTCGATAATCCCAAGCTCCTCGTAGAGCAGGGCATTGATAATCGGAATAGCCATGACCGAGACCAGCATTTCGCCTTCGCTTTGCAACTGTTGTTCGAGAAGCGTGCGTTGCTGCTGCCAACTCCAACCACCCCAGATTGCCGAAAAAAGCAGGGTCAAGCCAACGGCCAACAGCATAAAGCGGGTGCGCAAACTGACGTACCTCGAAGCCCTTAGTGACATTTCTTTCCACATCCTTCTGCAATCGAGTCGATCATCTCAAAGATCGGCAGATATACCTGGCGCTCGGCGGAGGTGAAACCATAGCGAAATTCCGGATCCCACCCCTTCATGA
>JAAXQE010000174.1 GCA_012974425.1 Geopsychrobacter sp.
CTCCTTAGGGGGGAAATTCTGCTGATTGATTCCGGGGAGTGAATCCTACCACGCCTCGGAGTACCGGAAACACTTCACTTAACTGACGAACGGACCATGAAGGGGTCGTGTCGATTGAATGAAAACCGCAAAAAAACAAATCATTGCAATGAAATTCGTCCGACTACCGGCTATTCTAGTTATGTACTTGTTTGCAACCAAAGCAGAGGTGCGTACTATGCGACTTGGCGACTTGCTCAGTACATTCGAGGGCTCAGCACCCCTTGCCGCTCAGGATCAGGAGCGCTTGGATCGGCTCTATGCGCATCTCTGTCAGCAGACCGAGATGTTCCTGGGCTATCCGGTGGCCAAGGATTTCGACTGCCGCTCGGTTGCCCGCTTTCTTGAGCTGCCGCTCAACAATATCGGCGACCCCTTCGCCCCCAGTACCTACCAGGTCGACACGCGTGAATTTGAACGCGAGGTTGTCGAATTTGCCGCGCGACTGCTGCGCGCCGAGGGCGACACCTGGTGGGGCTACGTCACCAATGGCGGTAGCGAGGGGAACCTCTACGGGCTCTATCTGGCGCGCGAGCTTTATCCTCAGGGTATCGTCTATTTTTCTCAGGCCACCCATTACAGTGTCAGCAAGAACATGCATCTGCTCGGCATGCGCCACATCATGATTCGCGCTCAGAAGAGCGGTGAGATCGATTATGAGGATTTGCGCGCAACCTTGCGGATTCATCGCGATGTAACACCGATTATTTTCGCCAATATCGGCACCACCATGACCGAGGGCAAAGACGACATCGCCAAGATCCGCCAGATCTTTGCCGAGTTGGCGATCAGCCAGTCCTATATCCACAGCGATGCGGCGCTCTGTGGTTTTATCGCGCCGTTTTTAGCGCCGCGCCCGGCCTTCGACTTTGCCGACGGCGCAGACAGTATCTCGATCAGCGGCCACAAGTTCATCGGCTCGCCGATTCCCTGCGGCATAGTGTTGGCCCTTAAGCACCATGTCGACCGGATCGCCCGCTCTATCACCTATATCGGTAATCTGGATACCACCATTACCGGCTCGCGTAACGGCCTAACGCCGTTGATCCTGTGGCTGGCGATCAAACGCTATGGCGAAGGGGGTTTTCGCGCGCGTGTGGCGCACAGCCTGGAGGTGGCCGAATATGCCTGCTGCCGCTTGCGCGAGATCGGGATTGAGGCCTGGAGAAATCCGAACGCCATAACCGTTGTCTTTGCCAGTCCCGGACCGGCGCTGTGCCAGAAGTGGCAACTGGCCTCGGCAAAGGGCCAGTCCCATCTTGTGGTCATGCCGAACATCTCAAGGGAACAGATCGAAAGCTTCATAGCGGACCTGGTTAAAGATGGGGGGGCGTTATGAAACGGATCACCGTGATTGGCTGACAATGATGTGGAAAATCGCGGCCTGACCATGATTCAGGCGACGGGACTCTTTTGTATTGTGGCGGTGGCGACCGACAACCAGGGGTTGTCCTGAGGTATCCTCAAGGAACATCTGTTGGAGATTTGAGTGTTTTTCGGCAAGTGCAGATATGCTGAGGTCTGCGGACCATGAAGGGGTCGCGTCTCCACATTTCAATTTATGAAATGTGGAGACACGACCCCTTTGTTTTTCAGGTAGCTGCGCTGCTCAGTTGACCCCGCCACCCAGCAGCGCGAACAGCAGCACCAGGATGAGGGTCTGAACGATCCAGCCGATCGCGCACACGCCCAGAGCACGCAGGGTGCTCGTGTAATCCAGCGCCTGCCGGACCGCGATTACCATGCTCACCAACATCCAGATGGACGCCAGGGCAAAAACAATCGGCCCCAGCCCCGGGATGATCCCCAGGACCCGAATCAGGCCGGGAGAACTCGAAAATCCGGTGGTGCGCAACAATTGACCGAGATCGGCTTCGGTTTGCGGTTCGGCTAGAAATCTGGTGCCGATGAAGTAGGTGAGCCAGGCCCAGACGTACCAGCTGCCAAGGGCGGCAAGGGTTCCGAGCAGAATCCCACCAAGCCCGAGGTTCGCGACACTTCCGACCCCGGCCGCCAAACTGGAAAGGACAACCACCCCCATGGCCTGAGGCATTGCGCCCCGGTCGGCTTCGACCTCTTCATAAAATGGGACGTCTAATTTCGCCGCTCGCAGCATCCGTATCATAAATGGGTTCATCGTTGCTCCTTTGGTTGGTTGGAGATCAAGCGGGAATACTCGCCAGACCCTCTCACACTCAGGGACTTAAGGCAACCTGATCGCCGGCCGTCCGGCCCCGGTCAGGTGAGCCACGAGGCGGTAGCCTTAAGCAGATGAGTAGGGACACTTACCCAGTTTAAGGGAAGCCTCCTCCACAATGAAAATCATCAGCACTGTATAGCGGCCAAGTCTTAAAT
>JAAXQE010000099.1 GCA_012974425.1 Geopsychrobacter sp.
CCTAGACTAAATCACGAAGAGTCGCTATGCCAGACACGCAGGTCAGTAGCCTGTTACTTAGTTGGGCAAGATATCCTTGAAACTGTTCCACTCCTGGTTGGCGCGATGCCTGTTGCTGGAGTAGTATGCATTTCTCACGCGTGATGCTGAGCTGCTTAATGCTTGTTCCCTGTCGATAGAGAAGCGATGTCTACTCCCAGTCTTATCAACCCATGTGCACAGCGTTTTGTAGCCTTTTTGCTCTTGGCACTGACTGCCTGCGCTGGTCCGCAGTTAACCCCTTCATCCCCACCATCTCCTGCACAGACCCCCGTTGCCAGTGACCCGATTGCCGGACTGATTGCTGACGCACCGCCCGCGCCATCACTTCCGGCTGAAAGCCTGTCCTCACTTGAAAGGATGGGTTTCAGTATCCAGGTCGGAGCCTTTGCGCGGGTCGAAAATGCTGCCCGGCTTGAAGGGGCCCTTGATGCGCGCGGGGTCGATGCCTACTATTTTCGTGATCCATCCGGACTTTTCAAGGTGCGGTTCGGCAATCATCCCAACTATGCCGATGCACGGGTGCAGGCTGAAGCCTTGCAGCGCCAAAGCCAGATCGAGAGTTACTTCATTGTCATCCCGGAAAGTTATGCCGCAGCGCAAATCAAGCGCAGTGGAGAGGGGAATTTGCGTGACGAGCTGGTTAAATCCGCACATCAATTTATCGGGGTGCCTTATCTTTGGGGTGGCGAGACCAGCAAGGGGTTTGATTGCAGTGGCTTGACCCTGGTTTGTTACCGCATAAACGGCTTGAACCTGCCGCGAAATTCCCGGGCGCAATTCAGTCAGGGGCGGCGGCTCAGCAGGGCGCAATTGCAAAAAGGGGACCTGGTCTTTTTTGCCACCAAGGGGGGGAACCGGGTGACTCATGTCGGGATCTATATTGGTCAGGAGCGCTTCATTCATGCTCCGCGGACCGGTAAGACGGTGCGGATTGCGAATCTCTCCGCGAAATATTGGTCAAATTTCTATGTGGGTGGTCGCAGTTACCTGTAAAGGTTTCATGGCATTGGGAATAGTCCGGTGCAGATTCTGGTGATCACCACCCTCAAAATTCCCCGCTATATCGAATTCGTGTCCGAATACCCGATGCCCGCCAATGGCACGATCCGAATATTCAAGCTTCAGCCGATGGCAATTGATAGTCTCGGACTCGAGACGGCAGCGGCGATTAAAACGGCCTGACAGCTTTAAATTTGCCTGAGTTGCCAGTTGCAGGACTGCTCCGTACAAATTAACCCTACCCGAAAAGTACTATAAATTCGGACAATTAGGCATTGCTGACTCCGTTTGCCTTAAACGTACAGCAAGATTCGAATCAACCGAACGATTTTCTGCCTTGAATTGAATAACAGTGCTTGATATCATACCTAACAAGCGTTAGGTTTATTTAGGAGCATCGATGAAAGAAACCATTTCACGCCGCAAAATTATCCTGCAGGAAGCGGCTCACCTCTTTCGCGAGAAGAGCTATCCGGGTGCAACCCTACGCGAACTGGCGCGGCGCGCCGGGATTCAGGGGGGGAGTATCTACCATCACTTCGCCTCGAAGCAGGAGATCCTCTTCGAGCTGATGGACCACACGATGAGCGACATGATCGAACGGCTCAGCGACCAACTGGCCGATATCGATTCCCCCCTCGAAAAACTGCGCACAACGGTACATTTCCACATCGAATACCACGTCACCGGACCCGACCAGACCTATATCACCGACGAAGAGCTGCGCAATCTGGAGCCGGAAAACTACCTCAAGGTGGTGGCCAAGCGGGATTGCTATCAGCAGATCATCGAGGAGGTGCTGCGCGCCGGGAAGGCCGAGCAGGACTGGCAGCTGGACGAACCGAAACTCTACACCCGTGCCCTTATCAAGATGTGCGCCGGGGTCTCGACCTGGTTCAAACCTGAGGGCGCGTTGAGCATCAAGCAGATTGCCGATTCCTACGCGGCTCTGCTTTGCAATGGTTTGTTGCCACGTTAGGGGTCGTCGGTAAACAACAGGGTAAACTGTCACAAATGGGACAGTCCGCCGCCGCCTGCGGAGAACCAGGCGATGGATAAAAGCCTTTTAAAAACAGGCTGTTTCGCAGCACCAGGGACGTTATGGACGACAAGGACGTTGGTTGGTATTTTCCTTGCTACTTGAGACTCGGATGACAGCAGCCATTTCAGGGCGGTGAGGGTGGCACTGACCCATGAAATCTACGGGAATGTTGGCCGCGCACTGATATTCCCGATGTCCTGCTGGTGGCGGCATCAAGGGGGCGGATCTGGATGATCATTTGAAACCGTTCGATATACTCGAGATCCTGGCCGAACGCGTGGAAGGATAAACCTTAAAATAACAAGCCTC